>DASYQZ010000014.1:0-39729 GCA_036004865.1 Vicinamibacterales bacterium
GAACCCGCGTACAAGCGCGGGAAGTGGATCGAAGTGACCTACGGACGGCCGATCAAACGCGGCCGGACTCTGTTCGGCGGCGCCGCCGCGAGCTACGGCAAAACGGTGAATCCCGACGCGCCGGTGTGGCGCGCGGGCGCGAACGAGTCGACGCAGATCAAGACCGAAGTCCCGCTCGTGATCAACGGCAAGACGATCGCGCCCGGCACGTACACGCTGTTCATCGATCTCAAACCGAACAACTGGACGTTGATCGTCTCGAACTGGAAAGCGCAGAAGGACTACGATCCGAACAACAAGAACGAGCTCTGGGGCGCGTACGACTACACGCCGGACAAGGACGTCGTGCGCGCGCCGATGACGCTCGAAACGCTGCCGCACTCACACGAAGAGCTGTCGTGGGAATTCCTCGACATGACCGACGCCGGCGGCGCACTCGCGATCATGTGGGATAAGACGATGGCGTCGGTTGCTTTCAAGGCAGGGACATAACATGACACAGAAACTCCGCATCGTCATCGGGGCCAGTGCGCTGGCTGCTGCCGCGGGCATCCTTGTCATCGCGCAGGAGAATCGTCCGCTGAGTCCCTCGGGCACGGCGGCGGCGCAGGTGCAGGGCAAATACGTCAAGCCCGCCGGCCGCGGCGCGCCGGCGCTCGGCGGCGAGTCGTATCAGGGCGGCAAGTGGATTGAAATCACGTACGGCCGTCCGCTGAAGCGCGGACGCGATCTCTGGGGATCGGGCGCCGAGTACGGGAAGGCCGCGCTGGTTGGTGCGCCGATCTGGCGCGCGGGCGCGAACGTGTCGACGCGGCTCGAGACCGAAGTGCCGCTCATCATCAACGAGAAGACGGTTCCGGTCGGCGAATACAGTCTGTTCATCGACTTGAAGCCGAACAACTGGACGTTCGTCGTGTCGACGTGGCCGGCGCAGACGCGCTTCGATCCCAACAACAAAGAAGCGTTGTGGGGTTCGTACAACTACACGCCCGACAGAGACGTCGTGCGCGCGCCGATGACGCTGACGACGCTGCCGGTGTCGATCGAGCAGCTCACGTGGGAGTTCACGGACATGAGCGACGCCGGCGGCAAGATGACGATCATGTGGGACAAGACGATGGCTTCCGTATCTTTCAGAGTCGGCAATTAAGGGCAGGAAGGGCAGGAAGATGCTCCACCTGCTTCGCGACTTCCGTCACAGCCTGCGCCTGCTGCGGCGCGCGCCCGGGTTCACCGCCGTCGCCGTCTTCGTGCTTGCGCTCGGCATCGGCGCGAACACCGCTGTCTTTTCGGTGGTGAACGCGCTCGTGCTTCAGCCGCGGCCCGGCCGCATCGACACGCTGGTCGGCGTGTTCAGCCGCGACCGCGTGAAGGTGGACGACTACCGCGACCTCTCGTATCCCGCCTACGTCGATCTGCGCGCGCGTCAGGATGTGTTCGACAGCCTGATGGCGCACACCTTCTCCATCGTCGGCATTCGCGAGGGCGACATCACGCGGCGGTCGTTGGCGGCGCTCGTGTCCGCGAACTACTTCGAGACGCTCGGCGTGACGCTCGCGGCAGGTCGTGCGTTCACGCTCGACGAGGAGCGGCCGCGCGCGGAAGTGCCCGTGGTGATTGCGTCGTACGGCACCTGGAAGAAAGCCGGTTTGTCGCCGGCGTTCGTCGGCAGCACGATCCGCGTCAACGCGCGCGACTTCACCGTCGTCGGCGTCGCGCCGAAGAATTTTGCGGGCACGATGTCGATCGTCTCGCCGGAGTGGTGGTTTCCGCTCGGCGCCTACGACTCGATCGTCAACGACATGTTCAAGCAGCGGACCACCGGGTTGATGGACCGCGGCAATCATCCGCTGAACCTGGCGGGCGCGCTGAGACCCGGGGTCACGATTGCGAGCGCGGAAGCGGCGCTCGACGATCTCGCCAGGCGTCTCGGCGCTGAATTCCCGGCGACCGACAATCAGGTCTTCAAGCTCTCGCCGATTCCACGCCTCACGGTCAGCTCGGAACCGCGCACCGACAGCGAGCTCCAGGTCATCTCGGCGCTGCTCGTCGCAATGGCGGGTCTCGTGCTCGTCGTCGCGTGCCTGAATCTCGCCAACCTGATGCTCGCGCGCGGCGCCGCGCGTCGCAAAGAGATTGCGATCCGTCAGGCGCTCGGCAGTGGCCGGCGGCGGATCGTGCAGCAGCTCCTCGTGGAAGGCCTCACGCTCTCGGCGATCGGCGCGGCGTTCGGCGTGCTCGCCGGCTGGTGGACGACCGGTGCGCTCACCGCGTGGTTCGGCACGGTCTCGCTTGCGGTCGGCATCGAGCTGGTGGTGCAGCCGTCGGTCCGCATGGTGGCGGCGGCTGCGGGCTTCGCGCTGCTCTCGACAATCTGCTTCGCGCTCGGGCCCGCGTGGTCGCTCTCGCGGCCGGAGGTGACATCGGACTTGAAAGGCGAGCCGGGTCGCGCCGCGCGGCGCTTCGGCGTCGGATCGCTGCTCGCCGTCGGCCAGCTCGCGGTCTCGCTCGCGCTCGTCGCAGCGGGCGGGCTCTTCGTCCGCGGCGCGCTTCATGCCGCCGCGGCCGACGTCGGCTTCTCGCTCGATCATCAGCTCGTCGTCGCCGTCGATCCGAGCGTGGCCGGATACGACGAAACGCGTGCGCGTCCGCTGTTCCGCGCGATGCTGCAGCGCCTCCGCGCGACGCCAGGCATCGAAGCCGCCAGCATGGCATCGACGGTGCCCTTCGGCGAGATTCAGGAAGGACGCCGCGTCCGGCTCACGCCGGGGCCGGAAGGGATCGACGCCGACTTCGTCGTCGTCGGCTCCGACTACTTCAAGACGCTCGGCCTGCGCGTGCTGCGCGGCCGCGAGTTCACGGTCGGCGACGACGAACGGGGCGCGGGGATGAAGCTCGCCCTCGTCGATGCCGCGCTGGCGCGACAGCTCTTCGGCGACGCCGAACCGCTCGGCCGTCAGGTGTTGATCGAGCCGCGCCAGGGCGAGCCGCTCGAGTCGTTCACGATCGTCGGCATCGCGCCACCGGTGCGGCAGGATCTCTTCGCGATGACGAGGCCGCGTGTGTACGCGTCGTTCGGATCGCGGTTCTATCCGAACATGACGCTGCACGTGCGGACCGCCGCCGGCGCGCCCGACGCGGCGATGCTCGCCACGGTCCGCGGCGAGCTGCAGCGGCTCGACAGCCGGCTCCCGATCTTCACGGCGCGGACGATGACAATGCACCGCGACGCCAGCATCACGACGTGGAGCGTCCGTGTCGGGGCGACCATGTTCAGCACCTTCGGCGGCCTGGCGCTGCTGCTCGCGACGATCGGGGTCTATGGGTTGAAAGCCTGCGACGTGTCGCGCCGCACGCGCGAGATTGGCATTCGGATGGCGCTCGGCGCGACGGCGGCCGACGTGCGCCGGCTTCTGCTGCGCGAGGGACTGCGGACGACGCTGGTCGCGCTCGCGATCGGTCTGCTGCTCGCGGTGGGAACCGGCAAGCTCGTCAGTGGACTCCTGTATCGCGTCAGCCCATTCGATCCGGCGGTACTCGCCGCCGCCGCCGCTGTCTTGTCATCAGCAGCGATGCTCGCGTGCTTCCTTCCCGCGCGCAGAGCGACCCGCATTGCGCCGCTCGAGGCACTCCGAACGGAATAAAACGTTCTGGCGACTTCGCTCCAGAACGAAGATCGAAGGCGCCAGAACGTTTTTATTCCGTCCGCAGCGCCTGCGTCGGATCGACCCGTGTCGCTCGCCACGCCGGGACGTAACACGCGACGAGCGCGACGGTGAGCAGCATCGCGACGACCGCGACGATCGTCGCCGGGTCGGTCGCGGTGACACCGAACAGCAGTCCTTCAATCCAGCGCGCGAGCGCGAGCGCGCCGGCTACTCCAATCGCCGTGCCGAGTACTGCCATCGACAATCCCTGTCGAACGACGAGTCCCAGCACATGGCGCTGTTCCGCGCCGAGCGCGATGCGGACGCCGATCTCGTGCGTCCGCTCCGTGACGCCGTGCGCGACGACGCCGTAGAGGCCCACTGACGCGAGCGTGAGCGCAACGATCGCGAACACGACGAACACCAGCATTGACATGCGCTGCCGCGCGAGCGACGTCTCGAGCATCTGGTCCATCGTGCGGATCTGAAACAGCGCCAAATCTTTGTCGAGCTGATGTATCGCCGCGTCGACCGCCGGCCCGAGCGATGAGGGCTCGGTCGCCGTGCGGATGACGAGCGCGAGCCCGCGCGCCGGCTCCTGCGTCACCGGCAGGTACGCCTGCAACGGCGTTTCTCGCTCGACACCATTCAGCTTGGTGTCAGCCACCATTCCGATGACTTCACGCCACGGCGAAATGCGTTCCGGCGTTTCGGGCCATCCCTGCTTCAACCGCTTCCCAACGGGATCCTCGCCCGGCCAGAGCTTCCTCGCGAGCGCCTCGTTGACGACGAGCACTTTGGCGGAGGACGCGGTGTCGCGCGCGTCGAACGTCCGGCCGCGGAGCAGTCGCGTGCCCATCGTCTCGAAGTAGCCGGCGCTGACCGGCGTGAAGGCTGCGTTCGGCAGCTCCGCGCGCGGCGGCACCGGTTTGTCGGCGACGATGAAGATCGAGTTCCAGTTCGAGCCGTCGATTGGCAGCGACAGCGCGAGCGCGGCATGAGTCACGCCCGGCAGCGCACGCACCCGTGACAGGACCTCGTCGAAGAAGGCGCGCCGCTTGTCTTCGGTCCACGACGGACCGCCGAGGTTGAACCGCGTCGTCAGCAGGTGATCTGGACGAAAGCCGGTGTCGACTTCCGTGAGTCGTTGAAGCGTTCGCATCATCAGGCCGGCGCCGGTCAACAGGATCAACGCCAGCGCTGTCTCGACGACCATCAGCCCGCGGCGCAGTCGATGTGAGTGGCCGGAAAAGCCGGCGGCACGTCCGCGGACGAGCGCGTGCTGGCCGCGCACGCCGGATGCTTGCAGCGCCGGAAATGCGCCGAAGACAACACCGCAAACCGCCGCCGCCGCAAACGCGAAGAGGAGCGCCGTGGAATCGAGGTGCACGGCCGCGAGGCGCGGCGTGTTCTCTGGCGCCACGGCGACGAGCGCGCGCAACAGCGCCGAGGCAATCACGACGCCCAACGCGCCGCCCGCGATCGAGACGAGCGTGCTCTCGACGAGCAACTGGCTGGCCAGCCGCGCGCGTCCACCGCCGAGCGCGGCGCGGACCGCCAGCTCGTGCTGCCGCGCGGCGCCGCGCGCGATGAGCAGGTTCGCGACATTGACACACGCGATCAGCAGGAGAAAGCCGACGGCGCCCAGGAGCGCGAGCAGCGTGAGCCGCACGTCGGCCACGAGGCGATCGACGAGCGGCAGCGCCATCACGCCGACGCCCGTGTTCGTGTTCGGGTATTCCTTTTCGAGCGCCGCGGCGATCGATCGGAGCTCCTGCTTCGCCGTCTCGATGGTGACGCCGGGCTTCAGCCGGCCGAGCGCGTAGAACCCCATGTGATTCCCGCGATCGAGGAGCTGCTGCGTCCCGGCGACGCGGCCCATCGACACGAACAGATCGTACGGGCGCACGTACTCGAATCCCCGCGGCAGGACACCGACGATGGTGTGTGGCACGTCATCGAGCGTGAGGACGCGTCCGACCACCTCGGAGTCGCCGCCAAGGTGCGTCTGCCAGAACGCGTCCGTGACGATCACCGCGGGCGCTGCGTTGGGACGGTCGTCCTCGTCGGTGAATCCCCGGCCACGTACCGGTTGCACGCGGATGACGCGAAAGAAATTACCAGTGACCCGCCGCACGCGCAGCCGCGCCGCGCGCTCGGTGCCGGTGAGCGTCACCGATTCCTCACGAGAATCGGCAAGCGCCTCGAATGACTGCGCACGGGCCCGCCAGTCCAGGTAGTTCGGCCAGGCCAGCGAAATGTTGTCGCCTTTCCCGTTGGTATCGCTGGCGTAGATCAGACCGTTCGATTCCGGCAGCGGCAGCGGCTGGAGCAAGATGCCGTTGACCATCGAGAAGATCGCCGTCGAGGCGCCGATGCCGAGCGCCAGCGTCGTGATCACCGCGAGCGTGAACGACGGCGCTTTTACGTAGGAGCGGACCGCGTAGCGGACGTCCTGCCAGATCGATTCGAGAAACATCGGCGACCTCTCAGGGTTGTCGGATTGGCCGGCGCCGGTGAGCCGCCGGCGCGCGCGGTCCCAGCCGTAGCGAAGCGACAGCGACAGCGCCTGGCGCGAGTACCACCACGAGGCTCGCGCCGGCGACGTCGATCGGCTGCGCAACTCCTCGAGGAGATCGCCGCGGATCGCGGCGCCGCGGATGCCCGGCGGCAGCGCGCGCTCGAGCAGCCATCGCGCGAGGCGCGGCGGCCCGTCCCGAGCGGAGTCGAGCGGCGCGTCACCGCTCATTGAGCACTCCTTCGAGCCCGCGCCACATGCGCCGCAGCACGTCGCGCGAGGCGCGCAGCGCCGCGACGCCGGCCGGCGTCACGGTGTAGATGCGGCGCGGCAGGCCGTCGCGCGCGGCGGTGCCGGACGCGACCTTCCATCGCAGCAGGCCCTTGTCCTCGAGCCGGTCGAGCGAGGTGTACAAGTGGCCGCGCGACACGGCGCGGTCCGCGCGCGCCTCGAGCTCGCGCGCGATGTCGGGCCCGAACGCGTCGGAGCCGAGCCGAAGCACGGCGAGAAGGAGCAACTGCTCGAATTCACCCAGATAGGCCGGCGGCATCGTGTCTACTATGTAGACTCCATGGACGGCTTAGACGGAGGCCGGCCGTGGATGGTTGGTCGGATGGTGATTCATCCCCGGTACCCCAGCCGCCGCTTCATCGCACGGACGGTGCCGCCGGGGTCGCGCGCGGCGCCGCGGCCGACTTCGCCGAGCAGCCGCGCCGCCTCCGCGGCGTTGCCTCCCGCGGCCTCGAGCGCCTCCGCAAGCGCGGCCCGCTCGAGCGCCGCGATTTCTTCGCGCAGGTTCATCCGCCGGCTCCGCACCTTCACGCGAACCAGACCGGTGTTGACGGCGGCCTCCGGGGCCTGCACGGTCCTCTTGAGGATCCGCGAGGGCAGATTCGACGGAAGAATCTCGTCGCCGCCGCGCTTGTACACGAGCGTCTCGTACAGCACGTTGCGCAGCTCGCGGATGTTGCCGGGCCACGGATACGCGGCCAGCGCGTGCAGCGTGTCGGCGCGGATCGACGGCACGCGCGGCCGATGCTGCTCTCGCGCGAACCGCTCGACGAAATGCCGCGCGAGCGCCGGGAGATCGTCGAGCCGCTCGCGGAGCGGTCTGAGGTGGATGCGTACGATCGCGAGCCGTTCATAGAGGTCGGCACCGAAGCGGCCGGCGGCGACGAGCGGCTCGAGGTCGCGGTTGGTCGCGGCCACGATTCTGAAATCCACTTCGCGCCAGACGTTCTCGCCCAGCCGGCTCACGACGCGATCTTCGACGACGCGCAGCAGCTTGACCTGGAGCGGGAGCGGCGTGTCGTCGATCTCGTCGAGGAAGACGGTGCCGCCGGCGGCCGCCGTCAGTTGGCCTTCGTACGCCTGAGCCGCTCCGGTGAACGCGCCGCGCGCGTAGCCGAACAGCTCCGCCTCCATCAACTCGTTGGGGATGGCCGCACAGTTGATCGGGATGAACCGCTTCTCGTGGCGCGGCGACCACGCGTGAATCAGGCGCGCAGTCACCTCCTTGCCCGTGCCGGTCTCGCCCGTCAGCAGCACCGGCATCGACGTGTCGGCCACGCGCGCCGCCTGCTCGATCACCGCCCGCGACGCAGTGCTGGCGGCGACGAGCGAGTCGGGCGGCCGCACGACCGGCGCCGGCATCAAGAGCTCGTCGAGTCGAAGAAGCAGCGTGTCGATGGCGTTCGGCGCGCGCCGCGACACGACGTCGTATGCGCCGCGGATCACCGCGTCCATCACGCGCGTGTCGGGCACGGGACTGTCGCACAGCCAAATCCATCGCCGGCGCGCCGATCGCGGCGCCGGCACTTTCCGCGACGACGCGGTGGCGACGACGAGCGGCAGGTCGTCGGTCGCTTCGCGTTCGACCATGAGGCCCCGCGCCTTCAGCGCCGCGGCCATCCCTCGGTCGGGCCCGAGTCCCGACCATGAGATGCTGTTCATGATCAGTATTAGACCACTGGCCAAGCATGAATTGGTTGACGATCACCTTGGCATCGCCCAATGAATCCGTGAGTGTTGGCCGGATCCGTTGATGCACTTACCTCACGCGGTCATGAGGAAAACAACAGCGGGGACAGGGCAAGGCGGCGGGTTGACGGGCAGGCACTCGACAGGTGCCGCCGGGAGGCCGCGCGGATCACGCAATCGCCCGTCAGACAGCCACTGGATCGGCGCGGTGGGCCAGGTGCTCGTGGATCCTGTGATCGACGCACTCAGCCAGGTCCTGTCGAACCGGCCGACACGACGTCGGGGCCGAAGCCGCGCGCGTGCGACTGCGCGCACATGAAGGTGCGGCGTGCGAGCGCATCAGGCGTGGGTGGGCCACACGCCAGTAAAAAGGAGAGAGGGAACCATGGTCGACATTTCTGCGATGCCGTTGTGGATTGCCGCGGCGCTCATCGGCACAGCGTTCGCGTCCGCCGCGCTGGTGTCGCTGGGTGTGTGGGTAATTGCGGCGAACCAGTCCGGTCTCGTCGTCAAGCGCTTCGGTCCTCCGCTCGCCTCCGGCCGCATCGTCGCGTCGAACGGCGAAGCGGGATATCAGGCGCGTCTGCTGCCGCCTGGATGGCATTTCGGCTTGTGGCGGTGGCGCTATCGCGTGGTGAAGGTGCCGGTGGTCGTCGTGCGGCCCGGGGAGATCGCGCTGGTCGTCGCGGCCGACGGCGTGCCGATTCCAAGCGAGCGTGTGCTCGCGAAAGCGGTGGACTCCGACAACTTCCAGGACGCCGAAGCCTTCCTGCGCAACGGCGGTGAGCGCGGCCGCCAGGCGGCGTTTGTGACGGCGGGCACGTACCGGATCAACCCCGCGCTCTTCGAAGTCGTGACGACCGAATCGGCGCCGAAGTACGGCATGGCGCCGAAGGATCTGCACGTGTATCAGATGCCGCCCGATCGCGTCGGCATCGTCACGGTGCTCGACGGCCGGCCGATCGCGTCGGGCGATCTCGCGGGCCCGAGCGTGCCCGGTCATGACAGCTTTCAGCGTCCGCAGGCGTTCATGGAGGCGGGCGGCTGCCGCGGTCTGCAGGAGGACGTGCTGCTCTCCGGATCGTGGAACCTGAACCCGTGGTTCGCGCACGTCGAGCCGGTGCCGCTCGTCGAGGTGCCGATCGGTTACGTCGGCGTCGTCGTGAGCTACGTCGGCCGCGAGCATCTGGACGTGTCGGGCGAGGCGTTCACGCACGGCGACCTCGTCGAGCGCGGGCGCAAGGGCGTGTGGGTCGAGCCGCTGCTGCCCGGCAAGCACCCGCTGAACACGCGCGTGATGAAGGTCGAGCTCGTGCCGACGACGAACATCGTGCTGAACTGGGCGCAGCGCACGGAGGCGCATCACTACGACGAACGGCTGTCGTCCATCCTCGTGCGATCGAAGGACGGCTTCTCGTTCAGCCTCGACGTGTCGCAGATTATTCACATCGGCATGCGGAACGCCCCGCGCGTGATCTCGCGCGTCGGGTCGATGCAGAACCTGGTCGACCACGTGCTGCAGCCGACGGTCGGCAACTATTTCCGCAACTCGGCGCAGGAGGTAACGGTGCTCGAGTTCCTGTCGGCGCGCTCGGCGCGTCAGAAGCACGCATTTGCCGCCATCAAGGTCGCGATCGAAGCGTACGACGTGGAATGCATCGACACGCTCATCGGCGACATCGCGCCGCCTCAGGAGCTGATGAAGACGCAGACCGATCGCAAGATCGCGGAGGAGCTCGAGCGGACGTACGAAGTGCAGCGTGAAGCGCAGGTGAAGCGGCAGGCGCTCGAGCGCGAGACGGCGGTCGCGAACCTGCAGAGCGAGGTCGTCCGATCCGAGCAGATGGTCCGCGTCGCGCAGCAGAACGCGCTGGCGACGGCGGAAACCGCGCGCGGCGAAGGCCAGGCGCTGCAGCGCCGCGCCGAAGGTCATGCGGCGTCGGTGCGGCTCACGGGCGACGCGGAAGCCGCGGCGATTCGCGCGGTCGGCGCCGCGAAAGCCGAGGCGTACCGGCTCGGAATCGAAGCGGTTGGCGCGCCGGGCTATACGGCGATGCAGATTGCGACCATCGTCGGCGAGAACAAGGTCAAGATCGTGCCCGACATCGCGGTCACCGGCGACGGATCGTCGGGCCTCGTGAACGTCATGATCGGACGGATGCTCGCGTCGACGGTGCCTCCGTCGCGCGAACCGCCGACGAAGGGGTGATTGTCAATGCATGAGCGGACGGCGGCGCGGCACAGCTCGTGCTCTATTCCGTCCTCGTAACACGCCGTTTTCCTCCGACCAACTGTAGAGGCTGAGGCACGACGACGGAGAATCGTTAGGGATCTACCTGGTGCGAGGACTTGTGACACGTAGAGAAAAATTGGTGCGCGGCGGACTGATGTCCGAGCATATCGTTCAGTTTTTCGACACTCGTGAATCGTTGGCCGACAGTGTGGCCGCGTTCCTGGCGGAGGGCGTCAGGCAGGCCGAGCGCCTCCTGGTCGTCGCCAAGCCCAGGAATTGGCTCGCCATTGCCGACCGCCTGCGCGCCGGCGGCCACCCCCTCCTGGATGGCGCCGGCACGTCGCTGACCGTGCTCGACACCGACACCGCTCTGTCGCAGTTCATGCGGCACGGCCTTCCCGATTCGGTGCTGTTCCACAAGACGGTCGGCGAGCTCGTCCGCAAGCTGGCCGGCGATCGGCCGGTGGGACTCCGAATCTACGGGGAGATGGTGGAAGTGCTCGCGGAAGAAGGCAACTTCCACGCGGCACAGCGGCTCGAAGAGCTGTGGAACGAGCTGGCCGTGCGGCACTCCTTCGTGCTGCTGTGTAGTTATTCGTCGGCGCACTTCGCGAGCCGGGAGACGCGCGAGGCGCTCCTCGGCATCTGCGCCACGCACACGCAGATCCACCGGACTCACGCCGATCCGCTGGCGGACTGGCTCCTGGACGGCGACCACGCGGTGTCGGCCGCCGACCGCGGAACTATTTCTTGAGCTCGCTGTAAATCAGCTCGACGTTCCCTCTGACACGCGTGCCGGGCATGTAGCCCTTGTACTTCTCCGGCACTTTGTATTCGACCGCCGCCGCCTCGGCGCTCTTGCCCGCCTTCAGCTCGCTTTCCGTCCACGACACGAAATCCTTCACGAAGGCGGCGTACTCGCGCAGATCGCCGAACGGCAACGTCGTGCTGTGACCGGTGATGATCGTGTCGACGTTCTTGATGCCCTCCGCCGCTTTCGACAGCGTTTGCGGATACGCCGTCCCGCTGCCGCCGTTGGTGCCGTCCATGAACGGAACGTTCTTGCCGGGAAACAGATCCGCCGCGTGCACCACACGCAGCTCGGGGAACACGACCCACGCGTCGCCGTTCGTGTGGCCGCGGCCGAAGTAATACAGATCGAGGCGATCCCTGCCGCTGCCAATCGTCATCTTGTCCTTGAACGTCCGCTTCGGCAGTCCCTTGCCGGCGTTGTCCTTGAAGATCGGCATCTTCTCCATGTTCGCCTTGGTGTTTTCCTGGACGACGATGTCCACGGTGGCGGGGAAGTCGACGTTCCCGCTGACGTGGTCGCCGTGCGTGTGGGTGTTGACGAGCAGCGTCACCGGCTTGGGCGTCAGCTCTTTGATCTTGTCGAGGATCGGCTGTCCCCAGCCCGGATTCTTCGCATCCACGACCGTCACGCCGTTCGCGCCGACGTAAACGGCGGTGTTGCCGCCGCCGCCCTTGAGCATGAACAGGTTGTCCTTGAGCTTCTCGACCTCGACGACTCTCGGACCTTGCTGCGCCGGCGGCTGGTAACCTCGCGCGACGAGCGACGACGCTGCGCCAACCGCGAGCAGGACGCCAAGCATGATGATGCGTTTCATATGATTCTCCTGATAGATCTCACCGGTTGTAGCAGGGCGACTGCTTGTCCACCGAAGCCTTTGGCGAAGGTGGACGCTACCTGACTGCGCTCGACGACGTTGTCGTTGTCGTCTTTCCCAGGGCGCGCTTCTGCTTTTCGACCATCGCGGCGACGTCGGCCGCGAGCTTCTTCGCGTCGTACGCGATGCCGTCCTTGATCGTCCACTTGATCCCGCCGACGCGTTCGACGCGGCCGGTCTTGTCGTTCAGCCTCAGCGCGCCGTTGGCGTACAGCACCTTGAAGTTCTGCAGCGGATTCTGATCGACGATCACCATGTCGGCCAGCATCCCTTCGCGAACGACGCCGATCTCCGGTGACTTGTGCATCGGCTCGTACAGCGTCGCCGCGCCGTTCATCGTCGCCGACTGGATGACCTCGAGCGGATGGAAGCCGGCTTCCTGCAGGAGCTCGAACTCGTTGATGTAGCCGAAGCCGTAGTTCTGATAGATGAATCCGGAGTCCGATCCGGTCGTGACGCGGCCGCCCATCTTCTTGTAGTCGTTCATCAACTTGAACCACACCTGATAGAAGTTGCGGAACGCGACTTCGTCTTCGGTGGTCCAGTCGTACCAGTACGCGCCGTGGTTGTCGCGGTTCGGCGTGTAGAAGTCCATCAGCGACGGCAGCGTGTACTTGTCGTGCCACTCGGCCGCGCGGAAGCGCATGACGTCGCGGCCCGCGGAATAGATCGTCAGCGTCGGATCGAACGTCGTGCCGAGCTTGAGGTGCTCCTCGAGATACGCCTTCCATTCCGGACTGCCTGGCGGATGGATCTTGTCCCACAGTCGCGCGACCTGACTGAAGCGATCCTGTTCGTTGTTGTAGTTCTGCGTCACCGGGTACGGCTGCACGACGTAGTCCTTGAGAAGCGACTCGAAGTGGCCGTAGAAGTGCGTGACGGTGCCGAGACCCATGCGCGCCGCTTTGATCGCGTTCACCTGGACGACGCCCGTCTGCTGGAGGTGGGCGGTCGTACCCATGCCGAGCCGCTTCGCGTCCTGACAGTAGATCTCCATCAGATCGGGGCGTTCGGCGCCGAGCTTCAAGCCGTCGATGCCGTTGTCGCGCGCCCACGCGACCCACGCGCGCGCCTGTTCCGCGGTCTGCGGCACGCCTTTGCCCCAGCCGGAACCCGGCCGCTGATAGTTGAAGATCCGCGGCGCGACGATCTCGTTGCGCGCGCTCCGCTCTTTTTCTTTCACGGCCAGCGCGTTGTCCGTGAGCGGCACGCCGCGCACCGAGGTCACGCCGTGCGCGAGCCACAGCTTGTACGGATACTCGGCGTCGGGATTCTTCGGCGCGCCGCCCGCGTGGACGTGGAGATCGATGAAACCTGGCAGCACGTACATCCCCGTCGCGTCAATCTCGTGGTCGGCGCGCGGCGGACGATTGGGCCGCAGCGCCGTCCCCGGCGTTCCGGCGTTGCGAATCGCGGTGATGCGGTTGTTCTCGACGACGATGTCGACCGGACCCCGCGGCGGTCCGCCGGTGCCGTCGATGAGCATCGCGCCGCGCACGACCATCGTCTTGTACGGACCGAAGCCTTCGCCTTGGGCGCGATTCGGCCCGGGCGTCAGCGGGTCGCGCTGCAGCGGCGCCTGAGTCAGCGGTTGCGTCGGATTCTGCGCCAGCAGTGCGATGCTGCAGGCGGTCACGAACAAGAAGGCGACGAAAGAGCGCATCAAGACCTCCCGGGAACGGCCAATCTTACTCCCGTCACACGCGCGTTTCGGCGCCGCGCCTATAATGACGCCCACAATGCCGATCTACGACCGCACGCTGGCCCGGTTTTCACGCCGCGAGTTGATGAAGCTCGCCTGGGTGCTCGGCGCGGCGGCGATCGCGCCGCCGGTCTTCACGCGCCGCGCGCTCGCCCAGCCGATCTTCGACGCGTATCCCTTTTCGCTCGGCGTCGCCTCCGGCGATCCGCTGGCCGACGGCGTCGTCTTGTGGACCCGTCTCGCGCCGAAGCCCCTCGAGGGCGGCGGCATGCCGATGACCGACGTCGACGTCGCGTGGGAGGTCGCGCGCGATCCCCGTTTCAGCGCCATCGCGCAGAAGGGCACGGCGATCGCGCGGCCCGAGCTCGGTCACAGCGTGCATGTCGAGGTCAGCGGCCTCGAGCCGGGCCGGGAGTACTGGTACCGCTTCCGCGCGGGCAACGAAGTGAGCCGGACCGGCCGGACGAAGACGGCGCCGCCGGCGGGCGCCGCCGTCGACCGTGTGCGATTCGCCGTCTGCGGGTGCAGTCACTACGAGATGGGCTACTTCACGGCGTTCCGCCGCATGGCCGAAGAGCAGTTCGACTTCGTGTTCCACACCGGCGACTACATCTATGAGAACCGGCCCGACCCGGGTCGCGGCGATCGCGTGCGCCTGCACGTCGGCCACGAGCCGTACACGCTCGTCGATTACCGGAACCGGTACGCGTTGTACAGGATGGATCGCGATCTGGCGGCCGCGCACGCGTCGGCGCCGTTCGTGATGTCGTGGGACGACCACGAAGTTGAAAACAACTACGCAGGCGACTTCGACGAGAAGGGCACCCCGCCCGAGTTGTTCGTGCTGAGGCGCGCCGCCGCGTATCAGGCGTACTACGAGATGATGCCGCTCCGTGCGGGTGCGCTGCCGTCGGGCAGCCACATGCGCATCTACCGCCGGCTGCGGTTCGGCAACCTGATCGATTTCAGCGTCCTCGACACGCGGCAGTGGCGATCGGATCAGGCATGCGGCGACGGCAGCCATACCGATTGCGCGGAAGCGCTCGATCCGACGCGCACGATGATGGG
Source organism: Vicinamibacterales bacterium (assembly GCA_036004865.1). Taxonomy (GTDB): domain Bacteria; phylum Acidobacteriota; class Vicinamibacteria; order Vicinamibacterales; family CAVVIG01; genus QHWF01. Next base: position 14,837 of record DASYQZ010000014.1, read on the forward strand.
GGCGGAGCAGGAGAAGTGGCTGTTCGATACGCTCGCGACCGTGCAGGCGAGGTGGACCGTCATCGGCCAGCAGGTCCCGACTTACCAGCGCGACGCGGCGAAGCTCGATCCGGATGGCCGCTTCTCGATGGACAAGTGGGACGGCTACGTCGCGGCGCGCCAGCGGCTGTATGCGCGGCTGCAGGAAACGAAAGCGCCGAACCCGATCGTGCTGTCAGGCGACGTGCACATGCACTACGGCGCGGATCTCAAGCTCGATTTCACCAATCCGCGATCCGCGACCGTCGGCGTCGAGTTCACGAACTCGGCGATCACGTCAACCGGGGACGGGTTCGACATCGCGCCGGGCTGGAACGAGATCAAGAGCGACAACCCGCACATCAAGTATCACAGCGCGCGCCGCGGCTACGTCGCGTGCACGGCGACGCCGGCGTCCATGCGCGCCGATTTCAAAATCCTCGACAGAGTCACCGTGCCGGATCTTCCGATCCGCACCGGGGGTTCCGTCGTCGTCGAGGCGGGCCGGGCGGGGTCGTATACCGACTGAGCATTGCAATTTGCAATCTGCAATGTCCTGTTTCCACATCAAGCGCCGCCTTGCGGCGTCGGCGCGGGGGCGGCGACCGATCGTGGCCGTGATTGGATCCGGCCGCAGCGCCGACGCGTGCTGCGCCGAGGTCGGCCGGCTGATCGCCGCGCTCGGGTTCGATCTGCTGACCGGTGGCGGCCGCGGCGTGATGGAAGCGGTCAGCCGCGCGTTCTACGAGACGTCGCCGCGATCGGGGCTCGTCATCGGCGTCATCCCGGCCGAGGTGCACGGCCTCGAGCAGATCGAGCAGCTCACGGCGGCTGACGTGACCTACGAACCGCCGCCCGGCTATCCGAACGAGTGGGTCGAGATCGCCATTTACACGCACCTGCCCGACAGCGGCGAGGAGGGCGCGCTGCGGTCGAGCCGCAATCACATCAACGTGCTGTCAGCGGACGCAATCATCGCGCTGCCCGGGCGCGCAGGGACCGAGTCCGAAGTGTGGCTCGCGAAACAGTACGGCGTCCCCGTGATCGCGTACGGCAATCATCCGTCCGGTCCGCCGCACGGCATCACGCAGGCGAAGTCGCTCGACGAAGTCCGCAGGTTTCTGGAGAAATCGAAGGGCTGATCACGCTCGCCCGCGGATTTTCGCGAGCCACCAGCGGGCGCCGACGAAGAGAAACCGCCAGTCGTGGAAGAACTCGGGCGGCTTCCCTTCGAACGCGTGCCCGACGAGTTGGAAGATCCAGCCGACGACGAACAGCGCGAGCGCAAGTCTCCATGCGCCCGCGATGAACAGTGACGCCGCGAACAGCGCAATCGAGACGCCAATCAGCGGAATGCCGATCGTGTGGCAGAAACGATTGACGGGATGCTGATGGCTCGCCGCGTAGCGCGTCACGAGATCGTCGGCCATGATCTCTCTCGCCGTCCTATCTCTTGGTCTCTTCCTGCAGCCGCTGGAGCCTCCCGGCCACGCCGCCGAACAGCGATGACACCGCCGAGGAATAGCCCGTGTACTTCTCCGGCACTTTCCAGTCCTTGGCCGCTTCCTCCGCCGGTTTTCCCGATTTCACCGCCGCCTGCGCCCAGTTCAGGAAGTCCTGATTGAACTCCGCGAACGTCTTGAGGTCCGCCCATGTCGTCTGGTTCGGCATGTGTCCGTTGACGATCGTGTCCACGTTCTTGATGCCCGCGTGCACCTTGTTCAGCGTCGCCGGATAGTGCAGCACGCTCCCGCCGTTCGCGGCGTCGACGAGCGGCAGGCCCTTGCCCGCGAACAGGTCGCCGAGGTGTGCCGTGCGCAGCGCCGGGAACACGACGATCGCGTCGCCGTTCGTGTGGCCCGGACCGAAGTAGTACAGATCGATCTGGTCGGCGCCCTTTCCGATCGTCATCTTGTCCTTGAACGTACGCTTGGGCATCCCCTTGCCATTGTTCTCCTTGAAGATCGGCATCTTCTCCATGTTGGCTTTTGTGTTTTCCTGGACGACGATATCGACCGTCGCCGGAAAATCCACGTTGCCGCTCACATGGTCGCCGTGCGTGTGCGTGTTGATGAGCGTCGTCACCGGCTTCGGCGTCAGCTCCTTGATCTTGTCGAGGATCGGCTGGCCCCAGCCCGGATTCTTCGCGTCGACGACGACCACACCGCTCGCGGTGGCGAAGACGGCTGTGTTCCCTCCGCCGCCGTCGCCTCTCAATACCCAGAAGTTGTCCTTCACCTTTTCCACCGTGACGACCTTCGGCCCCTGCTGCTGCGGCGGCTGATAGCCGGCGGCCGCGAGCGACAGTCCGCCGATCGCGATCAGCACACCCAACACGATCGCTCGCTTCATGTGCCCTCCTGAATCATCAATCGCCAATCATGAATAAATCCGCAATCCGCAATCCTCAACCCCCAATTACTTGAGCTCATCGAAGATGACCTGCACGGCAGGCGCCTGTCTCTCCTTCTTATAGCCCTTGTACTTCGTCGTGAGGTCGATTGATGCCGAGGCGTCGGCCGCGTTCTTGCCGGCGGCCTTTGCCTGTTTGACCGCGGCGACCAGATCGTCCATGTACTGCGCGTACTCCTTGAGCTCCGCCACGGTGCGCAGCGGGCTGTGACCGACGATCAGCGTGTCGACGTTGTTCGCCGCGGCGACGGCCTTGCGAACGGTCGCGGCGTACTCGACTCCGCTGCCCCCGTTGTTCCGATCGAGGAGCGGCGCGTCCTTCCACGCGAACATGTCGCCGGTCTGCATGACGCGCAGCGAGGGATAGATGACCCACGTGTCGCCGTTCGTGTGGCCGCGGCCGAAGTAGTACAGATCGACGCGGTCCTTGCCGGTGCCGAGCGTCATCTTGTCCTTGTATGTTTTCTTGGGAAGCCCTTTCGCGCCCTCGCCCTTGAAGGCGTCCATCTTCTCCATGTTCGCCTTCGTGTTCTCGTGCGCGACGATCTCGACGGTCGCCGGGAACATGGTGTTGCTGCCGGTGTGATCGCCGTGCGTGTGCGTGTTGATGATCGTCGTCACCGGCTTGTCGGTGACGGTCTTGATCCGGTCGAGGATGACCTGCCCCCAGCCGGTCAGCTTCGTATCGACGATGACGACGCCGGCGTTCGTGATGAACACGCCGGTGTTGCCGCCGCTGAAGAGGCTCCGGTCGGTCGGATCCGATCCGGTGATCATGTAGAGGTTGTCCTTCACTTTCTCGATTTTCGTCGCGGCCAGCGAGCCAGGATTCGGCCCGGGCGGTGGCGGCGGCTGCTGGTAGGCGGCGGCCGCCATCGAGAGCGCGCCGAGGGCGATCAACACGCTCAGTACCATCGCTCGTTTCATGTGACGCCTCCTCAATCTTCAATAAATCCGCAATCCGCCATCCTCAATCCGCAATGACCGATTTCACGAGAGTCCTCCAGGAAAGAGGACGCGTTGAATAAACCAGTACGTGCCGGCCGCCATGACGACCACCGAGCCAGCAAAGGCGAGCCGCCGTCCGACGAGCTCGCTCCGCGAGCGCAGCGCGGTCAACACCGACGCGACCGCGACGACGACGAGCAACTGACCGATCTCCACGCCGACGTTGAACGCGAACAGCGACCAGCCCAGCGCTCGGGCCGGAAGATCCATCTCGCGCAGCACGTTGGCGAAGCCGAATCCGTGGATGAAGCCGAACGCGAAGGCCATCCACGCGCGCACGTCGCGGCCGCCGCGCACGAGCAGATTGTCGGCGCCCACGTAGACGATGCTGAGCGCGATCGCCGGCTCGATGATGCGCGCCGGCGGTGTGACGATGTTCAGCGCCGCGAGCGACAGCGTAATGCTGTGGGCCACCGTGAATGCCGTCACCACGAGCGCGAGCTGCCGAATCGTCCCGCCGAGCAGCATCAGGCCCACGAGGAAGAGGAGGTGATCGGGACCAATCAGGATGTGGTGGATGCCGGCGGGGAGAAACTTTTTGACGACGGCGAGCGCGCCCTGGCGCGTGCCGGCGAAGTAGTCGAACTGGATGCGGCCGCGGTCGAGAATGGCCTGCGTGAGGGCGTCGCGCTCGTAGATGTTCAGGAACGTCTGATGGTTCGGGTCGTACGGAAACATGATCGTCGCCACCGACAGAGTGCCGGCGGGCGACGCCAGCGGGTAGCGCACGTGAAGGCGCAGCGACTGGCGATCCGCGACGATCTCGACGTTCGACCATTCGCCTTTTAGCGGACGGCCATCCGCGCTGAGCATCAGGCGCGGCGACAGCAGTTCCACGATCGCGCCTGCGCGCTCGGATATGAGCGACGGCTCGAGCAGTTTTTCCGGCGGCTCGATGTTCAAATCGTGCGCGACGTCGAAGATGTGCGCGACGAGCGTCCCCTCAATCAAGGCCGGCTGGACGCGCAGGTCCAGGTAGCTGAACGGTACCGGATGAGCGCCCGCGGTGCGCGGCGCCAGGAACAGCAGCACCAACGTACAACGCAGAACCCGCGGAACACGCAGAAAAACATGTCTCTGCGGATTCTGCGGTTTCTGCGTTGATGGTCGTTTCACGGCGGGCAATGGTAGCGTACGGATATGGAAATCGCGCCGGGCGCTTTCCACATTCGTCGCTGCCTGTCGATGGATGCGCAGCGCGCCCTGGTCGAGCAGTGCCGCGCGTTGATTGACGGTCCTGTCGCCGCGTACGTGCCGATCGTGCGCGGCGGCGGGAAGATGCACGTCCGCATGCTGTGCCTCGGGCGTCACTGGAACGGCAAGACCTATCAGTACGAGCCGACGCGGACCGACTTCGACGGTCTGCCTGCGCCGCCGCTGCCGGACAACTTCAAGGCGCTGGCGGACGGGATTGCGGCGTCAGCGGGCATGACGCTCGACGCCGACCTTTGCATCCTCAATTACTACGACGCCGACGGCCGGATGGGCCTGCATCAGGACAAGGACGAAGGAGAGCGATCGATCGCGGCGGGCATTCCGGTGGTGTCGATCTCGATCGGCGACACCGCCCGGTTTCTGTTCGGCGGCTTGAAGCGCAACGCGCCCGTCGAGGCGTTCCCGCTCGAGTCGGGCGACGCGTTCGTCTTCGGCGGCCCCGCGCGCCTGCGCTATCACGGCGTGTCGCGGATCGTTCCAGGGACAGCCCCGCCGGAGCTCGAATTCACCGGGCGATTCAATCTCACATTTCGGCAGTACTGATACGCACAACGGCTCATCACGAAGGTCACGAAGTCCACGAAGAAGCGTTTTGTCAAGAGCGTCTTTGTGATCGTCGTGATCCTCGTGGGCTTCGTGGAAGCCGTCGCAGATTGTCTACTCGTACCGCAGTGCGAGCACGGGATTCACCCGCGCGGCGCGGCGCGCTGGAACGTAGCCGGCGATCAATGCGACGCCGCACAACAGCGCGGCCGCGCCGGCCATCGTGAGCGGATCGGTCGCGGTGACGCCGTACAGCTGACTGCTGATCGCGCGGCTCGCGCCCCACGACGCGACGAGGCCGATGACGAGGCCGCTGCCGACGAGCGTCAGCACCTCGCGCATGACGAGCCAGATGACGTCGCCCTGCACGGCGCCGAGCGCCATGCGCACGCCGATCTCGCGCGTGCGCCGCGCGACGGTGTACGCCATCACGCCGTAGAGTCCGATCACCGCGAGCAGCGTCGCGAGCACGCCGAACGCCGTCGACAGCGTCGCGACGATGCGATCGTTCAGCAGCGACTGATCGATTTGATGGGCGAGCGTGCGGAAGTTGTAGAGCGGCACCTTCGCGTCGAGCTGCCGCACGGCCTGCCGCACCGATCCGAACGCCGCATCCGGCGCGCTCGTCGTCCGCACGTACATCACCGCGCTGCTGGGGAAGTCGTTCTCGAGGAACGCGAAGAACACCTGACGCGGAATGTCGTCGCGCACGCCGGTGTATTTCGAGTCCTTCACGACGCCGATGATCTCGATCGGCGTTTTCGTGCCGGGATTCGTGCCGAAGCCGATGTGGCGCCCGATCGGACTGCGTTCGCCGAAGTAGTGCTTCGCGTAGCTCTCGTTCACGATCGCCACCCGGTACCGCGGCGGCGTGAGGTTGGTCGGATCCGGCGGAACTTCGTCGTTCAACGCATCGCGCTCGCTGAAATCCCGCCCGGCAACGAGCGGAATCCCCATCGTCTTGAAGTAGCCGGGGCTGACCGCGTTGCAATACGGGTTCATGTTCTCGCCCGGCTTGGCCTCGTAGCCCTCGACCGAAATCGAGCTGTCCCACTCGTTCCCTTCGAGCAGGCCCATCTGCGCGAAGGCCGTCGACGTGATGCCCGGCAGGGCGCCGACGCGTTCCATCACCTGCTTCTGGAATTGCTTCGATCGGACCGTTCCATAGCCGCTGATAGCAGGGCTGACGTTGAAGGCGATGAGGTTGTCGGTGCTCAGCCCGAGATCCAGCAGCCGCAGATTGCGCAGGCTTCGGATGAACACGCCGGCGGAGACGAGCAGCAGCACGGAGATCGTCACCTGCGCGACGACCAGTCCCTTGCGGAAGCGCACGCCGCCGGTTCCGCCGATGACCGCGCCGACCTGATCCTTGAGCGCCGGCGCGAGATTCGGCTTCGTCGACTGCAGCGCCGGCACGAGACCGAAGACGAGGCCGGTGACGAGCGACAACGCGAAGTTGAACGCGAGGACGCGGTAGTCGATCGATCCGCTGATGACGTGCGGCGTATCGCTCGTCGGCAGGTAGGCGAGCAGGAACTTCGTCGTCCATGCCGCGATCACCAGCCCGATGATGCCGCCCGCCGCCGCGAGCAGCACGCTCTCCACCAGGAGTTGGCGGACGATGCGGCCGCGGCTTGCGCCGAGGGCGAGGCGCACGGCGATTTCCTTCTGCCGCGCGGTTGCGCGCGCGATGAGCAGGCTCGCGACGTTGGCGCACGCGATCAGCAGCACGCCGGCGACGGTTGCCATCAGCAGCCAGAGTGGCTGCGACAACTGCTGGCGGATCGGCGACCGTCCCTGCGCGGCCGGCAGAAAACTGATTTCGCCCTTGAGGAACTGCTCGCGCGTGTACGCCGACGTCCCGCTGAACGCCGGCATCTTGACTTCCTCTTCGAGCAGGCCGTGGAAGAACGGCTGAAGCGCCGGCTTGAGCGTCTCGATCGCCACGCCGGGCTTCATGCGCGCGAAGACGTTCACCCATCGGCTGCGCCGGTTGTCGAGATCGTCCCAGTTCGGCGTCACCTGCGCCTTCATCATGATCGGCACGCGGATGTTCGGCACGTAGCCGATGTCGACGCCGTCGAACCCGGCCTGCGAAACGCCGACGATGGTGTAGGTGTAGTTGTTGATCGTGATCTGCCGGCCGACGGCTCCGGGATCGGCGCCGAACCGCGTGCGCCAGTAGTCGAAGCTGAGCACTGCGACTCGACCATCGCCGCGCACCGTGTCGTCGTCCGGCGTGATGACCCGGCCGGCGGCGGCGCCGACGCCAAGCACCTGGAAGAACGTCCCGGTGACCATCTCGCCGGGGACACGCTCGCTCTGGACACTGTCCCCAGGTATGCCAACGATCATCGCGGTGGTGCGGCGCGCGAACATGCCGGAAAAGATCGACGGATGCGGCGCGGCGTTGTCGACCGGCTGGGTGGCGCGCGGCAGCGCGGCTGCCTGACCCCGATCCACGAAGTTGTCGCGGAAGTCTTCGTACATCGGGAACGACAGCATGTTGCCGCCGCTGTTGTTGCCGTAGTGATTGCGCGCGCCGTTGAACAACACGAGCTGCTCGGGACTCTTCACCGGCAGCATGCGAAGCAGCACTTCGTCGACCAGCGTGAAGATCGCGGTGTTGGCGCCGATGCCCAGTGCGATCGACACGAGCGCGACGATCGTGAAGAGCGGCGCGCGCGTCAACCCGCGCCAGGCGTACTGAAGGTCGCGAAGAAGGTGACGCATAGATAGATGTAGGGGTTAGACGGGACCGGGACCGGCGGGGTTGATGCGGATCGTTACAGGAAAATGCCGAATGCGACGCGATAGAGTCAAGGACGTCATGAGCCTCGAGCGCGTCCACGGCACGGACGATCCTCGAATCGTGCTGTATCGCGATGTGTCCGACGCGGAGCTGATGCGATCGCGCGGGCTGTTCATCGCCGAAGGAAGGCTCGTCGTGCAGCGCGTCATTGAGGATGCCCGCTTCCGTGTGCAGTCGGTGCTCGTCAGCGAAGCGGCACGCCGCAGTCTCGAACCGGCGTTGAACGCCGTCGCGTCCAACGTGCCGATCTATGTCTGCGAGGCGGGCGATTTCCTCGGCATCACCGGCCACGACATTCATCGCGGCTGTCTGGCGCTCGTCGAGCGGCCGCCGGCGCGATCGCTCGAAGCGCTGCTCACCGGATCGCGGACGCTCGTCGTGCTCGAAGCGGTCGCGAACGCCGACAACGTCGGCGGCGTGTTCCGCAATGCGGCGGCGCTCGGCGCCGACGCGGTGCTGCTGAGCCCCACGTGCTGCGATCCGCTGTACCGCAAAGCGATTCGCACGTCGATGGCCGCGGTGCTCAGTGTGCCTTTCGCACGCGCCGGCGACTGGCCTGGCGTGTTGTCCGACGTCCGCGCGGCGCGATTCACCATCGTCGCGCTGACGCCGCGCGAGCCGTCGGAGACGCTCGAGGCGTTTCGATCGCGCCCGCGTCCGGACCGCGTCGCGCTGGTGGTCGGCGCGGAAGGCGGGGGCCTGACGCCGGCGGTGGAAGCGACCGCCGATTATCGCGTGCGGATTCCGATCAGCGACGGCGTCGATTCGCTGAACCTCGCTGTCTCCGTAGGCATCGCGCTCTATGAGCTGAACACCGACAAAGAACGCAGGGACCGCTGAGACTGCACAGAAAGAACTGCTCGTTGCGGTCTGGGGAAGGACGCGGTTCTCGCAGAGGTCCTCTCAGGCAGAAACGCGCCATAGGCCGTCAATAGCTCGTCGAGGCGTGCATCGACGTCCAATTTAGAAAGTCAGCCGCGTACCGACCTCAACGCGGCGGGGCGGCGCCGCCGACGTCGGCTGACCGAAGAAGGGCGACGTCAGCACGCCGCTGAAATTCAGCGCGTTCATGCGGTTCGACAGATTGAATGCCTGAACGTAGAGCTCCAGGCCGAACCTCATGTTCTGCATGTCGGCGCCCGGCATGTCGCGCAACGGATCCGCGTTGTCGCCGCGGAGAATGCGGACCTGCGGGCCTTGCGTCGTTGCGGCTCGGGTGCCGAATCCCATCGACCAGCTCAGGCGCGTGCTGAGGTCGACGAGCGCGCGGCCACGGCCGGTGTTGCGCGTCACGCCGGCCGGCCGATCGTTGCTGATCGTGTCGCCGTTGTCGTCGCGCCCGGTCGTGATGTTGTAGGGCAGCGCCGACTGCACGCGGATGGAGGTGCCAAGCCGGAACCGGCTCACGAGCGGCGTGTTGACGAGGCTCATGAACCGATGCCGCGGGGTCGTGAGCGCCGGCCCGCGTTCGCCGGCGAGGTTGAGGCTGTCGGCCGGCAGGCTGAACGCGCTGTCGGTCTCGTCGATCGCGCGGGCGATCAGGTAATTCGCGGCGACGAACAAGCGCGTCTGCGGCCGCATGTAGTTGAGATTGACGCTGAGCCCGTCGAAGCGCGACGAGGCGATTGAGTTGATCTCGGTGACGGGACCCGATCGGGGATCGGGCCGCTGGCCGTTCGGCAGCGGCGCGTTGACGTTCACGCCGCGGAGCAGATGCGACCCCTGACGATGGATGTACATCGTCTGCAAACGGACGTCGCGCGGCAGTTGCTGCTCGACGCCGACGATCGCTTCGCGAAGCTGGGGCTGCGTCAAGTCCGGCGAAAGCTGCACGCGTCCCGGCGGCAGGACGAGCGCGCGGCCGCCCAGCGTCGCGTCGGGATATCCGGGCTCGACGATCGTTTCAATCCGCTGATGCGTGCCGTCGAGCTGCACCGCCTGCTCGTACGCCTGCGCGTCGAACCAGTCGTAGAACACGCCGCCACCGGCTCGAATCGTCGTTTTGCCGCTCTTGAACGGCGACCAGACGAGACCCCCGCGCGGCGCGAGGTGAAATCCGCCGACGTGTGACTGAATCTCCTGCCGCACGCCGCCGCTGATCGTCAGGTCCTTGCGCGCGCGGAAATCGTCCTGCACGTAGAGGCCCGCCTGCACCTGCGACACGCCGACGTTCGGGTCGCCCACGTTTCGCGTGAAGGTCGTCGGCGTGCCGGCCGAGTACGCCGCCAGGCTCGCGAACGTGAACGTCCCGCCGGCATTGCGCAGGACGCCGGTGTCGTAGCGGCCGCCTTCAATGAGGACGCCGGTACGGATCGCGTGACGGCCGGCGGCGATGTCCAGGTCGTCCGCGATCTCGAACGTGTCGACGGCGCGCGCGCCCGACGTCTGCGCGCCGCCGGCGTCGAACGCGTTCAGCACGAGCACCGCCGGCGCGGTGCTGACCGGCGCGAACGAGATGTCGTCGCGGCGCCACTGCAGCCGCAGCTCGTTGTAGAGCGCCTTGCCGATCGATCCGGCGAGGGAGCCGCGGAGGATCTGCTCGTCTCGCGTCTGACTGTAGCCGCGTTCGGGGAGATCGAAATCGCCGACGCCGAGGTTCTCGAGCCGCACGTGATTTCTCTGCGCTTCCGCGCGTAGCATCACCGATTTCGTCAGCGCGTGCTCCAGGCGTGCGGTCGCGTTCAGGGTGTCGTTCGGCTTGCGGATCGAATCGGCGAAGAGCCCCGAGGGCGTGACGGCGACGATCGTCTTCGTATCGAACGCGTCGATGCCGTCGACCGACAGCGACAGCGACGTGTGCTGCTTCCACAGCGGTCCGTTCACGGTGAAGCCGTAGCGCTCGTGCCGCTCGTCGCCCTTGACCGGCGCGAAAACGTTCCTGGCGTTGAGCGCCGAGTCGCGGAAGCCGATGCTCGTCGATCCGCGCCAGTTGTCGAGGCCCGGCTTCGTGGTGATGTCGATCGAGATGAAGCCCGCTTCGTGCACGTCGGCGGCGAACATGTTGCGGCGGAAGCGAATCGATTGAATCTGGCTCTTGGGCGGCAGCTTGCCGCCGCGAAATCCGTTGACGCGCAGCGTCGCGCCCGGTCCGGCCATGTCGCGCAGCATCTGCTCCATCTCGTCGGGGTCGTCGGGGAGCTCGTCGATTTGCGCCTGGCCGAGGACCGTGGCAAAGGCGTCGCCGCGGGGATCGCTCGCGCGCTCGCGCGGATCGCGGCCGACCTCGATGGTTTCGGCGAGCCTGGCGATCTTCAGCTTGACCTCGCGCCGGTTGTCTCCCGCGCGCACGCGCACGTCGACCGCGTCGTAAGGCTCGAACCCGGGAGATTCGACGTGGAGCGAATAGCGCCCGCGCTCGAGCGCGCCGAACACGGCCTCGCCGCGAGGCCCGGCGAGATCGCTGACAGGCGTCGCCGGCGTCGCTGCGCCCCCGGGGACAATGTCCGGTTTCACCGTGACCTGCGCTCCGACAATCACTGCGCCGCTCGGATCGACGACGGTGATCCGCAGTGTTGCGTCCGTGCGTGCTTGAGCAGCCGCCCAGATGGGCAACGAATAGACGATCAAGAATCCGACAAACGCTCGCATCGGTGAGACCCCTATCGTTTTTCACTGGCGCTGGGGCCCCACCCCCAGCGCAAGCTGTCGCTGACACCTCGCCGCGGATTCCCAGTCCGCGGCGAGGTGTGGCCGCAGGCGCTATTTCCCGGAGAACGTGTCTGGCTTGAACGTCGGGTTGACCCTGATCGTCTTGAACGCCCACTCTTCGTTCGGCTTGCCGTCAATCGACCGCGAGATGTGATGCGGGAGCAGCACGCCGTCGACCGGTTTGTAGTCGTCGAGGAACATCTGGATGTCGACGATCTGCGGCGCTGGCGGTTGCGGCGCCGCGGCGCGGCCGGTGGCCTGGTTCGCGTCGCCCTGGACATGATTTGGATCCGGCGGCGGGCCGTCGCCGCGCCGCGTCTGCACCACCATTCGCGGCGCCGCGCCACGGTACTGCAGCATCAGTGGACGATGGCTTTTCTGGTCGAGGAAGATGCGAGCGGCGAAGCTGCCTTGACCCTTCGCGTCGATGACGTCCGCTTTGGCGATATCGCCGATATCGCTGACAGGGGCTTCCGCCTGGCCGCCGTAGGTGAACTCGATCGGCATCGACGATGGCGATGTGAGGAGAAACGCGAGCGCGAACCGAACGAGCTCGGCGCGTGCGTTTCTGAGCGCCTGTCCTTCGGCGTCGGTGCCCGCGGGCGGCGGCGCGACGCGGATGACCATGCCGGGCCCGCCGCCGATCGTGCGCGAGTTGCGCAGCACCTGATCGCCGTTGATCCCCTGCAGCATGACGACCGTGGCGTCGCCGATCGGATTCATGCTGTCGGTGCGCACCATCTTGTCCGGGAGCTGCAGATCGATCGTGATCTCGCCCGACAATTGCCGCTCGCCGGCGTCGCGCTGATACGTGCCGGCCGCCGACAGCCCCTGCACCTTCGACAGCTTGGTGTCGCCGCCGAGCGCGGCGCGCGCCTGCGCGACGAGCTCCGCCGCCTTGGTATCGCCGGCTGCACGCGCTGTGTATCCGCCGAGCGTCATTGCTCCCAGGGCTCCCAGGGCTCCCAGGGCTCCCAGGGCTCCCAGGGCTCCCAGGGCTCCCAGGGCTCCCAGGGCTCCCAGGGCGAGAGAGAACAAATAGATCCTTAGCCGCTCCATGCTGATGACCTCCGTTCGAGTCACGGCGAGTATGACGAGGAGCGGCGCGCGAAGTTGTTATCTCTCGGCAATCGTTTTGTAAGAAATGTAAACCGCGCATTTTCACTCGGGATTCTTCGCATACACTGGCTTCGATGACGCGACGACTCCCGTGGCCGCTGCTGATCGCCGCGGTGCTCCTCGTGCTCCTCGCCACGCTGGCCACCTTGCAGTACCGCTGGCTCGGCGAGGTGAGCGCCGCCGAACGCGAACGCATGCGCGCCGGTCTGCGCACGCGCACGTCCGACTTCACCAAGGAGTTCGACAGTCAGCTGACTCGGACCTACGTCGCCTTTCACGTCGACAACGAGCAGATCGAGAGCGATCCGGCGTCGGCGCTCGCCGATGCGTGCGCGCGATGGCGTGCTTCGTCGGCGACCCCCGACCTCGTCACGGGCGTGTACCTGGCCGAAGGGCAAACCTTCCAGACGGCGCAGATCCGGCGCCTCGATCCGGATCGCCGCGCGCTCGATCCGGTCGCGTGGCCGCCGGAGCTGGCCGCGTCGATGACGCGCGTCCATCAATTCGTGCCTCAGGTGACCGGGGCGCCGCCGCCGTTTCTCGTGGGGGCCGACGCGATCGACTCGCGCACGCCCGCGCTGATCATCGCGGTGCCGCGCATGAAGCGGATCGGGAACGGCCGGCAGTTCACGGTCATGCCCGATCCGACGTTGCTGGCGCGCCTCGTCATCGCCGTGCTCGACGCCGGCCGCCTCCAGCACGAGATCCTCGAGCCGCTCGTCACCAAGTACTTCGGCGACGGCGGTACGTCGGAGTACCTCGTCACCATCGTCAGGCGTGACGAGCCGTCGACGGTGATCTACACCTCGGACAACGCCACGACCGTCGATGCCGCGGCCGCCGACGTGACCAGCGGATTGTTCGACCTGCGGATGGACGAATTGAATCGGCTCGCCGATGCGCCTGGTCCTCGGGCGCGTACGCTCGGCGAGCAGCGCCTGGCGATCACCATCGTCCGTCGCGCGAACGGCGGCGAGGGCAGGCGCGTCCTGATGGCGGGAGGTGACGATCAAGGTGCGTGGCAGGTGCGCGTGCGGTATCGCAGCGGATCGCTCGATGCGATCGTCGGTCAGTCGCGCCGCCGCAATCTCGCCATCAGCCTCGGCGTCCTTGGTCTGCTTGGGGCGAGCGTCGTGCTGATCATCGCGGCAGCGCAGCGGCAGCAACGGCTCGCGCGTCAACAGATGGAGTTCGTGGCCGCCGTGTCGCACGAGCTGCGCACGCCGCTCGCGGTCATCTGTTCCGCGGGCGAGAACCTCGCGGACGGCGTGGTGGCCGACGATCCCCAGGTCAGGCGCTACGGATCGCTGATTCAATCCGAAGGACGGCGGCTGCGCGACATGGTCGAGCGCGTGTTCGAGTTCGCGGGCATCACGTCAGGTGCGCCGCCGCGTCCGTTCACCGACGTCGATCTTGCGCGCGTGATTGCAGGCGTGGTGGGCGCGATCGACGCCGACGCGCGCGATCGCGGAGTGGCGATTCACGTGCACACGAACGGATCGCTGCCGGCCGTCGCCGGCGACGCGGATGCGTTGTGCTCGGCCGTGCAGAATGTCGTCGGGAATGCCGTGAAGTACAGCGCCGCGGGGTCGACGGTTGACGTGGCCGCCGCCGTGCAAGGATCAACGGTGCGGATTCGCGTCGTCGATCGCGGACTGGGGATTGATCCCCACGATCTGCCGCACGTCTTCAAGCCGTTTCATCGCGGCCGCCGCGCCGTGGAGGCACAGGTCCGCGGCACGGGCGTCGGCCTCAGCGTCGTGCGCCAGGTGATCGCCGCACATCATGGCGACGTGCGCATCGAGAGCCGGCCCGGCGAGGGCACGACGGTGGTCGTCGAGCTCCCGGTCTCGCCACCGGATCTGACCGCATCCCACTCAGAAAAGGTGTCTGACACGTCTGACACGTCTGACACGTCTGACACCGCGCCGTGACGGTCCCGCGCGTGCTCGTCGTCGAGGACGAACCGGGCTTGCGCCTGACCCTCAGCGATCGTCTGGTCAGCGAAGGCTACGTGGTCCAGACCGCCGGCGATGGGGCGATCGGGCTCGAGCGGGCGATGCGGGAGCCGTACGATCTCATCGTGCTGGACGTCATGCTGCCGCGGATGAACGGGTTCGACGTCTGCCGCGAGCTCCGGCAGCGCGGCGTCACGACGCCGATTCTCATGCTCACCGCGCGCGGGCAGGTCGTCGACAAGGTCGTCGGCCTGAAGCTGGGCGCCGACGATTACCTCGCCAAGCCGTTCGAGACGATCGAGCTGATGGCGCGGCTCGAAGCGCTGCTTCGCCGCGTCCCGCCGCGTCCGCAGCCGGGCGGCGACACGTATCGTTTCGGCGAGGTCATGGTCGATTTCCGCCGGGCCGAAGTGACGCGTGGGGGGCGGCCGATCGATCTCTCCGCGCGCGAGTTCAAGCTGCTCCGGCATTTCATCGAGCACCGCGGCGCCACGCTGTCGCGCGACGAGCTGCTGTCGGAAGTCTGGGGCTACGACGAGATGCCGCTCACGCGGACGGTCGACGTCCACGTCGCGGGGCTGCGGCACAAGATCGAGAGCAACCCGAAATCGCCGGAGTACATCCTCACCATCCACGGCCTCGGCTACAAATTCGCCGGCTGAAGTCGTCCTATAGTCCGACTTCGTGGTCCCTGGCTGGGCCCTTGCAGAATCGCCGCTTCGGTTCCGCGCAATCCCGCGCCAATCGAGGTGTGTATGCAGATTCTGCCCACGTTGCTCGCGGCGGCCGTGGCAATTTTTCAAACCTTCCCGTACGGGACGAGAGCCAAACGATCGGATCCAGTCGTCGTGACGTCGGTCACCGACGGCGACACGATCAGCGTCGCCCGGTTGGGGCGCATCCGCCTGCTCGGCATCGACGCGCCGGAGATGGGGCGCGGATTCGATACGCCGGCGCCGTTCGCGCAGGAAGCGCGCGAGCGATTGATCTCAATGGTGCTGCATCGCTGGGTCCGCCTCGAGCAGGACGGTCCGGTGTTCGACTCGTACCACCGGCGTCTGGCGTACGTCTTCCGCGAGGACGGCGTGTTCATCAACGCGGCGCTCGCGCGCGACGGGCTCGCGCGCGTGACGGCCCGCGCGCCCCTGGCGCGCCTCGACGAGTTGAAGCGCGCGGAAGCCGAGGCGAGGAGCTTCCGGCGTGGCATGTGGGGCGGCGCGCCGCGTCTTCCGTCGACGGGGTATACTGCCGCTCCAGCGCCGCAGTGACCATCCCTGTCGAGTACGCATCCCAACGGAAGATCCGGGAGCGCAACAAGCTTTATTACCGCGTCAACCATTGGCCGATCTGGATTTTCGTCTTCTTCATCGCACCCGGTCCGCTGACGTTCGATCTGTTCGAGGGCGGGTTCGACGTGCGCATGGCGATGTGGCTCGGCGCGGTGCTCGTCGGCACCGGCATCGCCGGGCTGCGCGGCCGGCTCCCGGGCGTCGAGCCCAGGCCGTACATCATCCGGTTCACCGAGGATCGACCGAATCCGCTGTATCGCCGCATCTGCTACACCTTCGCCTGGAGCGAAGTGATCACGTTCGCCGTGCTGAACATCACCGGCCTCGGCGTCGCGATCGCGACCGGCCGCTGGCATCTCAAGGAGATCTACCGGTACGCGTACTTCCCGCTCGCGGCGTCGATCTGGATCCTGGGAGCGCTCGGGTGGCTGCCGCGCGTCAAGGCCTCCACGAAGGGCGAGGGACACGAGCGGCGATATTTCTATGGATCGGTGTGGGCCGTCTGCTGGGCGCAGCCTGCGCTCTGGCTGATGTGGAAGGTGCTGCCACGGACGCGCATCGGCGACACGATCAAGCTGCTCGTGTTTCTCGGGATCCTCGCCTTCGTCGGCAACCTCGCGCGGCGCGGCCGCTTGCCGCGGACGCGTCCGATCCTGCCTGGAGAAATCGCCGTTTCCGATTAGCTGTCAGAACCGAGCGCCATCGCTCGTCTTGAGGGACGTATGCGACGTTCACGCGCTGCGCAACTCGTTCTCGCCATCGTCGTCCTCGGCCATCTCGTGATTAGCGTCATTCACGGCGCGGCGCACTCCGGGGCCCGCATTCCGATGACGCTGGCCGCGAACCTCTTCATCTACGTCGTCATCCTCGCCGGTCCGCTGATCGGCCTTTCGATGACGCGATCACGTCCGGTCGCCGGCGGGTGGGTCATCGCGGCGACGATGGCCGGCTCGCTCGTGTTCGGGATCGTGAATCACTTCGTGATCGCGAGCCCCGACCACGTCAGCCACGTTACGGCCGAGTGGCGGACGCTCTTCACTGTGACGGCGGTGCTGCTGGCGGTGTTCGAGGCCGCAGGTGTCGTGCTTGGGATGACGAACGCGCGACGTCACGTCACGAGCGAGCGGCTTTCGCCGGCGTCGTAGTCCCTCTTGGCGACGATCGAATCGATCTCGGCCATGATCGCGTCGACTTCGTCCACCGTGTTGTAGAAATGCGGCGAGATGCGAACGCCAACCGGCGGCCGGTAGTCGACGATGAACTCGCGCGCTTTGAGCGTGCGCGCGACGAGCGCGGCGTCGGGCACGTTGACGGCGACCGTACCGGCGAGCCGTTCGGGATCGCGTGAGGCCGCCGATGCGAACCCGTATTCGTCGGCGCGCGCGAGCAGCCGCGCTGTCAACGTCTTCGATTTCGCGCGAATGCGATCGACGCCGACCTCGTTGATGATCTCGAGTCCCGCCAGCGCCGCGTAGTACGCCGGAATGGCGGGCGTCCCGTTCATCATGTGCAGCGCGTCGCCGCGGATCGCGTCCTCTTCGATATCGAACGCGAACGGATTCCGGTGCGACACCCAGCCGGTGAACGACGGCCGCGTCGTCTTCATCAGATCCGGGTGCGTATAGATGAAGGCGTTGCCGGGTCCGCCGCACAGCCATTTCAGGCAGCCGCCGACCGCGAAGTCGACGCCAAGGCCGGCAACGTCGACAGGAACGATGCCCGCGGACTGATACGTGTCCAGGATGACGGCCGCGCCGGCCTCGTGCGCGCGCGCGACGATGGGGGCGGGATTCATGATGTATGACGTACGGAACAGCACGTGCGAGAACGCGACGATCGCCGTCGTTTCGTCGATCGCATCGAGGACGCGTTCCGTGCGGATCGTCAGATCGTCTTCGGCAGGAACGACGCTCAGCTCGAAGCCGTTCGCCTCCTGCGCCCGAAATAGATAAACCATCGACGGAAAATCCATCGCGGTGCAGACGATGCGGCGGCGTGAGCCGGACGGACGCCGGCACGACAGCGCGACCATGTGTGCCGTCGTCACGTTCTCGTGCATGCTGACCGATCCACTCGCGGCGCCGATGATCGTGGCAATCCGGTCGCCGATCTCGCGCGGCATTTCCCACCACCGGTCTTCCCATGCCCGCACGCCGCGCGTGGCCCACGCATCGGCGTACGCGGCGAGATGACGCGCGGTCTGCCGCGGCATCGCGCCGAGCGAGTTGTTGATCATGTACACGCTGCGCGAGAGAATCGGGAACTCGTCACGCCACTTCTCGAGTTCATCCATGAGTGCCGATTCTATGCGCGAAGGCTGGAAGGGGTGGGACCAATACGCGCCGTTCTACGACTGGGAGAACGCGCGGACGCTCGGACGCCGCGACGTTCCTTTCTGGCGTCGACTCGCGTCCACGGCGGACGGTCCGGTGCTGGAGCTCGGATGCGGCACCGGCCGTGTGACGGCGCCCCTCGCTAAAGCGGGCGTGAACATTGTCGGGGTGGATCGGTCAGCCGCGATGCTGCAACGGATCCCACGAATCGCACGAACCCCACGAATCCCTCGAATCCCCCGAATCCCAAATCCCAAATCCCGAATCCCTGTCGTCCGTGCGGACATCCGCGCGCTTCCCTTCGCCGACCGCTCGTTTCCGATGGTCATCGCGCCGTACGGGATTCTGCAGTCGCTGACGCGGCCGGGCGATTTGACGGCGGCGCTCGCGTCGGTCGCGCGCGTCGTCGTGCCCGGCGGGATGTTCGGCGTCGATCTCGTGCCCGACGTGCCGAACTGGCGCGAGTACCGTGACCGCGTGCAACTGCGCGGACGTGCCGGTCGCGCGCACCTCACGCTCGTCGAATCGGTGTCACAGGATCGAAAGCGCCGGCTCACGACCTTCGAGCAGCGCTACATCGAGCGCCGCGGCCGCACCCGGCGCGAGCACCGCTTCGAGCTGACGTTCCGTACGCTCACCGTCCCGCAGATGACGCGCCGCCTCGAGCGCGCGGGCTTTACGGTCGAAACGGTGCTTGGCGATTATCGCGGCCGCCCGTGGGACGCGCGCGCCGACGTCTGGATCATCCTCGCGAAAAGGGTGTAGAATTTTCCGCGTTTTCCAGCAGCTTTTCAGGGAGTTTCACCATGTCCGGCCATTCCAAGTGGCATTCGATCAAGCACAAGAAAGGCGCCGCGGATGCCAAGCGCGGCAAGATCTTCACGCGGCTCATCAAGGAACTGACCGTCGCGGCGCGCGCCGGCGGCGGCGATCCCGACATGAACCCGCGGCTGCGGACGATCGTCGCCGAGGCCAAGGCGAACAACATGCCGCGCGAGAACATCGAGCGCGCGATCCGCCGCGGCACCGGGCAGGAGCCGGGCGTCTCGTACGAAGAAGCGCACTACGAAGCGTACGGGCCGGGCGGCGCCGCCTTGATTATCGAAGTGCTCACCGACAACAAGAACCGCGCCGCCGGCGAAATCCGTCACCTGCTCGAGAAGCACGGCGGCAACCTCGCGGCGCCGAACGCCGTCGCCTGGATGTTCCACAAGAAGGGCTACATCGTCATCGAGAAATCGAAAGCTGACGAAGAGAAGCTGATGAATGCGGTGCTCGACGCCGGCGCCGACGACTTCCAGGACGACGACGACAACTGGGAAGTGTTCAGCGCGCCCGACGCGTTTCCCGCCGTGAACGAGGCGGTGAAGAAGCTCGGCATCGAGCCGGCGACTGCCAAGGTGTCGATGATTCCGCAGAACTACGTCAAGCTCGAAGGCAGAGTCGCGCAGCAGATGGTGAAGCTGATGGAAGGGCTCGAGGACCACGACGACGTGCAGAACGTGTCGTCGAACTTCGACATCTCGGAAAAGGAGATCGAGGCCTCGCTCGCGTGAGAATCTTTGGGATCGATCCGGGCTCGGACTGCACCGGCTACGGTTGCGTCGAGACCGACGGCTCGCGTCACCGGATCGTCGTCTGCGGCGGCATCAGGACGCCGGCGTCGACATCGTTTCCCGACAAACTGCTTCACATTCACCGCACGCTGGCCGCGCTGATCGGCGACACGCGGCCGGACTGCGTCGCCATCGAAAGCCTGTTTCACGCCGTCAACGTGCGCAGCGCCTTGAAGCTCGGGCACGCGCGCGGCGTCGCGATGCTCGCGGCCGTGGAGGCGGGCGTGCCGGTGATGGAGTACACGCCGGCCGCGATCAAGCGCGCCGTCGTCGGCTACGGGCGCGCCGAAAAGCATCAGGTCCAGCACATGGTGAAGCTGATGCTGCGTCTCCCGGCGGTGCCGACGCCTCACGACGCGGCCGACGCGCTGGCCGTCGCGATTTGCCACGTGCACGCGCACGCGACGTCACCCGCGCGAATCGCGAGCGCGATGCCGGCGCGGACCAAGGCGACGAGCTGGCGCACGTATCGACCCGCCTTCGCGCCGGAGGCGCTTCGGCAGGGCAAGCCCCCCTCCGCGCCGGCGGCGCTTCGGCGGGGCAAGCCCGCACGATCGTGATTGCGCACCTCAGAGGCCGCATACTCGAGAAACATCCGAACCGGATCGCGGTCGACGTCAACGGGGTCGGGTACGACGTGTTCGTCCCGCTGTCGACGTTTTACGGGCTCGGCGACGCCGGTGCCGAAATCGCGCTGCGCATCCACACGCACGTGCGCGAGGACGCGCTGCTGCTGTACGGTTTCGCGACCCTCCTCGAGCAGGATCTGTTCGAGCGGCTGATTGGCATCGGCGGGATCGGCCCGAAGCTCGCGCTCGCGGTGCTGTCGGGCATCGAGCCGATCGAGCTGGTGCGCGCGATCGAGCGTAGTGACGTCGCGCGCCTCACCAACATTCCCGGCGTCGGGAAGAAAACATCCGAGCGCATCGTTCTCGAGCTGAAGGATCGGTTGCCGCGCGTGGCGCCGGCCGCGGCGGTAGGCGAGGTCGCGTCTGACGCGTCGTCGCCTGTGAGAGAAGACGTGCTCTCCGCGCTGGTGAACCTAGGGTATCATCGGCCTCTCGCCGAAAAAGCTGTCGCTGCCGCCTTCAAAGTCATGCCTGACGGCGGATTCGAGCGTACGCTGAAGCAGGCGCTCCGAGAATTAGCGAAGTGACTGACGATCGAGTCATCGCTGCCGCGCGCGTCGACGAGGACGCGCAGTACGAAGCGGGGCTGCGCCCGCGGCGGCTAGACGAGTACATCGGCCAGGACCGGATTCGCGAGAACCTGCAGGTGGCGATCGCCGCGGCGAAGCAACGCAGCGAGCCGCTGGACCACGTCCTGCTGCACGGTCCTCCCGGTCTGGGCAAGACGACGCTTGCGTACGTGATCGCCAACGAGCTTGGCGTCCAGGTCCGCGCGACCTCGGGGCCCGCGATCGAAAAACCGGGCGATCTGGTCGGCATCGTGACGAACCTCGCACGCGGCGAAGTGTTGTTCATCGACGAGATCCATCGAATGTCGCCGGTGGTCGAGGAGATTTTGTATCCCGCCCTCGAGGACTACGAGGTCGACATCGTGATCGGTCAGGGACCGAGCGCCCGGACCGTCAAGATGCGGCTCGAGCCGTTCACCCTCGTCGGCGCGACGACGCGAACGGGGCTGCTGACGTCGCCGCTGCGATCGCGTTTTGGCATCACACACCGGCTCGAGTTCTACACGGCGGCGGATCTCGAGGAAATCGTACGGCGGTCCGCGAAAATCCTCGATGTGCCGATCGACGACGAGGCGGCGCAGGAGATCGCGCGCCGCGCCCGCGGCACGCCGCGCATCGCGAACCGGCTGCTGCGCCGCGTCCGCGATTACGCGCAGGTCCGGGCCAGCGGCGCGATCACGATGGCGGTCGCGAATGCCGCGCTCCAGCTGCTCGAAGTGGACGAGCACGGCTTCGACGAGATCGATCGCAAGCTGCTGCGCACGATCATCGACAAATTCGGCGGCGGTCCCGTCGGCCTGGGGACGATCGCCGCCGCGATCAGCGAAGAGAAGGACGCGATCGAAGACATCTACGAGCCTTTCCTGATCCAGATCGGCTTCCTGGATCGCACGCCGCGCGGCCGCGTCGCGACGCCGCGCGCCTACGGCTACTTCGGGCTCGTGGCGCCCGTTGAACAACGAAGGGACTCACGATTGTGGTAGCTCAATCGACCGGCTCACGGCCGGCGCTCCGCACGGCGCCCCGCGCCGGCGGACGGCCGACGACCATCAGGTCGCTCGCGACGTACGTCCCGCCGCGGCTGCTCACGAATGCCGATCTCGAGAAAATGGTCGAGACGAGCGACGAGTGGATTCGGCAGCGGACCGGGATCCGCGAACGGCATATCGTCGACGCCGGCGTCGCCACGTCGGATCTCGGGACGGAAGCGGCGGTCAAGGCGATCGCGAAAGCGGGGCTGACGCCGGATGACATCGGCGTCATCGTGGTCGGGACGGTGACGCCCGACATGTTTTTCCCGAGCACGGCGTGTCTCATCCAGCACAGGATCGGCGCGCGCCACGCCTGGGGCTTCGATCTGAGCGCCGCGTGCTCGGCGTTCACGTACTCGCTCACGGCCGCGAGCCAGTTCGTTGCGAGCGGCGCGCACGACCACGCGCTGGTCGTCGGCGCCGACGTCATGTCGAGCATCATCGACTACCAGGATCGGGCGACCTGCGTGCTGTTCGGCGACGGCGCCGGCGCGGTCGTCGTGTCGGCGGCGACCGACACCGACGGCGTGATTCTCGACTTCGAGCACGAGATCGACGGGAGCGGCGGACGGGCGCTGTGCATGCCCGCGGGCGGCAGCCGCAAGCCCTCGTCGCACGAGACGATCGACGGGCGCCAGCACTACGTGAAGCAGGACGGCCAGGCCGTGTTCAAGTTCGCGGTGCGCAAGACGGAAGAGATTTCACGTCGCCTGCTCGACCGCAACCGGCTCACGCCGGACGACATCGACCTGTTCGTGTCGCACCAGGCGAACCGGCGGATCATCTCGTCGGCGAGCGAGAAGCTCGGGATCGCGCCCGGCAAGGTCATCATCAACATCGAGCGGTTCGGCAACACCACGGCCGCGACGATTCCGCTCGCGCTGAACGACGCCGTCTGCTGCGGCAAGTTGAAGAAGGGCGACCTCGTGCTGCTGGCGTCGGTCGGCGCCGGCTTCACCGTGGGAGCGGTGCTCCTGCGCTGGGGTTTTTGAGGCGCTGCGTCGACACAGAAGACACAAAGGACACACAGGACACACAGGTAAACCCGTTTGGGATCGGGTCTTGCCTCTGTGTCCTTTGTGTCTTTGTGTTGAATCAGCGGTGAATCTTTGACCGAAGACCGGCGAATGGCTGCGCTGCGCTCGCTGCGGCGCCTTCTCGACGATGCGTTCCGCGTCCCCGGTACGAGCCTCCGGTTCGGCTGGGATCCGCTCATCGGACTCATCCCGTGGGCGGGCGACGTCCTCACTGCCGTGCTGTCGTGCGCGATCATCCTGCAGGCGCATCATCTCGGCGTGCCGCGCGTCGTGCAGCTCAGGATGGTGATGAACGTCGCGATCGACGTCATCGTCGGTGTGATCCCGGTGTTCGGCGACGTCGCGGACGTGTTCTGGAAATCGAACGCGAAGAACTTCGCGCTGCTCGAGCGCCACGCAGCCGAGCCGCAACCGGCGACGCCCGGCGACTGGCTCTTCGTCGCCGGCATCATCGCGGCGGTGGTCCTCATTGCGGCGGTGCCGCTCATCGTGATGTACTGGCTCGTCCATGTCCTCGTCGCGGATTTTCCTGCTCTCGCCGGCTAACTGCAGCGGGACGCGCGCCAAGCAGATCCGTTCGCCGAACGCGCAGTTCGAGCTGGCGGTCGCGCTGCGCTCGCGTCGCGGCGCGATGCTCGGCGACGTGTTCGCGTTCATCAGCGGCCTGTACTTCCGCGGCAAGCTGACCTACGCGATGCGATTCGCCGCGCCCCCGGAGACCGACAATCCGATCATCGGGATGGGCGTGCACGTCATCACGCCGAACGCCGGGCTCCGCAGTCCGGACGTCTACGTCACGCACAAAGCGGTCACGGCCTTTGCGGACGGCGACGTGCACCAGGCCAACGCGAATTACCGGCGCCCGCTCGAGAAGAGCGCCCGTGCGCTCGTCGGCGAGATTGGACCCGACTGCGACGTCGTGCTGCTCGGCAGCGTCGCGTCGCCGAAATACGTCGACGTCCTCACGGCGATTTTCGGCGAGCGGCTGCTCTTTCCGATCGACTTCGTCGGCCGCGGCGACATGTCGCGCGGCGGCCTGCTGCTGCGCCAGGCGCGCGAGGGCGTCGAGCTCCCGTACGTGCCGGTCCGCGGCGCCGTGCTCCATGGCGCGCGCCCGCCGAAGCTTCCCCCCATCAAATGGGCCGCGCGCGGCTGATCATCCCGCGCGATCAGGACCATGTCGTTCTGACCGTCGGCGGCAAGGAAGTCCGGCTCACCAACCTCCGCAAGGTTTTCTGGCCCGAGCTGAAGCTGACCAAGGGCGATCTCTTGCAGTACTACGCGGACGTGTCGGGCGTGCTGCTGCCACACATCCGCGATCGCGCGATGGTGATGAAGCGCTACCCGCACGGCGCGTCGGCGGACTTCTTCTTCATGAAGCGGGCGCCGTCGCCGCGGCCGGCATGGATCGAGATCTGCTCAATCGATCACGGATCGAGCAACGTCATCGACTTCCCGATGGTTCAGGACCTCGCGGCGCTGCTGTGGGTCGTCAACCTCGGCTGCATCGACCTGAACCAGTGGTATGCGCGCTGTGACGACGTCGACCGCCCCGACTACCTGCACTTCGATCTCGATCCGGTGGCGACGGTCGGCTTCGAGCGGGTGCGGGAGAGCGCGCTCAGGATCCACGAGGCCCTCGACGCGCTGGAGATG
>DASYQZ010000015.1:0-46436 GCA_036004865.1 Vicinamibacterales bacterium
GGGATGCGGCTGAACACGGTCCGCGAAGATATCGTCCAGCTGCTCAACGAAAAGACGACGCTGACCCGCGTGAAAGAGACGCCGCTGCTCGCCGAGTTCAGCCGCGACCTCACCGAGTCGGCGATGAAGAACCAGCTCGACCCGCTGGTCGGCCGCGAGCACGAGCTCGAGCGCGTGCAGCAGGTGCTCTGCCGCCGCACGAAGAACAACGCCGTGCTCATCGGCGAGCCGGGCGTCGGCAAGACGGCGATCGTCGAAGGGCTCGCGCAGAAAATCGTTTACGGTGACGTCCCGCACTTCCTCGCCGACAAGCGCATCCTCGCCCTCGACATCTCGTTGATCGTCGCCGGCACGAAGTACCGCGGTCAGTTCGAAGAGCGCCTCAAGGCGATCATGAAGGAGCTGACCGACAACCCGAACATCATCGTGTTCATCGACGAGCTGCACACGCTGGTCGGCGCCGGTTCCGCCGAAGGGTCGCTCGACGCGGCGAACATCCTGAAACCGGCGCTCTCGCGCGGTGAAATCCGCTGCATCGGCGCGACGACGCCGGCCGAGTACCGGAAGTACATCGAAAAGGATCGATCGCTCGAGCGGCGCTTCCAGGCGATCAAGGTCGACCCGCCCGGCGAGCGCGAGACCATCGAGATCCTGCTCGGCGTGAAGGATCGCTACGAGAACTTCCATCACGTCGAGTACACGCGCGAAGCGATCGAAGCCGCCGTCTATCAGTCGAACCGCTACATCACCGACCGCTTCCTGCCCGACAAGGCGATCGATCTGGTCGACGAAGCGGGCGCCCGGGCGAAGCTGCGCGAAGCGGGCTACAGCGAAGAGTTCGGCGAGATCAACAAGAGCATTCGCGTCGCCGTCGAGCAGATGGAGAGCGCGGTCTCGCAGAAGGATTTCGAGAAGGCGCAGTTCTACCGCGAGCAGGAAGTGACCGCGCGCGAGAACCTGCAGTTCGTCCGCCAGCAGTTCGACGTCAAGTCGAACGCGCGCAAGGTCATCGTCGGCAAAGCCGAAATCGACGAGGTCGTGTCGAAGTGGACCGGCGTGCCGATGGCGTCGATCAATCAGGACGAGGGTGACAAGCTGCTGCGCATGGAGGCGGAGCTCCACAAGCGCGTCATCAGCCAGGAGAAAGCGATCTCGGCCATCTCGCGCGCCATCCGCCGCTCGCGCGCCGGCCTGAAGAATCCGAATCGACCTGTCGGCAGCTTCGTGTTCCTCGGCCCGACCGGCGTCGGCAAGACCGAGCTGGCGCGTGCGCTGGCGAACTTCCTGTTCGGCAGCGATCACGCGCTGATCCGCTTCGACATGTCCGAGTACATGGAGAAGCACTCGGTCTCGAAGTTGATCGGGTCGCCGCCCGGATACGTCGGCCACGAGGAGGGCGGTCAGCTCACCGAGAAGGTCAAGCGGAATCCCTACTCGGTCGTGCTCCTCGACGAGATCGAGAAGGCGCACCCGGACATCTTCAACATTCTCCTGCAGGTGTTCGAAGACGGCCATCTCACCGACGGTCTCGGCAACCGGGTGAACTTCAAGAACACCATCATCATCATGACGTCGAACATCGGCGCTCGCTTCATCCAGAAGAAGAGCTCGATGGGATTCCAGTCGGCCGACACGCTCGCCATCGACAAGAGCGTCTCCGACATGGTGCTCGGCGAGGTGAAGCGGACGTTCAACCCCGAGTTCATCAACCGCATCGACGAAATCATCGTCTTCGAGGCGCTGACCGACGACGACCTGCGCCGCATCATGGCGCTGCTGGTGCAGCAGCTCAACGACAACCTCGTGGACCGCAAGCTGCGCATCGCGCTGACCACCGAAGTCGTCGACTGGATTATCGAAGTCACCTGCAAGGACCGCTCGTACGGCGCGCGTCCGCTGCGCCGGGCGATTCAGCGGTACGTCGAAGACCCGCTGTCCGAGGAGCTCATCCGCGGACATCTCCGAGGCGGCGAAATCGAGGTGTACCTCGACGCCGGCCAGTTGTCCTATCGACCCGCTGGCGAGCTCGAGGCCGGCCGCAAGCTCGCGTAGGAGAATTCAGACCAGCCGGGCTCTCCGCTAGTCTAAGATTCAGGAAATGTCGATCCGTCGAGCAGTCTGTACGGCGGGCCTGCTGGCCTCCTTCGCGATGCCCGCTCCGGCCCACGCGCAGGATCAGGCCGCCGCCGGGCAGGCGCTGCCGCCGATTCGCTTCTGCGGTCAGGACGCGGCGGCGCCGCGCGCGGAGCCGCCTGCCGGAACGGGTCCCGTGGTCCTCGCCTACGGTCCCTGTTTCGAAGCGCAGGGCGGGACCTCGGTCATCGAGCCGCAAACCTACCTTTATTACATTCAGCTCAAGCAAAGCCGGCCGTCGGAAGGCGTGTGGATTCCGTACGACGACACGACCGAGAAAATGCTCCTCGACGACTTCAAGCGTCTCTGGGGCACGAACTTTCTCGACAACCTCTGGATTGACGTCGCCGACTACAAGTTCCCCAACGGCACCATCGGCAAAGTGGTCGCCTACAACATGGAGGAGCGGCAGCGCGTCAAGATCGTCGATTACGTCGGCTCGAAGAAGGTCGAGATCTCGAAGATCGACGAGAAGCTGAAGGAAGCGAACGCGACGATCCGCCTCGACACGTTCATCGATCCGGGCCTCGTGCGCAAGGTCTCGGGCATCGTCCGCGACATGCTCCGCGAGAAAGGATTCCAGTTCGCGGAAGTGAAGCCCGAAATCGTCGAAATGCCGGGCGGTCCGAAGCTCGTGCACCTCACTTTTCACATGGAGGAGGGCCCGAAGGTCAAGATCCGCCGCGTCGACTTCGTGGGCAACAAAGCGGTCAGCGACGGGAAGCTGAAAAAGCAGATGAAGCAGAACCGCGAGCGCCCGGACATGCGCGACGCCTTCCATCTGCCGTCGTGGTTCATGTCGGTCATCGGCGATCGCGGCACGTATCAGGAGCCGAAGTTCGAAGAGGACGCCGAGAAAATCGTCGAGTACTACCGCGACCACGGGTACATCAAAGCCAACGTCGGCGTTCCCGATCTGAAGGTCATCACCGATTCCGACGACAAGAAGACGCGGTGGATCGAGTTGAAGATTCCGGTCGTCGAAGGGCCGCGGTATCAGGTCGGCAACTTCGAGATCGCCGGCAACACCGTCGTCAAGTCAGAATTTCTGAAGCCGCTCTTCAAGATGCAGCCCGGCGAGTACTACGCGGAGAAAAAAATCCGCAAGGGCCTCGAAAAAGCGCGCGAGGTGTACGGTACCGGCGGCTACTACGAATTCACCGGCTATCCGGATTTGAAGCCGCGCGACGAACCGACTCCGAATGAGCCGGCGGCGCCGCCGTCGATCGCTGCGCCAGAGCCCTCCGACGGCACGGCCGGCAAGAATGGCGGCAACAAGAGTGGCCAACCGACCGTCGACGTGACGATGCGGATGCAGGAAGGCGAGCAGTTCTTCGTCAATCGCATCACGTTCGTCGGCAACACGACGACGCACGACAACGTGATCCGGCGGGAGATGCGGCTGGTCGAGGAAGGCCCGTTCAACACCGAGGCGCTGAAGTACAGCATCAAGCGCCTCAATCAGCTCGGCTACTTCAAGGCGCTCGAAGGCGGGAAGGACGTCAACGTCGAGAAGACGCCGGGCGAGAAGAACAAAGTCGACCTCCGGCTGAAGCTCGAAGAGCAGAACCGCAATCAATTGACGTTCGGCGCGGGCGTGTCGGAGTTCGAAGGCTTTTTCGGTCAGCTCTCGTTCCAGACGGCGAACTTCCTCGGACGCGGCGAAAGCCTCACACTGTCGATGCAGGCGGGCTCGCGCGCGCAGAACTACTCGCTCGCGTTCAGCGAGCCGTTCCTCTTCGACCGCAACATCACCGGCGGCTTCAACCTGTTCAAGCAGGACATCCGCTACATCGGACAGTTCACCCAGAAATCGGTCGGGAGCGTGCTGACGATGGGCTTCCCGATTGGCCGCGGCTTCACGCGGATGTTCATGAACTACAGCTATCAACAAACGCGGGTTACTGAGGTCAACGAGGCGTTCACGGATCCGATCGTCCTGCAGCGCAATCCGTTTCTCCGCGATTCGCTGCAAATCGGCCAGGACGGTGCCACCGGCGGCGTGCGCACGATCAGCAAGGTCGTGCCGAGCCTCGTCTACAACACAGTGGATCAGCCGATCTTCCCGACGACTGGCAAACGGCTGTCGGCGTCGATCGACCTCGCCGGCCTCGGCGGGAACACGAATTTCTACAGGCCGATGCTCGAAGGCGTATGGTTCATGAGGCAGGCCAGCCGGCTCACCTTCGGCATGCGCGCGCAGACGGAGTACATTCACCAATTCACCGGCTCCCAGCCGCTGCCGATTTTTGAGAAGCTCTTCCTCGGCGGCGAGTACACCATCCGCGGTTTCGACATCCGGACGATCGGTCCGCAGGATCCGCAGACGGGCCTCGTGCTCGGCGGCAACAAGCTGCTGCTGTTCAACGTCGAGGAGCAGATCACCATTGCCGGGCCAGTGCGGGCGATCCTCTTCTTCGACGTCGGGCAGGTGCGCGACAGGGGCCAGCCTTTCGCGTGGAAAGAGGACATCGTCGAGATCGTGCCGCCGCTCCTGAGCGATCCGCTGGCCGGCGTCACGCTCGCCGGCTCGGGCTCGACGCTGGGCAGGCTCGACACGCGGGTCGTGGGTCAGCGGGCGGCGTTCAAGACGTCGACCGGTCTTGAAATCCGGTTCTTCATGCCGGTGTTGAACGTGCCATTCCGGCTCATCTTCGCCTACAACCCGTCGCGCGGCGGCGTGCTCGACAACACGCTGCTGCCGCAGAAGTCGTTCCAGTTCCGCTTTGCCGTCGGGTCCACATTCTGAAATCTCCGGCGCTCAATGCGCACGCCGGCGCTCAATGCGCCGGGTGATCCGGCGCTCAATGCGCCGGGTTAATGACCACCCGAGCGGTCCGCCGAGCGTTGATGTAAAATTAACGGCTCTCGTCGCAGACGAAAGGATTCGAGTAATGAGAGGTCTCGCTAGCCGTGCTTGCTCGGCCAGATTATTGACGACGGCGTCCGCAGCGTTGCGCAAGCCCGGCTTAGGCGCGGCCGCCGCGGCGGCCGCGGGTCCAGTAACGAAGCGAAGCTTCGTTACTGCCGCGCCGCTCACCCTGCTGTTGAGCGCCGCCGCCGTGTCCGCGCAAACGCCCCCGGCGGGTCAACAGCCGCCTCCGGCGCAGCCTGCTCAACGTCCCGCGGCGCCTGCAGCGCCCGCGCCTGCTCCGGCAGCCGCCCCGCAGCCGCCCTTGCCGTTCCCGGTGGGCGCCAAGATCGCGTACATCAACCCGCAGCGGATCTTTCAGGAGTCAGCGGAAGGCAAGGCAGCGCTGGCCCGCGTCCAAGCACTCATCAGCAAGAAGCAGACAGAGGGTCAGGACAGGCAGAAGAAGCTGGCCGCGGACCAGCAGAAGCTCCAGACGAGTGGCGCCGTGATGAACGAATCGGCGCGCGCGCAGCTCGAGAAGGACGTCGAGAAGCAGCAGGTCGAAGGACAGCGCTTTCAGCAGGACGCGCAGGCGGAGATCAACGAGCTGCAGCAGGAAGTCCAGAACGACTTCATCAAGAAGGTCTCGCCGGTCATCGAAGCGGTCGCCAAGGAGAAGGGGCTGCAGCTAGTGTTCGACTTGAACAACGCCGGCCTCGCGTATTTCGATCCGGCCCTGGACATTTCGTCTGAAGTGATCAAGAAGCTCGACACGGGAAAGCCCGCCGCTACGCCGAAGTAGTTGGTGTAGGGATTAGGGATTCGGGACTAGGGATTAGAATCTTCGAGAGAACTCAATCCCCAGTCTAATCCCTAATCCCAAATCCCTAATCCCTACGGATGAACGACATCGATCGAGTAGTCCTCTGAGTTGGTGAGCTTCCCGACGTCGTAGACCCGCAGGCACAAATTCCCGACCCCAGAGACCATTCCAACGATGGTCGAGCCGACGACGGCCGCGTCGTTGGGGAGAAGGATGTAGCAGCTCGTGCCGTTCCAGGTGCCGAGACTGACGCCGATCGTCATGCCGCTGTCGGGATCGATCTTCGTCAGGGTGGCGGTCACGTTGCCGCGCGAGCTGACGGAGAACTGATGCGTGACGGCGCCGTTCTTCGTCAGCGTGCCCGTGAACGTTTCCGATGTGGTGACGATCGGCGTCGGCGTGGTCGACACCAGAGTGTTGTCGTCGCACGCCGCGGCCGCGGTGAGCACGGCCAGGGACAGGAGCAAGAAGGACGTTCGCCTGAAGTGCATGATGTCGATCCTCGCCCAAACCGGCCCGGCGAGCAAGCCGACTGCCGCTCTCGTCGCGCAGCCCTTTAGGGCTGCCAGCGCGGCGGGCCTCGGCAGGCCTGAAGGCCTGCGCTACTTCGCTTAGATTGAGACGTCCCGTAGCGACTGATAGACTGACGAACCGTGCCGATCAACATCCCGCAGGCGCTGGACCGGCTGTGCTACCGGTATCCCTCGCTGCTCGTCGATGCGATCGTCGAGCACGAGCCGGGCCGGCGGATCGTCGCCGTCAAGAACGTCACGGTCAACGAAGAGTTCTTTCAGGGACATTTCCCGGGCGCGCCGCTGCTGCCGGCCGTGCTGATGCTCGAATCGCTCACGCAGGTCGCCGCGATCTTGCTGCTGCAGGGGACGGCACCCCCAGGCGCGCCGCCCGCCGCGCGTGTCTACCTGCGCGGCGTGAACGACGCGAGATTCCGGCGGCAGGTCGTCCCCGGCGATCGGCTGCGGCTCGAGATCGCGCTCGGCAAGCGCCGCGCGTCGCTCGCGCGCGCGCGGGCGACCGCGTACGTCGGCGATCAGATCGTGGCGGAGATGGAGCTGCTGCTCGGCGTCCGGCCGGGGCGGACCGAGATTCATCCGAGCGCGCTCGTGGATTCGCACGCCGAGGTCGGCGAAGGCACGACGATTGGCCCGCACGCCTGCATCGGCGCGAACGTGCGCATCGGCGCCGGCTGCCGGATCGGCGCGTCCGCCGTCATCGACGGGTGGACCGAGATCGGCGACGGCACCGAGATCTATCCGTTCGCGTCGATCGGCCTGGCGCCGCAGGACCTCAAGTACCAGGGCGAGGAGACCCGCCTCGTCATCGGCCGCTCGAACATCTTCCGCGAGTTCGTCACGATCAACCGCGGCACGCGCGGCGGCGGCGGCGTGACGGCGATCGGCAATCGCAACGTGTTCATGGCGTACGTCCACGTCGCGCACGACTGCCAGGTCGGCCACGACATCATCTTCGGACCGCACGCGACGCTCGGCGGGCACGTCGAGGTGGAGAACTTCGCGAACATCAGCGCCGGGTCGGCGGTCCACCAGTTCTGCCGCGTCGGCCAGCACGGATTCATCGGCGGCTACTCGGTGGTCACCAAGGACGCGCTCCCGTTCGCGCGCACGGTCGGCAGCCGGCCGGCGCGCGTCTTCGGGCTGAACGTCATCGGCCTGATGCGCCGCGGCGTCGCGTCGGACGTCATCGACAAGCTGAAGCGCGCGTTCCGGTATCTGCTCCAATCGAAGTTGAACACGACCGCCGCGCTGGCGCAGATTCAGCAGGATCGCTCGCTCGCGTGCGCGGAGGTCCAGTACCTGCTCGACTTCATCCGCACCTCGCAGCGCGGCGTCACGCTCCGGCGCGCGAGCCGGAAAGCGGAGGAAGTGTTCGCCGACGAATAGACGGTGTCGACGACTGCTTTCACCACGGCTTATCACGAAGTTCACGAAGATCACGAAGTTCACGAAGAACTTCTTGTACTAAGATTGCTTCGTGGTCTTCGTGCGCTTCGTGAACTTCGTGATGAGCCGTTGATGAAACTGGGTTTGATTGCTGGAAACGGTCGCTTTCCGTTCCTGGTTCTCGATGCGGCGCGCGGCGCGGGTCACGATGTCACCGTCATCGCCCTTCAGGAAGAAACGTTTCCCGATCTCGCCGATGCGGCGGCGCGGCCGCCGCCGGCGGCGATGCATTGGATCTCGCTCGGCCAGCTGGGGAAGTGCATCAAGCTGCTGAAAGATGCCGGCGTCACGCAGGCGGTGATGGCCGGACAGGTGAAGCACACCAAGCTGTTCGCCGACATCGTGCCCGACATGACGTTCCTCGGCGTGCTGATGCGGCTCAAGGCGAAGAACACCGACGCGGTCATCTCGGGCGTCGCCGACGTGCTGCGCGACCACGGCATCACGCTCGTCGACTCGACGGCGCTGCTCGCGCCGCTGCTCGCGCGCGAGGGCGTGCTCACCGCGCGGGCGCCCGACGCCGGGCAGCAGGCCGACCTCGAATTCGGCTACCGCGTCGCCGACGCGATTGCCCGCCTCGACATCGGACAGACGATCGCCGTGAAGTCGGCGGCGGTCGTCGCCGTCGAGGCGATGGAGGGCACCGACGCGGTGATCGCGCGCGCCGGCCAGCTCGCCGGCTCCGGCGTGCGCGTCGTCAAAGTCGCGAAGCCGAATCAGGATATGCGGTTCGACGTCCCGGTCGTCGGCGTGTCGACGATCCACGCCATGCGTGCGGCCGGCGCCGACACGCTATCTGTGGACGCGGGGAAGACGCTGATGATCGATGGGGACGCCATCATCAAAGCGGCCGACGAAGCGAACATCTGTATCGTCGGCCGGGGCATTGCGGATTGAGGATTGCGGAATGCGGATTTATCTTCGATTGGATATTGTTGATTGTCGATTCGATTGGGGTTTTCCGGGCGCTCCCGTCGATTTCAATCGAACAATGAATCGAACAAGCAATCCGCAATCCGCAATCCGCAATCCGCAGTGTCGAGTTGCTTGATGCGACTGCGCGTAGCTGTCATCGGAGTTGGTCACCTCGGCAAGCATCACGCCCGGATTCTGTCGTCGCTGCCCGGCGTCACACTGGCGGCCGTCGTCGACACGAATCGCGGGCGTGCGGACGAGATCGCGGCGGCGCATGGCACGCGCGCCGCGTACGACGCTCGCGATCTGATGGGTCAGGTGGACGCCGTCACCATCGCGGTGCCGACGGCAATTCACCGCGAGATCGCGCTGCCGTTTCTCGAGGCCGGCGTGCCGGCGCTCGTCGAGAAGCCGCTGGCGCGGACCATTTTCGAAGCGGACGCGCTCATCGCCGCGGCCGCGCGAGCCGGCGCGGTGCTGGCCGTCGGTCATACCGAACGCTTCAATCCGGCGGTCGCCGCGGCGCGGCCGATGCTGACCGATCCGCGCTTCATCGAAGCGCACCGCCTCGGCGCGTTTCCCGAGCGCAGCCTCGACATCGACGTCGTCTTCGATCTGATGATTCACGACCTCGACGTGCTGCTCTCGCTCGTGGACGCGGAGGTCGAATCAATCGACGCGGTGGGCGTGCCGGTGCTGACGGGGAAGGTGGACATCGCGAACGCGCGGCTGCGGTTCACCAACGGCTGCATCGCGAACCTGACCGCGAGCCGCATCAGCCGCGATCGCGTGCGGAAGATCCGTTTCTTCCAGCCGGCGACGTATCTGTCGATCGACTACGCGACGCAGAAGGTCGAGCTCTGGCGCCTCGAGACCGCGACGGGGGGCGGCATGCCGTCGATTCAAGGCGGCGACCTCGCCGTGGTGAACCAGGAGCCGCTGATGCGCGAGCTCGAGGACTTCGTCGACGCGATCGTCTCGCGCCGCGCGCCGGCCGTGACCGGAGAAGACGGCCGCCGCGCGCTCGCCCTCGCACAGCAGATCACCGATAAGATGGTGGCCGCGCAGGCATGACGACGGGACGCACGGGATCTGAATCCCACGTGTAGGGGCGGACCCGTGTGTCCGCCCCGGGCCGACACGTGGGTCGGCCCCTACGACCATGTACACAGATCTCAACGAGTTTCTCGCCGACCTCGAGCGCCGCAAGCTTCTCGCGCGCATCGCCGAGCCGGTGAGCCCCGACCTCGAGATCGCTGCCGTCACCGATCGGGCCTGCAAGTCGCCGGGCGGCGGCCCCGCGCTGCTCTTCGAGAGACCGAGCGGTTTCGACGTCCCGGTTGCGACGAACGTCTACGGTTCGAACGAGCGGATGTGTCTCGCGCTCGGCGTCGAGGCGCTCGACGACCTCGCGAAAGAGATCGACGAGCTGATGACGCCCCAGATGCCCGAAGGCATCATGGACGCGCTGAAGATGCTGCCGATGGTCGGCCGCCTTCGCGATCTGATGCCGAAGGCGGTCAAGGACGCGCCGTGCCACGAGATCGTGCAGCGCGAGGGCACGCTCGACGCGCTTCCCATTCTGAAGTGCTGGCCCGAGGATGGCGGCCGCTACATCACCTTTCCGATTGTCTTCACGAAAGATCCGGAGACCGGCATGCGCAACATCGGCGCGTACCGGATGCAGGTGTTCGACGGCCGGACGACCGGCATGCACTGGCAGCGGCACAAAGGCGCCGCGCAGCATTATCGCGTCGCCGAGCGGCTGGGGAAGCGGCTCGATGTTGCCGTCGCGCTCGGCGCCGAGCCGGTGCTGCCGTACTGCGCCACGGCGCCGATGCCGGAAGGGCTCGACGAGCTGCTGCTCGCCGGTTTTCTCGCACGCCGGCGGATCGAGATGGTGAAGTGCATCACGTCGGATCTCGAGGTGCCGGCGAGCGCGCACATCGTGCTCGAAGGCTACGTCGAACCCGGCGAGCGCCGTCGTGAGGGTCCGTTCGGCGATCACACCGGGCTCTACTCGCAGCCCGACGACTTTCCGGTCTTCCATCTCACGTGCGTCACGCAGCGCAAACGGCCGACGTACTTGACGACCATCGTCGGCGCGCCGCCGATGGAGGACTACTACCTGGGTCTCGCGAGCGAGCGCATCTTCCTGCCGATGATCCGCAAGACGCTGCCCGAGATCGTCGACATGCACTTTCCCGCCGAGGGCATCTTTCACAATCTCGTGATCGTGTCGATCGACAAGCGCTATCCGGGCCACGCGCGCAAGATCATGAACGCGTTCTGGGGACTGGGCCAGTTGATGTTCTCGAAGACGATCGTCGTCGTCGACAAGGACGTTGACGTGCAGGACCTCAGTCAGGTGACCTGGATCGTCGGCACGCACATGGATCCGCTGCGCGACATCCAGATGACGAAGGGGCCCGTCGACGATCTGGACGATGCGGCGGAGCTGCCGGCCTACGGCGGCAAGATGGGGATCGACGCGACCAGGAAGTGGGCGTCGGAAGGCTACACGCGCGCATGGCCCGCGCGCGTGAAGACCACCGACGCGGCGGCCCGCAAGGCCGCCGATCTGTGGTCCCGGCTGAAGCGCTAATCGATATCTCGAGTCACGCTGCGCCACCGAAGCCTGGTTGATCAATACTCTGCGCCATGCGCATGCGATTGATGTTGTTGCCGGTCGGAATCGCCGTTTCGGCGCTCGTGTTTCACGCGCAGGGCCAGCCGCCGCAGGCCGCGCACCGCTTCCAGCCGATCGCGCCCGGCGTGTACGCCGCGATCGGGACCGGCACGCTGAACGTCGGATCGAATTCCTGCGTCATCGTCAATCCGGAGGACGTGCTCGTCGTCGATTCGCACATCACGCCGGAATCGGCGCGCGTGCTGATCAGGGAGATCAGAACCGTCACCGATAAGCCGGTGCGTTTCCTCGTCAACACGCACTTTCACTTCGATCACGCGAACGGCAACCAGGTGTTCGCCGCGCCTGTCGACATCATCGGCCACGAGTTCACCCGGCGGAAGCTGCTCGGCGACGTCATGGCGAAGGGCACCATCTTCGGCGAGACGCTTGCGGGACTGCCGAATCAGATCGACCAGTTGAAACAGCGGGCCGCCGCGGAAAAGGACGCGACCGCCAAAGCTCGGCTGGAGCAGCAGCTCCGCGTGCAGCAGGCGTACGCGGACCAGGTGAAAGAAGTGAAGCCGACGCCGCCGAGCGTGACGCTGAACGATCACATGACGCTCTTCCGCGGCGATCGCGAGATAAGGATGATCCATCCCGGCCGCGCCCACACGGCCGGCGACGTCGTCGTCTTCCTGCCGCGCGAGCGCGTCGTATGCACCGGCGATCTGCTGGTCGCGGGGATTTCGAATCTCTCGGACGGCTACGTCAACGAGTGGCCCGCGACGCTGGAGAAAGTGCGCGCGCTCGACTTCACCGATGTCGTCCCAGGCCACGGCGATCCGTGGAAAGGGAAGGAGAAGATCGATCACTGGCAGTTATACCTCCGTGACATCTGGCAGCAGGCCAGCAAGCTCCACGATCAGAAAATGCCGGCCGAGGAAGCGGCAAAGCGCATCGACATGACGTCACATAAGAACCACTACCCGAATCTCACCGCCCCCGGGGTGGCGCCCATCGGAGTCGTCCGCATGTACGCCGTCATGGAGGGACGCGCCGACCAGAACTGATGAGGCTGCTCCTCGCAACAGTTCTTGCATAATCTGGGGGTATGCCCACTACAACCGCAGCCAACGGCTTCGTGCAGCGGCTTATCGGCGCAGCGTCGCTCGACGTGGCGATCTACGAGGAGGTTGAGGCGGATCCGGCGGCGACCGGACAGGCGTTCGTGGTCGTCATACTGTCGAGCCTCGCGGCGGGCGTCGGCGCCCGTGGTCTCGGTGGTGTCTCCGTCGCGAACATCTTCTTCATCAGCGTTGTCGCCCTCATCGCGTGGGCAGCGTGGGCGCTCATTACGTTTCAGATCGGTGCGCGTCTGCTGCCCGAGCCTCAGACCAGCGTCGACGTCGGTCAGTTGATGCGCACGATCGGCTTCGCCTCCACGCCCGGTCTCCTGCGCGTGTTCGGCGTGCTGCCCGGCGCGACGATTCCCGCGTTCGCGATTGCCGCCGTGTGGATGCTGCTCGCGATGATCGTCGCGGTGCGGCAGGCGCTCGATTACAAGAGCACCGCGCGCGCCGTTGCGGTCTGCGGTCTCGGTTGGGCGCTCGCGATCGCCATTGCCGTCGCGCTCGGTCTGTTCTTCGGTCCGACAGTTTCGTAGCGCGTTTGATAAGATCGGCGTCCTGGGATGACGGTTTCGGACGCCGAGCTCGCCTCGCTCGCCACTTCGCACGACATCATCAGCCTCGGCATGCTGGCCGACGAGGTTCGCCGGCGCCGGCACGGCGTCCGCACGACGTTCGTCCGCGTCGCCGATGTCCCGATCGAAGACGCTGGAGCCCGGTCCCTTCCACTGGTCGCCGGCGAAATTCGCATTGTCGGCACGCCGGCGAGCCGCGCCGCGGCGGTCGAGCGCGTCGGACAACTCGCGGCGTCCATCCGGGGCGCCGGCGGCGTCCCGTTGTCCGGATTCTCGCTCGCTGATCTCGAAACGCTCTCGACGCGGGAAGGGGTCACGCTGCGCGCGCTCCTCGAAGAGCTTCACGCGGCAGGACTCGAGCTCGTGGCCGAAGCGCCGTTCGATCGCCTCCAGGATGCCCGCCGCTCGATCGAAGAAGTGAACATCGCGGGGCTCGCGCTCGCGCGATTGACGATTCACCAGTCGCCATCTGCGGATCCGCTGCCGCTGCTGAAAGCGATCGCCGATCTGCAGCGGTCGGTCGCGGTCATCCGCGCGTTCGCGCCGCTGCCGCGCCGAATCAACCCCGCCGTGCCAACGACCGGCTACGAAGACGTGACGCGCGTCGCGCTCGCCCGCGTCGTCGTCGACAACATCAAATCGATTCAAGTCGACTGGTCGTTGTACGGTCCGAAGCTCGCGCAGGTCGCGCTGACAGTCGGCGCCGACGATGTCGATGCCATCTCGCCCGAAGACGACATGACGGAGGGGCGGCGGCGCGCGCCGCTCGAGGAGATTCGCCGGAACATCCGCGCGGCGAGTCAGGAACCGGTCGAGCGCAACGGCCGATTCGATCTCCTTCAATGACGGGTCTTTCTGACACCTCGCGGGGCCCCGCCCCCGCTCGCACCTCGCGGGGCCCCGCCCCCGCTCGCTCGAAACGTATACGGCTGGGCGCCGTTGGATACCTCAACGCGCGTCCGCTGGTTTACGGGCTCGATCGGTCTTCGCGATTCGCGGTTCGGTACGACGTTCCGTCCGAATGCGCGCGCCTGCTGCACGCGCACGAGATTGACGTCGGGCTGATTCCATCGATCGAATATCTGCGCGGTGGCCCGTACGCGATCGTGCCCAATCTGGCGATCGCCTCGCGACGCTCGGTCGCGTCGGTCGCGATCTTCACGACGAAGCCGATTGGCGAGGTGACGTCGATCGCGCTCGACACGAGCTCGCGCACCTCCGTCGCGCTCGTCAGGATCTTGTGCGCGCGGCTCTACAGAATCCAGCCTCGGCTCGAATCTCGCGGGCCGGATCTCGAGGACATGCTGGCACACTGCGACGCCGCGCTCGTCATCGGCGATAACGCGTTGTTCCAATCAACACCGATCCACAAGATCGACCTGGGCGAAGCCTGGATGACGCTGACCGGATTGCCATTCGTGTGGGCGTTCTGGGCCGGCCGGCCGGATGCGCTGACCGCGGCGGACGTCGAGGCGTTGCAGCACGCGCGCGACGAAGGCGTGCAGCGGCCCGAAGAGCTCGCGCGCCAGTATCTCGCGGGCGCGCCGAAGCGGCAGGAAGCGGGCGCGCGGTATCTGCGGCAGAATATCCAGTACTATCTCGGCAGCGAGGAGCTCGAGGGCCTCAGGACCTTCTATCGATACGCGACCGAGCTCGGGCTCGCTCCCTGCGAAGGCACATTGAACTTCTACGATGCCGAACATTCCGGCGCTGACTGAGAAGGTCCGCGCGGGCGCGCGGCTGAGCGGAGACGAGGCGCTCGAGCTGTATCGTCGCGCGCCGACGGCGCTCCTCGGCCGCCTGGCAGACGAAGTCCGCGCGCGCAAGCATCCCGAAGGCATCGTCACGTACATCATCGACCGCAACGTGAACTACACGAACGTCTGCGTCGCGAAGTGCACCTTCTGCGCGTTCTACCGGCCGGTCGGATCGGCCGAGGGGTACGTGCTCGGCTTCGACGAGTTGTTCCGGAAGATCGACGAGACGATCGCGGTCGGCGGCGTGCAACTGCTGATGCAGGGCGGTCACAACCCCGACCTGCCGCTGACGTGGTACGAGGATCTGTTTCGCGCGATCAAGGATCGGTATCCTTCGTTCAAGCTGCACGCGCTCTCGCCGCCCGAAGTGATTCACATCTCGCGGCTGTCGCAGCTGCCGGTTCCGGCCGTGATCGATCGTCTGATCGCCGCGGGCCTCGACAGCATTCCCGGCGGCGGCGCCGAAATCCTCGTCGATCGCGTGCGCAAGCTGCTGCACTGCTACGGCAAGGCGACGGCCGACGAGTGGCTCGACGTCATGCGCCACGCGCACCGCGCCGGCCTCCGCACGACCGCGACGATGATGTACGGGACGGTCGAGACCGACGAGGAGCGGC
This sequence comes from Vicinamibacterales bacterium, assembly GCA_036004865.1. Lineage (GTDB taxonomy): Bacteria > Acidobacteriota > Vicinamibacteria > Vicinamibacterales > CAVVIG01 > QHWF01. Next base: position 15,413 of record DASYQZ010000015.1, read on the forward strand.
TGGAGCATCTGCTGCGCCTCCGCGATCTGCAGGATGAGAGCGGCGGCTTCACCGCGTTCATCACGTGGAGCTATCAGCCCGCCAACACGGAGCTCGGCGGCCGCGAGGCGACGGGCGTCGACTATCTGCGGACGCTCGCCGTCGCGCGAATCGTGCTCGACAACTTCGACAACCTGCAGGCCTCGTGGGTCACGCAGGGCGGCAAGGTCGGACAACTGAGCCTCGCGTACGGCGCCAACGACATGGGCAGCGTCATGATCGAGGAGAACGTCGTACGCGCCGCAGGCGCCGCGTACTGCATGGACGAAGTCGAGATCGTGCGCAACATCGAGGACGCCGGCTTCGCGCCGAAGCGGCGCAACATGCACTACGAGATTCTCGGCGATCCCATCTTCCGCGAGCGCGACGTGCCGCGCATGCTCGAGCTCGCGACCGCGCGCGCCGACGGCGACACCAGCGTTCCGGACGAGTTGAGGAACTATCCCGCTCGAAGCCGCGCGGGCAAACACCGGCGCATCATCCCGAATTGATCCACTACCACGCCCCCTGGATCGTGTCGGTCAGCGATCCGCCGATGCGCGACGGCTGGATTACGGTCGACCGCGGCCGCATCGCCGCCGTGACGAAGCGCGCGCCGGCCAACGGCGGACAGCAGATTCATCTCGGCGAGGTCGCGGTGATGCCCGGTCTCGTCAACGCGCACACGCATCTCGAGCTGTCGTACCTGCGCGACGAGGTCCCGCCCGCCGCGGAGTTCGTCACGTGGATTCGCGCCGTCATGACGGCGCGGCGCCGGCGCCCCGACCCTGAATCGCCGGAGATTCTCCATTCGGTCGAGCGCGCGATTGCCGAGTCCATGGCATGCGGCACCGCGATCGTCGGCGACATCAGCAATACGCTCGTCTCGTTCGCGCCGCTCACCCGCAGCCCGCTCGCCGGCGTCCTCTTCTACGAGCTGATTCGATTCAACCCCGGCGATCCGCAGGCGTTCGTCGACACCGCGTGGACCGAGCTCCAGCGCCTCGTGCCGACCGACCGCATGCGCGCGACGCTCGCGGCTCATGCCCCCTACTCGGTGGCGCCGCTCGTGTTCCGCGCGATTCGCCACGCGATTGCGCGCGATCCGTTCGCGCCGACGAGCGTCCATCTCTCCGAATCGATCGAAGAGGTCGAGTTCATCCGCAGCGGCAGCGGGCCGTGGCGCCGCCTGCTCGAGGATCTCGGAGTCTGGGATCCCGCGTGGGTGCCGCCGGGCGGATCGCCGGTGCAGTTTCTCGACGACAGCGGATTCCTCGACGCGCGCGTCCTCGCGGTCCACGGCGTGCAGATGACCGCGCGCGATCTCGCGCGGCTGGCGTCGCGCGGCACGACGCTCGTCACCTGTCCGCGCAGCAACGGCCACACCGGCGCCGGCGCGCCGCCCATCGCGGACTTCTACAGGTCCGGCGTCCGCGTCGCGGTCGGCACCGACAGCCTGGCCAGCTCGCCTGATCTGAACGTCTTCGCCGAGCTCGCGACGATGCGCGCGCTCGCGCCGGACGTGCCGGCGGCGACGCTCATCGACAGCGCGACCCGCGAGGGCGCCCGCGCGCTCGGCTACGACGCCGACTACGGCACGATCGAGCCCGGCAAGCGCGCGCGGCTGCTCGCCGTCGAAATTCCGCCGCTGACGATCGATGTGGAAGAATATCTGGTCGGCGGGATTGACCCGCAGCAGCTTCGGTGGGTAGAACCTTGACATTGCGGATTGAGGATTGCGGATTGCGGATTTATTGGCGATTGGCGATTGGTGATTGTGTTATTCGCGATTGCCGACTCGCCGAATCGTTGACGAAGTCAACCCGACGAATCCGCGATGAATCCACAATCGAAACAATCACCAATGACCAATAAATCCGCAATCCGCAATCCTCAATCCGCAATACTGCATCGTCTTGCAGTGTACGGATCCTTCGTCAGGTTCAGTCACTCCGTGTTCGCGCTGCCGTTCGCGCTCGCGGGGGCGCTGCTGGCCTCGCGGCACGTCGCGGTGACGTGGCCGGCGATCGGGTGGATTGTGGTCGCGATGGTTTCGGCGCGCAGCGCGGCGATGGGGTTCAACCGGCTCGTGGATGCGCGGCTCGACGCGCTGAATCCGCGGACCGCCGCGCGCGAGCTGCCGCGCGGCGTCATGAGCCGGCGCGAGGCGATCGCGTTCGTGCTCGCGTCGTCGAGCGTGTTCGTCTACGCCGCCTTCCGCCTGAGCCCGCTGTGCTTCGCGCTGGCGCCGGTCGCGCTCGCGATCGTGTTCTGGTACTCCCTCGCCAAGCGCTACACGACGTGGACGCAGTTGTTCCTCGGCCTCGCGATGGCGGTCGCGCCCGTCGGCGGCTGGCTCGCGGTCGGCGGCCGCGGCGGGTGGGAGCCGTGGCTGCTCGCGCTCGCGATCGGGACGTGGGTCGGCGGGTTCGACGTACTCTACGCCTGTCAGGATCTCGAGTTCGATCGATCGCACGGCCTCCGATCGATTCCGGCGCGCTTCGGCATCCGCACCTCGCTCGCGATCTCGCGGGCGATGCACGTCATCACCGTTGTCGGCTTCGTCGCGCTCGCGTTCGTGACGCCGCTCGGCTCGCTCTACTTCGCCGGCGTCGCCATCGTCGCCGCGCTGCTCGCCTACGAGCAGTCGCTCGTGCGCGCCGACGATCTGTCGCAAGTCAAGCGCGCGTTCGATCTCAACGGCTTCGTCGGGATCCTCTATCTGCTCGTACTGGCGGTCTCGTTGTACGTGTAGCGCAGCGCGTCAGTCACGCCGCCCAGGCTCTTCTCTCGTCATCATCGCCGCGAGGTCACGCTTGCCCGGCGCCGTCGGTTTGTCCCCTCGCAGTACTGCCGGGCTGCATGGCAAATGTTTCGTGATCTCAGTCTTGTCTCGTCCGTTGAAAGAATCGTGCGTCCGGGCCTCGCATGTTGAGCACGACTGAGACGAGCGCCTCGCCGCGTCGGGCGTTTTTGAACGCGAATCACGGATCTGTCCCTCGGTCATACGCGATGACGACGATGGCCTTTCGATTGCCATAAAGCACGGCGGCGCGACGGCTCACGCGCCTCCTAATTCAAAAAACTTTCGGCTGCGCTCACATCGCCGGCGAGCTACTTCGAGCTGACGTTCCATCCGGAGGCCGGCGTCCCGTACCACCTGTGGATGCGCGGCAAGGCCGACAAGAACAGCTGGGCGAATGACTCGGTGTACGTGCAATTCTCGGGATCGGTCGACGCGACCGGCGCGGCGATCAATCGGATCGGAACGGCGACTGGCGCGGCCGTCAGCATCGAGGAGGGCACCAACGCCGGACTCGCGGAGTGGGGCTGGGGGGACAATTCGTACGGCGGCCTCGGAAGTCCGATCTATTTCAACGCGACCGGCCCGCAGACGATTCGCGTGCAGGTGCGCGAAGACGGACTGTCGCTCGATCAGATCGTGCTGAGCGCCGACGAGTATCTGTCGGCCGCGCCTGGCGCGCTGAAGAACGACGCGACGATTCTGCAGCGTTAGAACCGGGCCGGGGCGGACACGCGGGTCCGCCCCTACCGGTTCGTAGCCCCGGGGCGGACACGCGGGTCCGCCCCTACTCGGTGCGCAGCGCGCGCATCGGATCGACGGCGGCCGCCCGGCGCGCCGGCAGATAACCGGCGGCGATCGTCGTCGCCAGAAGGATCGCGGCCGTGGCGCCAAGGGTCACCGGATCGTGCGGCGTCAGGCCGTACAGGAACGTCGAGACGACGCGGGCCGCGGCGAGCGCGCCAGCGAGGCCAATCAGAATGCCGGCGCACGACAGGAGCGCCGTTTCCCGCAGCACCTGCCAGAGCACGGTCGAACGCGCGGCGCCGAGCGCGATCCGGATGCCGATTTCGCGGCTTCGGCGCGCCACCGTGTACGACATCACGCCGTACAGTCCGACGGCCGCCAGCACGAGCGCCAGCAGTCCGAACGCGGTCGACAACGTCGCGAGCACGCGCTCTCTCACGAGCGCCGCATCGAGTTGCTGATCCATCGTGCGCACGTACGAGACGACCGCGTCCTTGCCCAGCGCGCGCGCTTCGTCGCGAACCGAGGCGGCCAGCGTCCGCGGATCGTCGCTCGTGAGAATCCCCGCCGTGAGACGCGGCGGCGCCGGGGGTTGATCCGTCCGTTGAATCGCATCGAGCGCGGGCACTGTGTTCTGCGCGAGCGGCGTGTACACCATTCGCGTCGGCGCCGTGATTCTGAGCCGTTCCTGGCGGACATCCGTGACGACGCCGACGATCATCAACGTGGCTCTCTGGCGGCCGCCGCCCAGTATCACCGTGCGGCCGACCGGATCCGATTCGCCATAGTAGAAACGCGCCATGCTGGCGCTGACCAGCGCCACTTTCGGCGCGTGCGCGTCGTCCCGGTCCGTGAACGCACGGCCACGAATCACGCTGATGCCGAAGGTCTGAAAGTACTCGGGGGTGACGACGTTCGTCGAGACGCCGTGGCGCTCGCCTGTCTCCTTGTATTCCGGCACCTCGATTCGGCGAAGCTCCGAGCTGAAATCGATCGGGCTGCGCGTGGAATACGAGGCTGCGACAACGCCTGGCTTCGCCCGGAGGCGTTCCAGCAGGTCCGCGTAGAACGCCTCGCGGCGATCGACCGGAAAGCCGACGGACGTCGTGTCGACATTGAAGAGCAGGAGATTCTGTTTCCGAAAGCCGGCATCGAACGTTTTCAGATTCCGCAGCGTTGCGACCATCAACCCCGCGCCCGCGATCACGATGACGCACAACGCGATCTGCGACACGACCAGGAGCCGTCCCGTCGTCCATTGACGGCCGCGATCCAGCGTCCCCCCGTTCTCCTTCAGTGCCGGACTGAGGTCGACACGCGTGGCGCGAAGCGCGGGGACGAGGCCGAATGCCACGCCCGTCAGCAGCGACACCACGAGCGTGAACATCAGGACGGTCGCACTGGGCGTGACGTCCAGGAACACCGGAATCACCTCGGTGTTCAAGAGCGCCACGATCGCGGCGCTGCCCTGAAACGCGAGCAGCAGCCCCACGATGCCCCCGGCGGCGGCAAGCAATACGCTTTCGGTGAGGAACTGCTTGATCAGCCGATGACGGCCTGCGCCGACGCCCATGCGGACCGCGACTTCCTTCGTCCGCGCGGCCGCGCGAGCGAGCAGAAGGTTCGCCACGTTTGCACACGCGATCAACAGCACGAATCCGACCATCCACATCAGGATGCGCAGCGCCTGCGAGTACTGTCGTCGGAGGTCGCCTGTTCCTTTGTCCGCCGGCAGCAGGACCGCGGTGCGAAACGCCGTCGGCGAGAGCTCCTGCGCCCACCGGTTAGCCGGCTCGGACATGTACTGCTTGAAGATCGTGTCGGCGGCCGAGAATGCCCGCGCTTCCGTCACGCCGGGCCGCAGACGTGCCACGATCAGCAGGCTGATGAATCCGCCGTGGTTATCGAGGAAGGCCGGGTCGTCCAGCGCCCGGATCGAGACGGGCAGCGTCACGTCCACGTCGGTGCCCGGATCCAGACCGTGAAAGCTTGCTGCCGTGACGCCGACGATCGTCACCGATCGCCCGCGGATCCCCAGCGTCCTGCCGAGGACGTCCGCGCTTCGACCGAACCGGCGCGCCCAGTAACCGTCGCTGATGACGGCCACGAGGCTCGCGTCGGAGGTGCGATCCGGCTCCGCCGTGAATCCCCGGCCGAGGATGACAGGAACGCCGAGGACCGCGTGGTAGTTGCCGCTGACGTACTGACCGTTGACGGCTTCCATGCCGTCGGACGTCGTCACCCTGAAGCCTCGAGGGAAACTGCTGTACGTCGTCACGCCGCTGAAGACGTCGGCCTGAGCGTACCGCTCGTACAGCGGGTAGTTCGCGCTCGTGCTCGCAAGCGCGCCCGGATCGTGCGCGAGGAAAAACAGCCGCTGCGGATCCTTGACGGGCAGCGTGCGGAGCAGCACCGCGTCCATCAGGCTGAAGATGGCGGTGTTCGCGCCGATGCCGAGCGCCAGCGAGATGACCGCCGCCGCGGTGAAGGCAGGCGATTTCGCCATCAGCCGCGCGGCGTACCGAACGTCCTGCCGCAGTTCATCGAGGAGGCGCAGGCCGCGCGCCTGCCGGCACTCTTCCTTGACCCGCTCGACGCCGCCGAACTCGAGCCGCGCACGCCGCCGCGCTTCGTCGCGCGGCACGCCGGTGGCGACGAGGTCGTCGGCGTAGGCGTCGAGGTGAAACCGCATCTCCTCCGTCATCGCATCCTCGAAGCGGCTGCGATGAAGGAGTCCGGTGACGAACGAGCGAAGCCGTTCCAGCATGGCAGACCTCGTCGGGCCGCGGCGCCTTCTCCTAGAGCGACTAGGGAAGGTAGCCGCGCTCTCCTAGTTTGTCAAGGGGAGCGGCCTTCGGAGTACGCTTGACGTCCGTGGCCGACGAACCGATCTCGAAGGCGCCCGACCAGATCGCCGGGATGTTCGACGCGATCGCCGCCCGCTACGATCTGCTCAACCATCTGCTCAGCGGCGGCATCGACTACTGGTGGCGCCGGCGCGCGATTCGATCGCTGGCGCTGACGGGCCGCGAGCGCGTCCTCGATCTCTGCACCGGCACGGGCGACCTCGCCATCGGCGCCGCGCGCGCGCGGCCCGGCGCGGCGCGCGTCGTCGGCGTCGATTTCGCGGGCGCGATGCTCGGCGTGGCGCGGCAGAAGATCGACCGCGATCGACTGCGGGATCGCGTCGCGCTCGTGCGAGGCGACGCGACGCGCATTCCAATCGCCGATCGGTCGGTCGATGCGGTGACGATCGCGTTCGGCATCCGTAACGTCGCGGACGTCGCGGCGGCGTGCGCGGAGATGGCGCGCGTGCTGAAACCGGGCGGCCGTCTGGCCATTCTCGAGTTCGCCGTGCCGGACCTGCCGGGATGGCGATCGGTCTACGGCTGGTACTTGAGCCACGTCCTCCCGCGCATCGGCCGCGCCGTGTCGCGGCACAACGGCGCGTACGCGTATCTGCCGGCGTCGATTGGCGCGTTCGCGACCCCTGACGAGCTCATGAAAATCCTGCGACAATCCGGCTTCGCGACGGTTTCGGCCGTCCCGCTGACCCTCGGCAGCGTCTGTCTTTACGTTGCGCGTAGGGGGTAGGGATTGGGGATGAGGGGATTCGTGAGGGATTAGGGGCCAGGGATTAGCCAGCCCTGACTGTTATACTCGACAAGTCACTGATGTATTTCGATTTCGAGGACTATCGTCCGGACATCTCGCCGATCGGACGAGCCTTCACACGACTGGAAGTCGTGCTGCTCACGATCATTTGTCACCTGCTGGCGCTGATCGTGATTCTCCTCTCGCCGAAATGGTTCCCGCAATTGTTCGCCGCGCCGCCGGTGAAACCGCTCCTGATCCAGCAGCAACCGCAGGAGCGCGCGCGGTTCGTGTTCGTTCAGCCGCGCGTCGACACGCCCGCGCCGAAGCCGCCGGATCGCGCCGAGCTGTCGGACCTCGACCGCCGCGCGCAGGCGCCGCAGCGGGCGGAGCGGCCGGCCAATCCGCTGCCGTTCAACCGCGGCAATTCGCCGGAGCGCACGATCGAGGAGCTGCAGCGCCGCGAGGCCGCACGCGGCCGGGGCGCCACGCCCGATCCCGCCGCGGGTCAGATGGCGCGCAATCAGCCGGCACAGCCCGAATCGACGCCGCCGCCGGTGCCGGAATCACAGTCGGCGCTGCAGATGCCGAAGGCGCAGAACGCGCCGGCCGGCGCGCAGGGCCGGTCGGCGACGACGGGCGGATCGCTGGGCGACGCGCTGCGCAATCTGCAGCGGTACACGCAGGCAGAGGCGTTCGAGAATCAGAGCGGCGGCGGCGGCCAGTTCGGTCCGGAGATTCAGTTCGACACGAAGGGCGTCGAGTTCGGTCCGTGGATCCGCCGGTTCGTCGCGCAGGTGAAGCGCAACTGGTTCATCCCTTACGCGGCGATGTCGATGAAAGGGCACGTCGTCATCACGTTCAACGTGCACAAGGACGGATCGCTCACCGACATCACCGTCGTCGGCCCGTGCCCGATCGACGCGTTCAACAACGCCGCGTTCGGCGCGCTCGCCGCGTCGAACCCGACGCAGCCGCTGCCGCCCGAGTATCCGTCAGAGCGCGCATTCTTCACGGTCACGTTCTTCTACAACGAAACGCCTCGGTGACCCCGTCCGCACGCCCCACACGCAGTCAACAGCTCGGCCTCCTCATTCTGCTGATCGCGTTCGTCATCTACGTCCTCGTGCGTGTCCATTAAGAATCCGCTCGTTGCGATTCTCGGTCCGACCGCGACGGGGAAGAGCGCGCTCGCGTTCGCGATCGCCGAACGGTTCGGCGGCGAGATCATCAATTGCGATTCGACCGCCGTGTACCGCGGCTTCGACATCGGCACCGACAAGATCGCGGCCACCGATCGGCGCGGCATTCCGCATCACCTGATCGATATCGCCGATCCGACCGACGAGTACACGGCGGCGCAGTTCGCACGCGATGCCGCGGACGTCGTGCACGACATCCACGCGCGCGGGCGGCTGCCGATTCTGGCCGGCGGGACCGGTTTCTACTACCGCGCGCTGACCCGCGGTCTGTTTCCGGGACCGGGGAAGAACGCCGCGCTGCGGCGGCGGCTGGAATCGATCGCCGAGCGGCGCGGCGTCACGTTTCTCCACCGGATGCTCGAGCGCGTCGACGCCGGCTCGGCGACGCGGATTCAGCCGCGCGATTTGAAGCGGCTGGTGCGCGCGCTGGAGGTGTACTTCCTCACCGGCATCCCGATGACGGACCATTTCGCCGGCACGGTGTCGCCGCTGCCGGACGTCGAGGTCGTCGCGATCGGATTGCGACTGCCGGCGGCCGAGACCTCCGCGCGCGTGACGCGCCGCGTGGACGAGCAGTTCGAGCGCGGGCTGCTCGACGAAATCCGGACACTGCTCGCTCGTGGGATTCCGGAAACAGCGCGTCCGTTCGGCGGACTCGTGTACCGGCAGGCGCTCGAGCATCTGCACGGCGTGCGCGACGAGGCGGCGACACGCGCGTTGATCGCGCAAGAGAACCGCCGGTACGCGCGCCGGCAGTTGATCTGGTTTCGCAAAGAGCCTAATCTTGTCTGGTTCGAGGGTCCGGGCGAATCGCCGTCGACGATCGCCGCCGTGACCACCTTCATCGACCAGCGGCTTTCCGCACATGCCTGAATCCAAAATCGCGCACGCGCAGCCGAACATTCAGGACGTCTTTCTGAACTACGTCCGGCGCGAGAAGCTCACCATCACCATTCGCATGATGGACGGCACAGAGGTCGAAGGGCGCATCAAGAACTTCGATCGGTTCGCGCTCGTGCTCGATCAGGGCGGCACCGATCACATGATCTTCAAGCACGCGATCGCGGCCATCAAGACGCCGCGCGCCGTCTCCAACTATTTCTCGCATCAGTAGGCGTGACCGCGCCCCCCAGTCCGTTCCGGCGCGCCATCGTCATCGTGATGGACAGCGTCGGCATCGGCGAGCTGCCCGACGCGCATCAGTACGGCGACGAGGGCAGCAATACCCTCGGCAACATCGACAAGCAGGTCCCCCTCGAAATCCCCACGCTGCGCGCGCTCGGCCTCGAGCAGGTTGGAGGTCTGACACGTCTGACACGTCTGACACGTCTGACACCGGGGGCGTTCGGGCGGATGGCGGAGGCGTCGGCGGGGAAGGACTCGGTCACGGGACACTGGGAGCTGATGGGCATCGTCGTCGACCGTGCCTTTCCGGTGTTCCCCAACGGATTCCCGGCCGACATCATCACGGAGTTCTCGCGGCAGACCGGCCGCGGTGTCCTCGGCAACAAGCCGGCATCCGGCACGCAGATCATCGACGAGCTCGGCGCCGAACATCTGCGCACCGGATCGCTCATCGTCTACACGTCGGCCGACAGCGTCTTTCAGATCGCCGCGCACGAAGAGATCGTCCCGGTTCCCGAGCTCTATCGCGCGTGCGAGATCGCGTACAAGCTGGTCGGGGAAGGCCTCGGCGTCGGCCGCGTGATCGCGCGGCCGTTCATCGGGACGCCGGGTCACTTCAAGCGGACCGCGAATCGCCACGACTACGCGCTGCCGCCGCCGCGCGAGACGCTGCTCGATCGCGTGACGGCGGCGTCGCTGCCGGTCGTCGCCATCGGCAAGATCGAGGACCTCTTCGCCGGCCGCGGCATCACGCGCGCGTTCCACACCGCCAGCGACGACGAAGGGATGGATCACGTCGAGCGTCAGATGACAGACGTCGAACGCGGGCTCATCTTCACGAACCTGGTGGACTTCGACACACAGTACGGTCACCGCAACGACATCGAAGGCTACGCGCGGAACCTCGAACGCTTCGACGCGCGGCTCGGCGCACTGCTGCCGCGGCTGCGAGACGATGACGTCCTGATCGTGACCGCCGATCACGGCAACGATCCGACGACGGCGAGCACGGATCACTCGCGCGAGTACGTGCCGCTGCTGGTGACCGGCGCGCGCGTGCGATCGGGCGTCGACCTCGGCACGCGCCGCACCTTCGCGGATGTCGGACAGACGCTGGCTGAAGTATTCGGCGTCGGGCTGCTCGCGCACGGGACGAGCTTCCTTCACGAGATTACGGCGTAAACGCAGAGCACGCAGAACACGCAGAGTATGATTTCTCTGCGGTTTCTGCGGGTTCTGCGTTGATCGTATGAGCAGTCTCCGGCACCAACTCGAAGCCCGCGAGCGCGAAATCCTGGCGCCGCAGGCGGCCAAGAGCGCCGATTCGCGCGGACGGCTCCGTCCCGAGACCGAAGACGATGTCCGGCCGGCGTTCCAGCGCGATCGCGATCGCATCATCCACTGCAAAGCGTTCCGGCGGCTGAAGCACAAGACGCAGGTGTTCTTCGCGCCGACGGGTGACCACTATCGCACCCGGCTGACGCACACGCTCGAGGTCTCGCAAATCGCGCGGACGATCGCCAAAGTCCTGCGGCTGCACGAGGAACTGACCGAAGCGATCGCGCTCGGTCACGATCTCGGGCACACGCCGTTCGGCCACGCCGGCGAGCGCGTCATCGATCGCCTGATGCCCGGCGGCTTCAATCACTACGCGCAGAGCCTCCGCATCGTCGACGTCCTCGAGAACGACGGCCGCGGCCTGAATCTGACGTTTGAAGTACGCGACGGCATCGCGAAGCATTCGAAAGGGAAGTCCGGCGCGCCGGTGGGCGTGTCCGGCGAGCTCCGCGCCAGCACGACCGAGGGCCAGATCATGCGCGTGGCGGATCTCATCGCCTACGTGAATCACGACATCGACGACGCGACGAGAGCGGGCTTGCTGCACGCCGATCAACTGCCGCGCGAGCCCATCGCCATTCTCGGCCCGACCGCGTCGGTGCGCATCGGCACGCTCGTCAAAGACGTCGTCACCGAAACGCTCGCCGGGAATCTGACCGAGATCCGCATGAGCGAGCGCATCCTCGGCGCCGTGCTCGAGCTGCGCAGCTTTCTGTTCGAAGCGGTGTACGAGAACACGATCGCGACCGCCGAGTTCCGCAAAGCGACCGACATCCTGAGCGGCCTGTGGGAAAAAGTGCGCGAACGTCCCGAGCAGTTCCTCGATCGCCGGACGGTCGAATCCGAAGGCCTCGACGCCGCCACGCGCGACTTCATCGCAGGCATGACCGACCGCTACGCCGTTCGCCTCTTCGAGACGCTCTTCATCCCCAAACCCTGGAACGCCGATTAGGGAACGCCCAATCCCTGCTCCCTGGTCCCGAATCCCTGCTTCAAGGTATATTTAGTGGTTCCATGCGGCTCGATCTCGGCAAGATCCGGACGGCGCGCGAGCGGTATGAGAAGGGGTACGACCCGGATGCCTTTGCCTCGGATCGGGAGAGCTTTCGTGTGGCGGCGCCGGTCTGGCTGGCCTTCGACATCGACAAGGACAAGCAGCAGTTCCGGCTCAAGGGCACGCTGAAGACGACGCTGGAGCTGACGTGCAGCCGCTGCCTCGAGCCGTTCGAGTCGCCGGTCGACGTGGAGTTCGATCTCCGCTATCAGCCGCACGCGCTGAACACGGGCGACGATGAACGGCAGATCGAAGAAGACGATCTCACGACCGCGTTCTACGAGAACGACGAGATCGATCTCGGCCACTTGATGCGCGAGCAGTTCTATCTGACGCTGCCGATGAAGCCGCTCTGCAGCGACTTGTGCGAGGGACTGTGTCCCGTGTGCGGAACGAACCTCAATCGTGGAACCTGCAACTGTGAGCGCGGCTGGGAGGATCCCCGCTTCGCCGCGCTGAAGAAGCTGAAAGCCGATGGCTGAGATGTGACAGCTGATCGCTGACCGCTGAGAGCTGAAAAGATGCCGAATCCAAAACGACGACACTCGAAAACGCGCACGGCCAAGCGCCGCACGCACGACGCGCTGAAGGCCGTGGGGCTCAGTGAGTGCCCGCACTGCCACGAGCCGAAGCAGCCGCACCGCGTCTGCGCGAACTGCGGGTACTACCGCGGACGGCAGGCTCGCGCGGTCCACGAGGAATAGCCGTCAGCTCTCAGCTGTCAGCTATCAGCGTGACCCAGCCCTCAGCTTCAATCCATCAGCGCGTCGATGATCTGGATCGCAGTTGACGCCATGGGCGGCGACTTCGCCGCGGCCCCCATCGTCGACGGCGCGCTCGCCGCGACGCGGCACTTCGATCTCGGCGTCGCGCTCGTCGGCGCGAAAGATGTGCTCGATCGCGAGCTGCAGCGCCACGTGCAGGACGCGGATCACGGCGACATCGACCCGGCCCGTGTGCGCCTGGTCGAAGCCGACGACGTGGTGACGATGGCGGAGTCGCCGTCGGCGGCGCTGCGGCGCAAGCCGCGTGCATCGATCAGAGTGGCGGCCGAGATGGTGGCGCGCGGGGAAGCTTCGGCCCTCTTCAGTGCCGGACACACGGGCGCGACGGTGATGGCCGCGCACGGCGTCTTCGGCATGCTGGCCGGCGTCGATCGGCCGGCGCTGGCGGCGACGATTCCCACCCGCTCGCGTCCGGCGATCCTTCTCGATGTTGGCGCGAGCGTGGAGTGCCGGCCGCAGCATCTGCTGCAGTTCGCCGTGATGGGCACCGTGTACGCGCGCGTCGGCCTCGGCGTCGAGTCGCCGCGCGTCGGGCTGTTGTCGATCGGCGAGGAAGAGACGAAAGGCAACGAGCTGACGCGCGAGGCGCACCGGCTGCTCAAAGCCTCGCCGCTCGCGTTCGTCGGCAACATCGAAGCGCGCCACGTCTACAACGGCGACGCCGACGTCATCGTGTGCGACGGTTTTACCGGCAACGTGGCGCTGAAGATCAGCGAAGGGCTCGTGGAGATGATCGAGGCCGGGCTGTCGAGCAGTATCAGGACGCGCGTGGGGTCGCTGCTGGCCCGCCGATCGCTGCGCGATTTCCGCCGCCGCGTCGACTACTCCGAGTACGGCGGCGCGCCGCTCGTGGGCGTCGCCGGCATTACGATCGTCGGTCACGGCCGCTCGAGCGCGAAAGCGGTGCGCAACGCGGTCGCGATGGCCTATCGCTTCGCCGCCAATCAGTTCATCGAGCGCGTCGAGCAGGACATCGCCGCAGCCGCGGCGCCTCACACGAGCGGTCCCGCGAGCCTGCGATGAGTGTCGCCGCGATATTTCCAGGCCAGGGATCGCAAAGCGTCGGTATGGGGAAAGCGCTCGCCGATGCATATCCCGTCTGCCGCGCGACGTTCGAGGAAGCGGACGCCGCGCTCGGCGAGGCGCTCAGCCGCCTCATCTTCGAGGGCCCGGAGGGTCGGTTGACGCTGACGGAGAACGCGCAGCCGGCGATTCTCACGGTGAGCATCGCGGCGTTCCGGCTGCTCGAGTCGCGAGGATTCCGGCCGGCGTTCGTCGCCGGCCACAGCCTCGGGGAGTACTCGGCGAACGTCGCGGCCGGCACCTTTTCGTTTGCCGAGGCGGTTCGAATCGTCCGCCGGCGCGGCCGCTACATGCAGGAGGCGGTGCCGTCCGGCGACGGCGCGATGGCGGCGATTCTCGGCCTCGACGCCGCGCAGATTTCGCAGGCCTGCACCGACGCGGCGCAGGGCGAGGTCGTGAGCGCGGCGAATCTGAACGGCGCGGGGCAGGTCGTGATCGGCGGCGCACGCGAGGCGGTCAGGCGCGCCGGCGAACGGGCGAAGGCGCTCGGCGCGCGCCGCGTCATCCCGCTGAGCGTCAGCGCGCCGTTTCACACCGCGTTGATGAGGCCGGCCGAACACCGACTCGCCCCGGAGCTGCGCGCGCTCGCGGCCGGCGATCCACACATTCCAATCGTCGCCAACGTCGACTCGCATCCGAAACGCACCGCGGAAGAGGCAATCGATGCGTTGATTCGGCAAATCGTGTCGCCGGTGCAATGGGAATCGGTCGTCGAGCGTCTTGCGTCGGAAGGCGTCACCACGTATGTTGAGGTGGGTCCGGGCACGGTCTTGAGCGGTCTCGTGCGCAAGATCCGGCGCGGGGCCCAATCGACGACCGCAATCAGTTTCGGCAGTCCTGACGATCTCGCCAACGTGGAATCATCGATCATCAATCGCCGCTCGCCGATCGCCGATGCTTGATCTGTCGGGCAAGGTCGCGCTCGTGACGGGTGCGTCGCGCGGCATCGGGCGCGCGATTGCCGTGCGGCTCGCGGCGCAGGGCGCGACGGTCGTCGCCGCCGCGCGCGGCGATCACGCGCAGCCGTGCGTCGACGACATCACCGGCGCGGGCCATCGCGCGGAGCCGCTCAGCGTCGACGTGACCGACGCCGCCGCGCTCGCGCGCGTGCCCGCCGCCATCGTCGACCGTCACGGCCGGCTCGACATCCTGGTGAGCAACGCCGGCATCGCGCGCGATCAGCTGCTGATGCGGATGAAGCGCGACGACTGGGACGCCGTGCTCGCGACGAACCTCACCGCGACGTTCGTGCTGGCGCAGGCGGCGATGCGGCCGATGCTCAAGCAGCGCGGCGGACGGATCATCGCGATCAGCTCGGTCGTCGGCCAGATGGGCAACGCCGGCCAGACGAACTACGCGGCGTCCAAGGCCGGCCTGATTGGCTTCGCCAAGGCGCTGGCGCGCGAGGTGGCGTCGCGCGGGATTACGGTCAACATCGTCGCGCCCGGCCTGATCGAGACCGACATGACGCGCGCGATCGGCGAGAAGGGTCAGGTCGACTGGGCGGCGCAAATCCCGCTCGGCCGCCTCGGCACGTCCGACGACGTGGCGGCGGCGGCGTGCTTTCTTGCGTCAGACGAGGCAGCGTATATTACAGGGCACGTTTTGGCCGTGAACGGCGGAATGTACATGTAGGAGGTCGCAGTGGCTGTAGCCGACAAAGTGAAGAGCATCATCGTGGAGCAGCTCGGCGTGGACGAAGAAGAAGTGACGCCGGATGCGTCGTTCGTCGACGACCTGGGCGCCGACTCCCTCGACACCGTCGAGCTCGTCATGGCGTTCGAGGAGGAATTCGGGATCGAGATCCCGGACGAGGATGCCGAGAAGATCACGCGCGTGAAGGAAGCCGTGGAGTACATCGAGTCCCACGCGAAGGCCAAGAAGTAGGGCCATGAAAACATGACCACGAGACGACGTGTCGTCGTCACCGGCATCGGCCTGGTGTCGTCGCTCGGCATCGGAACCGAAATCAACTGGGCGGGCCTTGTCGCCGGCCGGAGCGGCATCGACACCATCACCCGGTTCGATGCGTCGCAGTTCGCCACGCGCATCGCCGGTGAAGTCCGCGGCTTCGACCCGCTGCAGTTCATCGAGAAGAAGGACGTCAAGAAGATGGACGCCTTCATCCAGTACGCGATTGCGGCGTCGCAATTCGCGATGGACGACGCGTCGCTGAAGGTGACGCCCGAGATCGCGCCGGGCGTCGGCGTGTCCATCGGGTCGGGCATCGGGGGATTCAGCACGATCGAGCGCGAGCACAAGGCGCTGCTCGAGGGCGGTCCCCGCAAGATCTCGCCGTTCTTCATTCCGTCCGCGATCATCAACCTGGCCGCCGGTCAGTTGTCGATTCGCTTCGGCGCGAAGGGCCCGAACGCCGCGACGTGCACCGCCTGCTCGGCGTCGGCGCACGCGATCGGCGATGCGTACGAGGTCATCCGCCGCGACGCCGCCGACGTGATGATCGCCGGCGGATCGGAAGCCGCCATCACGCCCATGAGCGTCGGCGGCTTCGGCGCGCTGCGCGCACTCTCGACGCGCAACGACGAGCCGGCGCGCGCCAGCCGGCCGTTCGACAAGGACCGCGACGGGTTCATCATCGGCGAAGGCTCCGGCGTCGTGATTCTGGAAGAGCTCGAGTTCGCCCGGCGCCGCGGCGCGCACATCTACGCGGAGGTCGTCGGCTACGGCATGTCCGCGGACGCGTACCACATCACCGCGCCCTCCGAAGACGGCGACGGCCCGTACCGTGTGATGCGCGCCGCATTGAAGAGCGCGGGCGTCGAGCCCGGCCAGGTGGACTACATCAACGCCCACGGCACGTCGACGCCGCACGGCGACAAGGTCGAGACCATCGCCATCAAGCGCTGCTTTGGCGACCTGGCGAAGAAGGTCGCCGTGTCGTCCACCAAGTCGATGACCGGACATTTGCTCGGCGCGGCCGGAGGCCTCGAGGCGGGCATCTCGATCCTTGCGGTCCACCACCAGATCGCGCCGCCGACCATCAACCTGGACTGCGCGGACGAGGCGTGCGATCTCGACTACGTGCCGAACCAGGCGCGCCGCATGCCGATCGAGTACGCGCTGTCGAACTCGTTCGGCTTCGGCGGCACGAACGCCGCGCTGCTCTTCAAGCGCTTCGAGGCATGAACTCCAGCGATCAACGCAGAACCCGCGGAACCCGCAGAACCGGGTGTTCTCTGCGTGTTCGGCGAGCTGTGCGTTGAATGTCGTGAGCCTATGAAAATTGCCGTCTGCATCAAGCAGGTGCCCAGCCGCGAATGGCATCCGCGGCTCAACGACGATAAAACCTGGATTCGCGATCAGGACGCCAACTTCGAGATGAACGAGCCCGACGCCTACGCGCTCGAGGAAGCGCTGCGGCTGAAGGAGAAGCACGGCGGCGAGGTGGTCGTGTGTTCGGCCGGGCCGGCGCGCGTCGCGCAGGTCATCCGCGAAGCGCTCGCGCGCGGCGCCGACCGGGCGATTCACGTCGAAGACGATGGGCTCGCGAGCGCCGATGCATTCGTCACGAGCAGCGCGCTCGCCGCGGCGATGAAGGACGAGAAGTTCGATCTCATCCTCACCGGCCTGCAGTCCGACGATCAGGGCTTCGCGCAGGTGGGCGTCATCCTCGCGGAGAAGCTCGGCCTCCCGCACGCGACGATCATCATGGAAGTTCAAGTCCAGGCCGCGAGCCTGCGAGTCAAACGCGAGCTGGAGGGCGGCTGGTTCCAATGGGTCGCCATGCCGCTGCCGGCCGTGTTGACGATCCAGAGCGGCATCAACCAGCTTCGCTACGCGACGCTGAAGGGGATCATGGCGGCGAAGAAGAAAGAGATTCGAAAAGCCGCCGCGCCCGCGTCCGCATCGCCCACGCAGAAAATCGTCAGCCTGTATGTTCCCGAAAAGGGCAAAAAGACGCAGATGATCAGTGGATCGCCGGCTGAAGCAGCGAAGGAGCTGGTCAAAAAGCTGAGAGATGAGGCGAGAGTGATTTGAGAAGCAGCGAAAGGCTCTCGACAGCAGCGCCCGTGGTATCAGCGGCAGCTCGCGGTACTAGGGGTGCCCGCCTTCGCCAAGGCTACGGCGGGTCCACCGTAGCTCGCGCGAATTGGATGCGAGCGGAGGTGGAGGGCCCCGCCGCCAGTGCAAAAAAAGAAGACAAGTGATCCTGGTCATTGCCGAACAACGCGAAGGAAAACTGAATCGCGCGACGTGGGAAACCATCGTCGGTGCGCAGCAGCTTGCGAGCGCATCGGGCGCGCCGATCGCGATTGTCGTGCCGGGCGCCAACACGAGCGGCGTCGCCAACGAGCTCGCGGCGGCGCAGGTGAAAGAGGTCGTCACCCTCGAGCACGCGGCGCTCGAGCCCTACACGCCCGACGGGTACACCGCGGCGCTGCAGGATGCGATCGGTCAACTGTCGCCCGCGTACGTGCTGCTGCCGCACACGTATCAGACGCGCGACTTCGCGCCGAAGCTCGCCGCGCGCCTCGACCGCGCGCTCCTCACCGACGTGACGGCCATCAAGCCTGGCAGCGGGCCGTCGTTCGTCCGCCCGATGTTTCAAGGCAAGCTGACCGCCGACGTCGTGCCGCAGGGACCCGCGCCGCATTTCGTGACGTTCCAGATCGGCGCGTATCGCATCGACCAGGTCGCGAAAGGGGCAACGCCGTCGCCCACCCGCGCGCTGACGGTGAACGTCGACTCCTCCGCAATCCGCCAGAAACCGGAAGCGCCGTTTCAGGAGGCGAAGCAGGCGGTCGACTTGTCGCAGGCCGAGCGCATCGTATCGGTCGGCCGCGGCATCAAGGAGCAGTCGAACATCGCGGTTGCGCAAAAACTGGCAGACGCGCTCGGCGCCGAGATCGCCGCGTCGCGCCCGATTTGCGATGCCGGCTGGCTGCCGATGGAACGCCAGATCGGCAGCTCGGGGCAGACGGTTGCGCCAAAGCTGTACGTTGCGCTCGGCATTTCCGGCGCCATCCAGCACCTCGTCGGCATGAAGGGATCGAACACCGTCGTCGCCATCAACAAGGATCCCGACGCGCCGGTCTTCGAGGTGGCCGATTACGGGATCGTCGGCGATCTGTTCGAGATTGTGCCGGCTATCGTGGCGGAGCTCCAGAAGTGACGGAACGCGAAACGCTCGACGTTGACGTGCTGATCGTCGGAGGCGGGCCGGCGGGGCTGTCGGCGGCGCTGCGTCTCGCGCAGCTGCAGAAGGCGGCCGGCAACGCGCCGCTGTCGATCTCCGTGCTCGAGAAGGCGCGCGAAGCCGGCGCGCACATCCTGTCGGGTGCCGTGCTCGATCCGTCCAGCCTGCGCGACCTCGTGCCCGATTTCGAGTCGAGAGGCGCGCCGCTCGCCGCGCCGGTGCGCGAAGATCGCGTCTACTTCCTCACTCGAAACAGCAAGATCAAGTTTCCCATCACGCCGCCGCCGCTCAGCAACCACGGCAACTACATCATCTCGCTGAACAAGTTCGTCAAATGGCTGGCCGGTCTCGTCGAAGCCGAGGGCATCGACGTGTTCACCGGCTTTTCAGGCGTCGATGTCCTCCTGGAGGGCGACACGGTGGTCGGTGTGCGGACGGGCGACCGCGGCATCGACAAGCACGGCCAGCGGAAGGCGACCTTCGACCCTGGCGTCGACATCCGCGCGAAAGTGACGATTTTCGCCGACGGCGTCCGCGGCAACCTGACCAAGGTGCTGATGCGACGGCTGCGCCTCGGCGCCGGCGTCCATCCGCCACTGTTCGCGCTCGGCATCAAAGAGTTGTGGCAAGCGCCGCCCGGCCGCCTGCAGGCTGGGACTGTCATCCACACGATGGGCTACCCGCTGCGCTTGGAAGAGTTCGGCGGCGGCTTCATCTACGCGATGGAGCCTGGCGCAATCTCGCTCGGCTTCGTCGCCGGCCTCGATTATCGCGATCCGATGTTCGACCCGCATCTCGCGTTCAACCGCTTCAAGCAACACCCGTTCGTCCAAGGCCTGCTCGACGGCGGGCAGATGGTGCGCTACGGCGCCAAGGCGCTGCCCGAGGGCGGGTGGTACACCATCCCGCGCTGCTACGCGGACGGCGCGCTCATCGTCGGCGACGCCGCGGGTTTCATGAACTCCATGCGGCTCAAAGGCATTCATCTGGCCATGCGATCCGGGATGCTGGCGGCCGAAACGGCCTTCGACGCCGTTCGCGCCGGCGACGTGTCTGCGACGCGGCTTCAACAGTTCCAGACGAAGATCGACCAGGGGCCCATCCGGCGCGAGCTGTATCCGATGCGCAACGTCCATCAGGCGTTCGGCTACGGTCTGCTGGCCGGCCTGGCCTACTCGGGGCTCGCGCTCGTCACCGGCGGCTGGTGGCCGCGTCCGATGCACAGCGAGCCGGGACACGAGCGGATGGAGACGCTCGCGGAGTATTACGACCGGCGAGGAGGAGAAGTGCCGGACGACGTGGCGTCCGCCGCCAAGCCCGATCGGCGGCTCACGTTCGACAAGGTGACGAACGTGCACTATTCGGGGACGCGTCACGACGAAGATCAGCCGGCGCACTTGCTGGTTCACACGGACGTCTGTCACACGATTTGTACGGAAGAGTACGGCAACCCCTGCCAGCGCTTCTGTCCGGCCAACGTGTACGAGATGGTGAGCGACGGCAGCGGCACGAAACTGCAAATCAACGCGTCCAACTGCGTGCATTGCAAGACCTGCGACGTCATGGACCCGTACCAGGTGATTACGTGGGTGCCGCCGGAAGGCGGTGGCGGGCCGCAGTACGATGGCATGTGAAATTGGCAAGTTGGTAAGTTGGTAACTTGGTAAGTTGGCGTGCCTCGCGCGCGCAGCGCGTGAAGGCGAGGCTCATCTCGACGGTCGGGTACCCGCTCGTCGCGCTCCTGGGATCGTCGCTTCGCTGGCGCGCCGAAGGCGACGAGCACTACGAGGCTGTCGTGCGCGCCGGCCGCCAGCCGATCATGGCGTTCTGGCACGGCCGCATTCTTCCCGCCACCTACTACTTCCGCCGCCGCAACATCGTCGTCATCACCAGCGAGAACTTCGACGGCGAATGGATCGCCGGCATCATCGAGCGGTTCGGCTACGGCACCGCGCGCGGGTCGACGTCGCGCGGTGCGAAGCGCGCGCTGCTGCAATTGAAGCGCGACATGGCGGCGGGGAAGCCAGCGGCGTTCACCGTCGACGGCCCGCGCGGGCCCGCACGCGTCGCGCAGCCGGGCGCGGTGTGGCTCGCGAAAGCGACCGGCAATCCGATTCTGCCGTTCCACATCGAAGCGAATCGCTACTGGACCGCGCGAAGCTGGGACCGCACGCAGATTCCGAAGCCGTACGCGACCGCGGCGATCGCGATCGGCGAACCGCTCACGGTTGACGGTGACGCTGACGAAGGTGCGATCGAACAATCGCGGCAACTGCTCGAGCAGCGCCTTTATGCGCTCGAAGCTCGCGCGTGCTCGATGATCGAATCACGGGATTGATCGGGTTCGCACGAATCTGTCACCGTCACGTCGATTCTCGTTGAAATGGCGGACGCGCTCCGGGCACGCGGCTTGCCTGTGACCGCCCCATGTCACCCACACGCGTCGCGCTGTTCATCGTCTTGATGCTCGTGGTGGCCCCGCCTTCACGCGCGCAGTCATCATCGTCGAATCCATTGGAAACAGGATTTCAGGCGATTCAGAACGGGGATGCCGACACGGCCGCCTCGGTCTTCCGAACAGCACTGGCGCGAGACCCTCAAGACCCGCGGCTGCTCTTTGGAGCCGGCGTCGCCGCCCACCTGCAGGGCAGGGAGCAGGACGCCATGTCGCTCCTCAAGCAGGCGCTGCAGTATGACGCGCGGCTGACGCAGGCGGCGGCAATCCTCGGCGAGATTGCCTATCACGAAGGCGACCTCGATCTCGCGATCAAAACCTACGAGCGCGTGTTGGCGTATGCGCCGGCGAATCTGGCGATCCGGGAGCGGCTCGACGCCTGGCGCTCCGAAGCCGCGCTGCCTCAGAGCTCACAATCGCTCAAGGACGATCGCTTCGCGATCATGTTCGACGGACCCGTACAGGAGAAGCTCGCCGCCCGCGCAACGAGCGTGCTGGGCGCCGCCTTCTGGCGGATTGGCAAGGGCCTCGGCGCGTACCCGTCGGCGCCCATCAACGTCATCCTGTATTCCGAACGTCAGTTTCGCGACATCACCGGCGCGCCCGAGTGGTCGGGCGGCGGATTCGACGGTCAGGTGCGGATGCCGGTCCGCGGGGCGTCAAAGAATCTGCAGGAATTCGATCGCGTGTTGACCCACGAGCTCACGCACGCGATGTTGAAGAGCCTTGCGGCGCGCAACCTTCCCGTCTGGCTGAACGAGGGGCTCGCGATGCACTTCGAAGGACGCGACGGCCGCCGGTCCGAGCGGCGGCTCGCCGCGGCGCACGTGTTCGTCCCGCTCGACGTGCTGCGCACGAGTTTCACCGGGCTCACCGCGGCCCAGGCGGCGCTCGCGTACGAAGAGAGCGCGTTTGCGACGCGAGCGCTGATCGATCGAATCGGTCTCTCGGGCGTCGGCCTGCTGCTTCAGGATCTCGACGCAGGCCAGAGCCTCGAGCAGGCCATCGAACGCTTCGGCGTGACGTTCCCGGCGTTCGAAGCCGATTTGAGACGACGCGTCGGCGCTCGGCATTAGCCATTGCGGATTGAGGATTGCGGATTGCGGATTTATTGGAGATTTGCCGATTTATGGGATTGAGGATTTAGTGGAGATTTGCCGATTGATGTGAGATCTGATCGTCCGGAACGAATCCGCAATTCGCAACAAATCTCCAATCCGCAATAAATCCGCAATCCGCAATCCTCAATCCGCAATGACGTCACCGCGTGACCCAGTACTCGCACCCGCGGACTCTGTCGCAGCCGTGACTGGAATCGGGACGGACGTCGAGCACGCGCCCGCCCGCGCTGGCGATGAGCGTGAGCACTTCGTGCGGCGACATCCCGAACATCGTCATCTGCGACGCCTGGCTCTTCGCGCTGAGCCGGCACTTGATGCGCCGCCAGGCGACGGCCGCGGACCACGGCACGCGACGTTTGAGGTGAGCGACGAGAGGGACGCGGCCGAGTCCCTGTTCCGGATCGACGCCGATGACGCCGGGCAACTGGAACATCAGCGCCCCGCCCGGCGCGAGCACGCGCACGAGCTCCGGAATGTATCGGCGCACCAGCGCCGGCCGGATGTGCTGCAGGACGAGCCGGCAGTAGACGACGGAGAACGTGCCGGTCGGGAATCGTCTCAGATCGCGGGCTTCGTTCAAGATGAACGAACATCGGCGCTCGGCGTCGAGGGAGCGGGCGCGATCGATCATCGACGCGGCGGCGTCGACGCCAACGACCTCGTCGAAGTAGTCGGCGAGCGCGCGCGTGACGCGACCGACGCCGCAGCCGAAGTCGAGCGCGCGCGCGTATGACGCCGCCGGCACGAGCGCGCGCAGATCGGCGACGAATCGAGCGGCCTCGGCGCTGCCGGTCGCGAAGAAGTCGACGGCATCCCACGAGGCGAGCTGGCCGTCGCGGGTGAGCACGGCGCCGAATGCGTTCGCGCGACCGAGTGCATCCCACGTCGATGCCGGCCGGCGCCACATAACCATGCCGCGTAGCGTAACACCTGGTGGCGAGTCCACGCTGAACAAGGACCACATCGCGGCGCGCGACGACCGAGCATACCGGGAGTCTGTGAGGGAGGAGCAACGCAGCCAGCCGGGCCCCGCCCGCGAGGTGGTCCTTGATCGGCGTGGACACGCCACTGGAGTAAGCTGCGCCGCATGTCGATCGTCTTGATTCACTCCGAGCGTTTTGCGGAGCACCAGACGCCGCCCGGCCATCCGGAGCGTCCCCAACGCTCGGAGGTGATGGACGTCGTCGCGAACCGCTGGCGGGAGCGCGGCACCGACGTGATCGAGCCGCGGCCGGCAACCGCCGAGGAGCTCGCGCGCGTGCACGACGATCAGTATCTGCGGCTGATCGAGAGCACGGCCGGCCGCGCGATGAAGCTGGATCCTGACACGTACACGTCGCCGGAGTCGCAGGAGATCGCGCTGCTCGCAGCCGGAGCGGCGCTCGATGCGGTCGATCGGACGATGCGCGGATCGGCGCGTGCGGCCATGGCGCTCGTGCGGCCGCCCGGCCACCACGCCGAGCGCGACCGCGCGATGGGCTTCTGTCTCTATAACAACGTCGCCGCCGCGGCGGCGCACGCGCGCGCGCAGGGCGCCGCGAAAGTCGCGATCGTCGACTACGACGTCCATCACGGCAACGGGACGCAGCACATCTTCGAATCCGATCCCACGGTGCTCTACATCTCGACGCATCAGTACCCGTTCTATCCCGGCACCGGCGCGGCGGACGAAATCGGCCGCGACGCCGGCCGCGGATTCACGGTCAACCTGCCGCTCGAAGTCGGCGCGACAGACGAGGACTATCGGATCGTGTTCGATGACGTGGTGATTCCCGTCCTGCGGCAGTTCGCGCCCGACCTGCTGCTCGTGTCGGCCGGATTCGACGCGCACGAGCGCGATCCGCTCGGCGGCATGCGCGTGACGACGCCCGGATTCGCCGCGATGACGATGGCGCTCGGTGGCGTGGCGGAGGCGTGCTGTCGCGGGAGAATCGTGCTCGTCACCGAGGGCGGCTACGACCTGCAGGCGCTGGCGGCGTCGATTGACGGCGTCATCGAAACGCTCAGCGAGCCGGCATCCGAGCCGCGGTGGCCCTCCAGCGGCATTGCGTCGAGCCGCGGACGAGAGGCAGTCGAACAAACGAAGCGCGCGCTCGGGTCGTTTTGGGAATTTGCTTAGATACTTCCAGGTCGAGACCAAGCTCTCCCAAATTCTCCCTCGCCGAACTTGAAATCACCGACGGAAATGCAACCACGAAGGCACGAAGACACGAAGAACGTCTTGTAGTTTCTCCGGGGTCACCAATTCAACCGGAACACGAGCTGACCCAGACGGCCGCCGGGATCGAACGTCGTGTTCGGATCGCGGTAGGCCTCGTTGGTCTGGAAAATCGTCGCGCCGGCGCCGGGCCAGCGAGAGCCGTCGGTGACGGTGAAGTTGATGTTGTCGAACACGTTCAACACGTCGGCGCGCAGTTCGAAGCTCGTGTTGCCCTTGATCGTGAACTTCTTCGTGATGCCGATGTCGAAGCGCGTGAAGAACGGCGTGATGAGGATGAGCGTCCGAGGCGCGCAATCGCCGGCTTTGAGCTGGATGCAGTCCGCGCTGTTGGCCGGCGCGAAGTAGCGCCCTTCCGGCGCCCCGAGGTCGCTATAGCCGCTCGGCGACGTCGTGCTCACGCTGAACGCGCGCCGCGTGTTCAGGATGACGTCGTCCGGCATCGTGAAGATCGTCTGCACGCCGGTCAACGGATCGACGCGGACGGCGAATTTGTACAGCTTCTGCGCTTCTTCCTTCGTCATGCCCACGAGCCGCACGTTGCCGAAGTTCGCCGTCCGCGCCTGAATGCGCCCGGCTCCGTTGAACTGCCAGCCGCCGAGAATGGCGTTGAGAACAGCAGGGAGGTTGCGGCCGAAGCGCTCGTCGCGGCCGACCGGAATCATCCAGTCCCACTGCGTTTTGATCGCGTGGCGGATGCTGGCGTTGGCCTCGTTCATGGCGCGCCCGAAATGGAAGCCGAGAAACGACGAGCCTCCTTCGAGCGCATATTGATAGCTGGCGTTGAAGGCCAGACCCCGCGACAGCCGCCGGCGAAGCTCGAACTGCAGCGCGTGATAGTCGCTGTAGGCGCCGCTGTCGGTCACATTCACCTGGTTGGCATCAGGATTCACGACGAAGAAATTGGCGGGCAAGCCGGCCGCCAATGCATTGGTCCGGCGGGTGAGGTTATCGTCCAAATCCCGTGCGGCGTTGTTGTTCGTTCCAGTGGGCAGCGCATTGTTCGCTCCACTGACGCTGTTTGGATTCGGGTTCGTGCGAACGAGCCGCTGCGTAAAGGTCGTGTTCGCCCACGTGGCTGCGCCGCCGGCGTACGCGGCCGGATTCGCGGCGTCGCGGCTGCCGTTCAGATAGGCGAGATAGACCGGCAGCGGATACGTCCCGGTGCCGGGACCAAAATACGCGAATGATCCGACACGGTTGCCGCCCGCGACGTTATTGGCCTGAAGGTTGGCCATCGCGAGCTTGAATTCGTCGAGGAAGCCATTCTCGATGACGTTCCGCTCGTTGTAGTCGAGCGACGACCACTGATTGACGCCGCGCGTGCCGACGTATCGCACTTCGGCGGCCATATCCTTCGTCAGCGCGCGCTGGAGACCGACGGTCCACGAGCGTGCGGATGCCACCTGGATGTCGGGATGGAATGCGGTGACCGTGTCGGCGCGGTTCGGTCGAATCGGAATCGGGAAGGTCGGCGTTTCGGGAAACGACGCCGGAAACAGCCGGTTCGTCTCCCGCAGCAGAACCGGCCATCGCTCGCCCGGACCGACCAGGCCGGTATTGAGATCGCGCGTCAGGCTGAGCGTCGAGCCCGGGTTCGGTCCGAAGATGCCAGTGAACACGCCAAGCCCCTGACGCTCGTACGCAACGGAATATCCGGCGCGCAGCGTCGCCTGTTCCGGATCGCCGAGCAGCGCACGAAGCCAGCCGCTTTCCACGTGCGGCCGCCAGGCGACGCCGACGTTCGGCGCCACGTTGTTCCAGTCGGTGTTGTACCCCGGCTGTCCTGTCTTGAACTGTTGGAACTCGGGCGTCTTGCCCCCGCTCGAACGGGGCGCGTAGAAGTTGCAGGCGCTGTAGAGGCCGCCGGATCCAAGACCAGAGACGCCGCAGACATCGGCCAGGCTCGCCGTCGTCATCGTGTCGTTCACCGGTGAAAACGGCAGCTGCACGTCCCACCGCAGCCCCGCGTTGAGCGTGAGCGTCGGCGTCAGACGCCACGAGTCCTGTCCGTAGATCGAATACACGTCCATCTTGCCGGCGCGGCGACGGTTTCCGAGATAGCTGTACTTGTTCGTCTCCGGATCGAGCGTCGCCAGTCCGGTGACCGAGCCCACGCGGCCCGTCAGCAACGCGTAGAGGTCCCGGGCGTCGGTGAGCTGCGCGCCGGAAGCGCCAGGGAAATTCGCCGTCGTGAACATGCCCGCGGCGGGATCGTTGTTCGTATCGAACCGCAGATTGATGCCCGGCACCATCTGTTGTGAGTCGCTCCACGTGCGACCGAGAAAGGCGCCGCCGCCGAGGCTGACGCTGTGCTTGCCTTTCTGCCAGCTCAATGCATCGTTGAACGTGTACTGATATCCGCTGCGCGAGGACAGCGTGTTCTGAATGTGCCAGTTGGTGAGACCGATGTTCGCGTCGAAGTCAATTGCATATCCGTTCAAGTCGTCGAACGTCTGTGGACCGTTGCTCGAGCTCTGGCCGAAGAACAGCCGTTCGCCTCGCGTGATCCCCGCACGCAGCTCGTTCACCACGTTCGAGGTGAGCGTGGAACGCAGCGCGAACGAGCGCGTCGGCCGGCGCGCCGTCGTGTGGCTGTAGTTCGGCGATCCGGGAAACCGGCGATCGTCCGAATTGACATGATCCGGATTCCGATCCTCGAAGAAATGGTTGTAAGTGAACGTCAACCGGTGCTTGTCGCTCAGGTTGTAATCGATCCGGATCGCCGGCTGCTGTTCCCACAGATCGCCGGGACTGAGCCACGAATAATTCATGAGCAGCGGATCGCTCGACTCGTAGAGCGCACCGGTGTTCTGCGGCGAGGCGGTGATCGCGCCGAGCGTGCGCATGACAACCGGATCTGTCGTGGCAATCTGCCCGTTCGTTCTGGCGAGATCCAGCACGTTCACTTCGCGAACGACCTGCTGCCCGCCCACCGTCGCGGTATATCGGAACCAGCCGTCCTGCGCTCTGGGGTGCAGCGTGGTGCGCACGCGCGTAATCGAATTCGGCACTTGCGTCCGCTCGTAGTGGACGAAGAAGAACGCCTTACTGTGGCCGTCGTACAGACCGGGAAACTCGATCGGGCCGCCCTGGCGCGCGCCGAACTGATTGAGACGCACGTCGTTTTTCTCGAAGCCGTCCTTTCGATTGATCCAGTAGTTCGTGTTCAGCGCGGGATGCCGGAAATACTCGTAGGCACTGCCCATGTACCGGTTGGTCCCCGAACGCGTCACGAAATTGATGCTGATCGCGCCGTGACCGCCGACGTCTGCGCCGCCGGCCGCGGAGGTCACCGTCACCGCCTCGATGGCGTCCTGCCGCGGCCGGACGGGCGCGAAGAACCCGTCAGACGACTTGTTGAACGTGTCGTTGTTGCTCACGCCGTCCATCGTGATGTTGATGAACGACTCGGGCAGCCCATTCACGGTCGACCCGCGCATGCCGCCCGGTGTATTCACGCCCACGAGAAACGTCACCGCATTCAGCGCGTTGCGCGTCGGTGTCGGGATCGCGGCAATCTGCTCCACGTTGAGTGTCGCGGCAACCGCCGGCGTCAGCGTGTTGATGAGCTCGGCGCCGGCGCCCGTCACCGTGACGGTCTCCACCAGATTGCCGACGTCGAGCGTCGTGTTGACCGTGGTCGGGATGCCCAGCTGCACACGGACGTCGGTAATCACCGCCGTCTTGAATCCCTCCAGCGATGCGGACACCGTGTAGGTCCCGGCCGGCAAGGCGGGAACCGAGTAGGCGCCTGTGCTGTTCGTGATGGTTTCGAACCTGGTGTCGGTCGCGTTACTGGTGACGACGACGCTCGCGCCAGGAATGACGCCGCCGCCGCTGTCCTTCACGACGCCGGAGATGGAGGAGGTTGCACTGCCCTGAGCGCCGGCGAGCGTGGTCGCCGTGGCGATGAACATCGATGCCAACAGCGCATGCGCGAGACCGCATGTCATCACAGGCTCCCTTCCGAACGCGGTTCCAACCGGTTGGTTCGCGACACTTTACTGCACATTTTTGCAGAATCCTTATCCCGAATTCGATTGCTTCACGGTGCAGGCGGTTGTCTAATCCGCGCTGAGAATTCTCTTATACCCGTCGCGATTCGTTTTCATATATCCGGCAACCCGTCTCTCGAGGAGGCCGCAGATGCGCATACCATGGGTCGGCTCCGTCCTGACATTCGTTCTCGCCGCAGCTCTACCTGCTCTCGCTCAACAAGGCACGGCCGAAATCGGTGGACGCGTCGTCGACGAACAAGGCGGCGTCCTGCCGGGCGTGACGGTCGTCATCACCAATGAAGAGAGCGGCGTGTATCGCGAAATCGTCAGCGGCCCTGACGGCAACTATTTCGCGCCGCAATTGATCCCCGGGCGCTACAAGATCGCCGCGAAGCTCGCGAGCTTCAAGAACTTCGAGCGCGGCGGCCTTATTCTGGCGGTCGGCAAAACGCTCACCATCAACGTGACGATGGTGGTCGGCACGCTCGAAGAAACCGTGCGCGTCACCGCTGAATCGCCGCTGGTCGACACGACGAGCGCCAAAGTCGGCGGCAACATCGGCACCGACGAGCTGAGCGAGCTGCCAGCGATGAATCGCAACTATTTTGCGACCGTCTCGCTGTTGCCCGGCGTGCAGTTCGCGCCCTCCAACCAGATGGGCAACGACACGATCGTGGCGTCTGGGCAGACCACCCAGAACAACAACGTCGCGGTTGACGGCGGCTACAACGCCGACGACGCGCTCGGCACCAGCGCGGGCGCGCAGGTGCGCACACCGCTCGAAGCGATTCAGGAGTTCCAGGTGCTGACGAGCATGTACGACGCCGAGTTCGGCCGCGCGAGCGGCGCCATCGTCAACGCCGTCACCAAATCGGGGACCAACCAGTTCAAAGGCGTGTTGTTCTGGGAAGGGGTCAGCAACAAGCTGACGGCCGCGGATGTCCTCGTCAAACAGGGCAACCTCGTGAAACCGACGACCACGAAGCGGGACTGGGGCGGCGTGATCGGCGGCCCGATCGTCAGGAACAAGGCCCACTTCTTCGTCAGCCTCGAGCGGCAGGTGGACAACCCGAACCGGACGCGCACGTTCCAGACACGGCCGTCGCTGGACTTCTCGCTCGCCGAGGATCGCACCAGTTGGAACACGCTCGTGCGCTTCGACCACCAGATCAACGCGAACAACACGTGGGCGGTCCGCTGGCTGCGAGAGTGGGCGCCGCAGCACCCCATCGTCGGAACCCGTCAAACGCCGGAGTCGACCTCAGACGAGACCGATCTGGATCAGACGGCCGTCGGCACCCTGACGAGCGTACTGAGCAACTCGCGCGTCAACACCGTCCGCGTGGCGAGAACGTGGGAACACTGGTGGCACGGCAACGCGTGCTCCCGCGCCCAAGGCTCCGTCAGCGGTTGGCAGGGATTCACGTTCGGACAAGAGGCCGAGAGCCAGCAGGCCTTGTGCCCGCCTCAGCTCGATAATCTGAACTTCCTGCTGCAGGCGAGCACCGAGTCGCAGGGCCCATGGGATTCCAACTACCAGATCGAGGACGACTACTCGTGGTTCGTCCCAGGCAAAAAGGGCGATCACGACATGAAGTTCGGCTTCCGGTACAACAATACGGAACTGCGGCGCGTGTCGCAGGTCAATTCGAACGGCACGTTCAGGTTCAACACGGATCTGCCGTTCGATCCCGCGAACCCGCGGACCTATCCCGAACGATTGACCATTCGGACGGGGACGTTCAACGAGTTCATCAAGAATCACACGTACGAATTCTTCGCGCAGGACAAGTGGCGGGTCAGTCCAAGGACGACCATTGGCGTTGGTCTTCGCTACGATCTCGAGATCATCCCGATCGACGAGACGGGCAATCCGCTCTTCTCCGCCAACAAGTATCCCGTCGACAAGAACAACTTCGGGCCGCGTCTGAACTTCACCCACACGCTCGACGAAGCCGGCAAGTCGTTGGTGCGCGGTGGATACGGAGTTTTCTACAACCGCACGATTCTGGGTGCGGTCGACGACACGCTGGAATTCGGCAAGTTCACATCATCGGCCGTCGTCCAGTTCCCGACCAACGCCGCCGACCCGGGTCCGAGCGCGGGACGGTTGCCCACCGATCCGTTCCTCGTGAACGGTCCGTTCCTCAACCGCGCGATGCTCGACCGGCTCTATTCGCCCGGCGTGCCGGTGAAGAACGACGGCGTCGTGATCTTCGACTCGCCCGATCGGAAACAGCCCTACGCGCATCAGTTCACAGTCGGGTACGTCCGCGAGATCACGCCGTCGCTCGCGGCGCACGCCGACTACATCCGGATGAT
>DASYQZ010000016.1:0-20333 GCA_036004865.1 Vicinamibacterales bacterium
TCCAGAACGGAGATCGCGAAGCGTTCAGCGCGAGAGCGCGTTTTTGAGAAACCGCGTCAGGATCCAGCCATCGACGAATTTGAAGGGCGTCTTGCCGGTGCTGTAGTGGCCGCAGCGCAGCACGGCGACCTCGTGCGGCACGCGCAGGTCGTGAAACGCGCGCACGAGATCCTCCGACAGATCGACGGGGAACGAGAGATCGTAGCGCGCGTAGACGAGCAGCGTCTGCCGATCGCGGACGCGCTCGAGATACCAGCGCGGGCTGATCGGCTTCCAGAGCGCGCGCAGCAGATCGAGCTCCACGTGACCGTCGAGCCCTTCGCGCACGTGCCGCGTCGACAGGCCGCGCCAGACGACGTCGGCGAAATGCGGCGAGATGTGATTCAACGCTTCCGCGCGAATCAGCGGCTCGTGCGCCGTCGTCAGCAGCGCAAGGCATGAGCCGAGGCTCGTGCCGAGAATGCCGATGCGATCGTGGCCCTGCGTCGCGAGCCACGCGATCGCGCGCCGTGCGTCGAGGACCGCCTGCCGGCACACCTGCAGCGTCCGCGCGACGTTGGCGCTGACGATGTAGTCGGCGCGATGGAGCTCGGGCGGCATGCGGCGATCGTGATACGGCAGCGTGAGCCGCAGCGCGCTCATGCCGTTCCACGCGAGCAGCCGGCACAGGCCGACGTGCGCGTCGGAGGCGGCATTCCATTGCGGGAGGACGAGCACCGCCGGACCTTTTCTCATTTGCTCGCGGCGCCCCGCCCCCGCTCGCGCGTCACGCGCGGGAAAGTACCGGCAATGCACCGTGTTGTTTGCGGGATGCGGCGTGACGAGCGCGCTCGGGAACGTCAAGAGATCGCCGCGCATCGTGTAATCGGTCGTCGGCGCCGGCGTGAAGAACGCATCGGTGTCGGCCATCACCTGCGCGACCCAGTCGCCGACGATGTCGGCGGCGGCCCGCGTCCGCTCGCCTGCGAAGCCGACAAGCTTCGGCGAGGCTCGCCGAAGCGCCTCCGGCGCGAAGGCGGCGGCATCGGGGCGATGACCGTTCGACGGGATCCAGTCGAGCCCCCAGTCGAACGGCCGCACCACGCGATCGCTCGTTGCCGCCGCGAGCCGGCGCTCCCAGGCGTGGAACAGAAACTCAAGCATGGAATGCATGGTATACTGCGTCGCTCATGACGTTCACGACCGACACGCGAAAGCGCCTGACCCGAAAGCGGGCCAACCGTGTCGGAGGATGTGTG
Source organism: Vicinamibacterales bacterium (assembly GCA_036004865.1). Classification (GTDB taxonomy): domain Bacteria; phylum Acidobacteriota; class Vicinamibacteria; order Vicinamibacterales; family CAVVIG01; genus QHWF01. Next base: position 1,239 of record DASYQZ010000016.1, read on the forward strand.
CTCGAACGCTGAGAGTCAGTTCAATCGGGCGACCACCCAGCCGACACGGTTCACACCGCGTCGGCTTTTGTTTTTCAGGGGAGATCTCATGTCAGCGATCGAAGTCGGGATCCTCGGCGCAACCGGCATGGTCGGCCAGCAGTTCATCGCCCTCCTCGCGAACCATCCGTGGTTCAAGGTCACGTGGCTCGGCGCGAGCCAGCGATCGGAAGGCAAGCCGTATCGCGAGGCGACGTCGTGGCGGCTCGCCGCTCCGCTGCCCGACGACGTGTCGAAGTTGATGGTGAATCCGGCGACACCCGGCCGCGCGCCGCAGCTCGTGTTCTCGGGACTCGATTCATCCGTGGCCGGCGAGATCGAAGCCGCGTTCGCGCAGGCCGGCCACACCATCGTCAGCAACTCGCGCAACTACCGGATGGAGACGGATGTGCCGCTGCTGATTCCCGAGGTCAACGCCGACCATCTCGCGCTGCTGAAAGAGCAGAGCGCCGTCCGCGGCTGGAAAGGGCGCATCGTCACCAACCCGAACTGCGCGGTCGTCGTGCACGCGATGGCGCTCGCGCCGCTCCGTCAGTTCGGGCTGACGAAGACGACGATCACCACGCTGCAGGCGATCTCGGGCGCGGGATATCCCGGCGTCGCGTCGTGGGACATCCTCGGCAACATCATTCCGTACATCGGCGGCGGCGAAGAAGAGAAGGTCGAGACGGAGACGAAGAAGATTCTCGGCTGCCTGTCCGGCAACCGCGTCGATCCTCATCCGATCGTCATCAGCGCGCAGACGACACGCGTCGGCGTGCAGAACGGGCACACCGGATCGATCTCGGTCGGCTTCGAGCATCGCCCCGAGCTCGAGGCGATTCTCGACGCGTGGCGCACGTTCAAGGGACGTCCGCAGGAGCTCGATCTGCCATCGGCGCCGCCGAACCCGATCGTCTATCTCCCCGAGCAGAACCGTCCGCAGCCGGCGCTCGACGCCGGCCGCGATCACGGCATGACGATCACCATCGGACGCCTGCGTCCGTGCCCGGTGCTCGACTACAAATTCATCGCGCTCGGGCACAACACGATTCGCGGCGCCGCCGGCGCGGCGATTCTCAACGCGGAGCTGATGCACCGGGAAGGGCTGCTGTGAACACAGGTCAGGGAGCGCCAGCGTGAGCGTCGTGATGAAGTTCGGCGGCACGTCTGTCGCCGATCCGGACGCGATCAACCGGTTGATAGGCATCGTTCAGGCGCAACACGCTCCAGTCGTCGTCGTGTCCGCGCTCGCAGGCGTCACCGACAGGCTCATCGATGTGACGCGTCTGGCGGAGACCGGCGAGGGGGAGCAGGCCGCGTCGGCGCTGCGCGCGCTTGGCGAGCGTCATGAGAGCGTCGCGTCCGCAGTGACGACCACGAGCCGGGAGGCCGTGCTCGCCGCCGTGCGCGCGGAATTCGACGAGCTGATTGGCCTCGTGCACGCGCTCGCCGTGCTGCGCGAGGTGTCGCCGCGATCGCTCGACGCGGTCGTCGCGACCGGCGAGATCCTCAGCAGCCGCATCGTGGCGGCGGCGCTCGCGGATCGCGGCATCGCGAGCGCGTGGGTCGACGCACGCCTCGTGCTCGTCACCGATGCGGAACACACCTGCGCGGCGCCGGAGATGAACGAGACGTGCCGGCGCGCGCGGCAGCACGTCGCGCCGCTGATGAACGCCGGGCAGGTCGCGGTGCTTGGCGGATTCATCGGCGCCAGCGCCAGCGGCGTGACGACGACGCTCGGACGAGGCGGATCGGATTACTCCGCGGCGATCTTCGGCGCGTGCCTCGACGTCGAGGAGATCCAGATCTGGACCGACGTGGACGGCATGCTGACCGCGGATCCGCGCGTCGTGCCGGAGCCGCGGCTCGTGCCGCGCCTCTCGTTCGCCGAAGCGTCGGAGCTCGCGTATTTCGGCGCGAAGGTCCTGCACCCGAGCACGATCCTGCCGGCCATTGGCAGGAACATCCCGGTCCGGATTCTGAACTCGCGCCGGCCCGGGAATCCGGGCACGGTGATCACGGCGGACGGCCACCCCGCCAACGGCCAGCTGACGGCGATTGCGTGCAAGCGCAACGTCACGGTCATCGATATCACCTCGACGCGGATGCTGATGGCGCACGGCTTTCTCCGCCGTCTGTTCGAGGTCTTCGAGCGCTTCAAGACGGCGGTCGACGTGGTCACGACCTCCGAGGTCAGCGTGTCGGTCACGGTCGACGATACGCGGCGCCTCGACGCCATCATCGACAACCTGCGCAACTTCGCCGAGGTGAGCTGCGAGCCCGAGATGGCAATCATCTCGGCGGTGGGAGAGAATCTGCGATCGGATCCGATGCTGTTCGGCCGGGCGGTGACGTCGCTCGAACGGATTCCGCTGCGGCTGGTGTCGCAGGCGGCCGGACGGCGCAACATCACGTTCGTGCTGAGAGACGCGGACGTACCGAACGCGATGGCGAAGCTGCATGAGACGTTTTTTGAACAATGGCCCGCTACCGAGACGCGATGACGCACGAAGTTCACGAAGTTCACGATGATCACGAAGCCAAGTTCTGTACAAAGCGTCTTCGTGACCTTCGTGGTTTGACGTTCGTGAGTAGCCGTCTGTAGCCATGCGGATCTTGCTAGTCGGTCACGGCAAGATGGGGCGCATGGTCGAGTCGCTTGCGCGCGACTACGACTGCGAGGTGGCGGGCGTCATCGATCCGCTGTCGCCGTCGCATGGCGGCGACCCGGACGCCGCGCAATGGAACGGCGTCGACGTCGCCGTCGACTTCACGGCGCCCGACGCCGTGATGACGAACGCGCCGGTGCTCGCCAGACGCGGCATCAACCTGATCATTGGAACGACCGGGTGGGGTCAACACGAGCCGGCGCTGCGGCAGATCGTCGCCGACACGGGCATCGGCATCGTCGCCGCGCCGAATTTCTCGACCGGCGTCGTGCTGTTCGAAGCGATCGCCGCGCAGGCGGCGAAGCTGTTCGCGCCGCACGAGAGCTTCGGCGCGTTCCTGCACGAAGCGCATCACGCCGCGAAAAAAGATGCGCCCTCGGGCACGGCGCTGTCGCTGAAGCGCGCGATGGAGCAGGCCGGGTTCCCGCGGCCGATCGACGTCGCCGCGACGCGCGCCGGCTTCCTCCCCGGCACGCACACGATCGGCTTCGACGGTCCAGCCGAAACGATTATGCTGTCCCACTCCGCTCGCGACCGCACCGCATTCGCGCGAGGAGCCCTCACGGCAGCTCGATGGATTAAGGGAAAACGTGGATGGTACACAATGCGCGACGTGCTAGGCGTGAGCGGTTAAGGAACAGCAGCGCCTGCGGCTATGCCGCGCGGTCCGCCGCGCGGCATCATCGACAGCTCGCGCCGGGGGTGGGGCCCCGGCGCCAGTGCAAAAAAGTAAGACACGTCATCCGCGCAGCCTTGGCGGATGCGCCAGTGCAGAAAAGTAAGACAGGCCTTCCGCGATTAGGCCGGGAGTTCTCATGATGCGAACACCATTCACCGGAGTCGGCACCGCGCTCGTCACGCCGTTCACGGCGAGCGGTGCGCTCGACGAAGCCGCCGTGCGGCGTCTCGGCCGCCGGCAGATCGACGGCGGCGTCCACTTTCTCGCGCCGTGCGGCACCACCGGTGAGAATCCGACGCTGACCGACGCCGAGCGGCTGCGCATTGTCGAGATCCTCGTCGACGAAGCCGCCGGCAAGGTGCCGATCCTCGCCGGCGCTGGCGGGTACGACACGAAAGAAGTCATTCATCTCGCCGGCGAGATGGCGAAGCGCGGCGCGTCAGGGTTCCTGTCGGTGACGCCGTACTACAACAAACCGACGCAGGAAGGCTTGTATCAGCACTACAACGCGATTGCCGGGAGCACGCCGCTGCCGATCGTCGTCTACAACGTGCCCGGGCGGACCGGCGTCAACGTGGAAGTGGCGACGCTCGCGCGGCTGGCGGAAATTCCGAACATCGTCGGCGTCAAGGAAGCGTCGGGCAACGTCACGCAGATGTGCGAGATCTGCCGCGCGCTGCCGGCGGAGTTCATCGTGCTCTCCGGAGACGATGCGCTGACGCTGCCGCTGATGGCGGTGGGCGGCCGCGGAATCATCTCGGTGGCATCGAATGAGATTCCGGCGGAGATGGCGCAGATGGTCGAGCTCGCGGCGCGCAACGATTTCGCGGCGGCGCGAAAGATCCACACGCGCATCCTGCCGCTGATGCTCGTCAATTTCGTCGAAGCGAACCCGATTCCGGTCAAGGCCGCGATGGCCGCCATGGGCCTGCTCGAAGAGGCGTACCGCCTGCCGATGGTGCCGCCGCAGTCGGCGTCGCGCGAGAAAATCACGAAGGTGCTGAAAGATCTGGGGCTCCTCAAAGCGGCGCTGGTGTGAGGGATCTGTCTTACTTTTTTGCACTGGCGGCGGGGCCCCACCCCCGCCGCGAGCTGTCGCTGATGCCGCGCGGCAGACCGCGCGGCATGGCCGCAGGCGCTGCTGCCTTCTACCAACAGCATGCTGCAGGCCGGCATCTGCATGCCGCAGACCGACATCTGCATGCTGCAGACCGACATTGAAACGCTGCCGGCCGAGATCGAATAGAGATGCTGCAGACCGACATCGAAATGCTGCAGGCCGAAATCGAATCCCTTGTCGCCGCGGGCGCAAAGGCCGATCGCGACGCGGCACGCGCCGCATTCGCGAAGCTGCGCGACGCGTTGTCCTCCGGCGCCGTGCGCGCGGCCGAGCCTGACGCGTCGAGCCCGGCCGGGTGGCGCGTGAACAGATGGGTGAAGCAGGGCATCCTGCTCGGCTTCAAGTTCGGCGACATCGTTGACGCGTCAATCGACCACGGACGCGTGCCGTTCTACGACAAGGACACGCTCCCGCTGAAGAAGCCGGGGCTCGCGGCCGGCATCCGCATCGTGCCGGGCGGATCCGCCGTGCGCGACGGCGCGTATCTCGCGCCGGGCGTCATCTGCATGCCGCCGATGTACGTGAACATCGGCGCCTACGTCGGAGAAGGATCGATGATCGACTCGCACGCGCTCGTCGGCTCGTGCGCGCAGGTCGGCGCGCGCGTCCATGTCAGCGCCGCGGCGCAGATCGGCGGCGTCATCGAGCCGGTCGGCGCGCTGCCGGTGATCGTCGAAGACGATGTGCTCGTGGGCGGGAACACGGGGATCTACGAGGGCGCGATCGTCAAGGCGCGCGCGGTCGTCGCGGCGGGCACGATCCTCACGGGATCGACGCCGGTCTACGATCTCGTGCGCGGCGAGGTCATCACACCGGCCGCCGATCGCCCGCTCGTCATCCCCGAAGGCGCCGTCGTCGTACCGGGGGCGCGCGCGGTGACGGCGGGCAAGGGCGCCGAGTGGCATCTCTCGCTCGCCACGCCGGTCATCGTCAAGTACCGCGATTCGCGCACCGACACCCGCACGGAGCTCGAGAAGTGGATACGGTGAGCTCTTCACGAGATCACGAAGACTCACGAAATCCACGAAGAGGACGAAGTCCACGAAGGATTCTCGTACAAAAGACTTTTCGTGATCTTCGTGATCTTCGTGAGTTCGTGATGCCTGGCGTCTTCGTGAGCTGCAGTCGTCACGAGATCGCAGTGTGACCGGCGACGCCGTTGATATCGTCGCGCTGACGCGCGCGCTGGTCGACATCGATTCGACGACCGGGCGCGAGGCCGAGGCCGGACGCTGGCTCGCCGATTACCTGCGCGGGCGCGGTGCCTCGGTCACCGAACAACCCGTCGACGGCTCGCGCTTCAACATCATCGCGACTGCCTCGCTCGAGGGCGCCGACTTCGGACTTCAACGGTCGGCGATCGTCCTGTCCACACACTACGACTGCGTGCCGCCGTTCTTTCCGAGCCGCGTCGACGGCGATCGGCTGTACGGCCGCGGCGCCTGCGATGCGAAGGGGATCCTCGCCGCCCAGGTCGCCGCGGCGCATCGAATGTGGCGCGAAGGTGAATCGCGCGTCGGCCTGCTCTTCGTCGTCGGCGAGGAGCGCGGCAGCGACGGCGCGCGCAAGGCGAACGAAGCGGCGAACGGATCGCGGTACCTCGTCGACGGCGAGCCGACCGACAACCGGCTGGGCGTCGCGACGCGCGGCATTCTGCGGCTGAAGCTGCGCGCGGCCGGACGCGCGGCGCATTCGTCATTTCCCGAGTTCGGCGACTCCGCGATCGACAAGCTGATCGACACGCTCGTCGATCTCCGATCGATTTCGCTGCCTCACGACGAGGTGCTGGGCCAGACGCATTACACCGTCGGCTTGATTGCCGGAGGCGTGGCGCCGAACGTCGTGTCGCCGTCGGCCGAGGCGGAAGTGATGTTCCGCACCGTGAACGACGGCGCGGCCGTCCGCCGGGCGATCGCGCCGCTCGAAGGACGCGTCGCGATCGAACACGTGCTCGAAGTCCCGCCCGTCAGGATGACGGTCGTGCCGGGGTTCGATGCCGCGGTGTTTCCGTACACGACCGATATTCCGTTTCTCGCAGCCTGGGGCGAGCCGCTGCTGTTCGGGCCCGGGTCGATTCATGCGGCGCATACCGCCGACGAATTCGTCTCGATCGCCGAGCTGCACGCGGCCGCGGATCACTACGTCGCCATCGCGCGCGAGCTCCTTCGGCGGGTCTGACGCCAGGTCGTGGCGCTGAATCAACACAACGGCCACGAAGGACACGAAGAAACGGATCAGCGTGCCGAATCAAGCATGACCGAGCCTCGCGCGGAATACGGCGCCCGCCTCACGCGTTGGCGCGAGCGGATTGCCGATCTCGATCGCCGTCATCTGCTGATCTCGAACGCGCGTCTGATCGCTGCGGCGGTCATCGCGCTGGTGCTGTGGCTCGCGTTCGTCAGCGCCGCGATCTCGCCGTGGTGGCTGCTTGCCGGCGCGCTCGGCTTCGGCGCGCTGGCGGTCGCGCATGCGCGCGTGCTGCAGCGGATCGAGCGCGGGCAGCGCGCGGCGGCGCTCTACGAGCGCGCGTTCGAGCGGCTGAGCGGTCGCTGGCAGGGCAGGGGACGCGACGGCCATCGCTTTCTCGACGACCATCATCCGTACGCGCGCGATCTCGACATCTACGGGCACGCGTCGCTGTTCGAGCTGCTCAACACGGCGCGTACCGAGGCGGGCGAGGAGACGCTGGCCGGCTGGCTCGGCCAGGGCGCCGCGATCGATGAGGTGCTCGCGCGCCAGGCGGCGGTCGACGAGCTGCGGCCGAAGCTCGATTTCCGCGAAGACCTCGCGGTGCTCGCGGCGGAAGGCGACGTGAGCCGGACCGGCGCGCTGGCGCGGTGGTCGGCGACGCAACCGGCCGGGTTCTCTCGCGCCGTGCCGATCGTGCTCGGCATGTGCGCGGCCATCATGGTGGCGCTCGCCGTGCTCGCGTACAACGAGGTCATCCCGCCGGCCCTCGCGATTGGATGGCTGTTCGTCGAATACGGGCTCGTCAAAATCTGGCGCCGGAAACTGCAGGCAGTCATCGAGCGCGTGGGCAAACCCGTGGACGATCTCGCGCTGCTCGCCGGACTGCTGGCGCGCATCGAGCGCGAGCCCGCGAGCGCGCCCAGACTCACGGCGCTGAAGTCGGCGATGACGACCGACGGCCTCGTCGCCTCGCGCGCCATCGCGAAGCTCACTCAGCTCGTCTCGCTGCGCGAGTCGTCGACGCACAACCTGCTGTTCGCGCCGTTCACCGCCGCGATGCTCGTGCCCGATCAACTCACCATCGCGATCGATCGCTGGCACGCCGCGCACGGTCACGCGGTCGAGGGCTGGCTGCGCCTCGTCGGCGAGCTCGAAGCGCTGGCGGCGCTGGCGACGTACGCGTACGAGCACCCCGCCGATCCGTTTCCGGCGCTCGCGCCGCAAGGCGCGGTGTTCGAGGCCGCGGCGCTCGGACATCCGTTGATCCCCGACGAGGTCGCCGTGCGAAACGACGTCACGCTGGGCGATGGCGGACCGCGCGTGATCGTCCTGAGCGGATCGAACATGTCTGGCAAGAGCACCATGCTGCGGGCGGTCGGCGTGAACGCCGTGCTCGCGCTCGCCGGCGCGCCGGTGCGGTCAACGCGCCTCCGCATGTCGCCGCTCGCATCCGGCGCCACGCTGCGCATCACCGACTCGCTCGAGGAAGGACAGTCGCGGTTCTATGCCGAGATCCTGAGGATCCGCGCGATCGTCGACGCGGCGCGCGGGCACGTGCCGCTTCTGTTCCTGCTCGACGAGATCCTCCACGGCACGAACTCGCACGACCGCCGCATCGGCGCGGAAGCGATCGTGCGCGCGCTGGTCGAGGCCGGCGCGATCGGATTCGTCACGACGCACGACCTCGCGCTGACCGAGCTGCCGTCGCGCCTCGGCGCCGCGGCCGTGAACATGCACTTTGAGGATCGGATCGAGAACGGCCGGATCGTGTTCGACTACCGGATGCGCCCGGGCGTCGTCGAGCACAGCAACGCGCTCGCGTTGATGCGGGCTGTCGGTCTCAACGTGTGAAGTTGTCACGAGTCTGACGTGTCGGACTCGTGACAATTGGACCGTCGGCCGGGTTCTTGCACCGGCCGGCTCCATGATCGAACAGCCATCGAGGCCCGATATCGTCCGGCCGCCCGACCCCATCGATAAGCCGCCGCCGGATATCAAGCCGGTGCCGCCGCCGGACATCCCACCGCCGGCCGGACCGCCTGATATTCAGCCGCCAACGCCGGAACGCGGCGATGGAGTTCCGGCGATGTAGCTCTCGCACGCGAGCGCGACTTTCAGCAGCGCGTCCGTTTGTGCGCGGCACCCGACGAGCTGGACGCTGACGGGCAACCCGCTCCTCGTGGTTCCGGCGGGCATTGCCAATGCGGGGTGCCCGGTCAGATTGAAGAGCTGTGTCAGCCGCAGCATCATGCTGCGGACCGGCTGTTCCGAATTGCCGACGGGAACCGTCGTGGCGCCGATCGTCGGCGCCGGAATCGGCATCGTCGGCAGCACGAGCGCGTCGTGCTGCGCGAGCGCCGCGTCGACCTCGCGCTTCAACACGTCCCGGCCGGCCAGCGCCCGCACATAGTCCTCAGCGAGCACGTACCGGCCCGCCTCCAGCCTCAAGCGCACCGGCTCGGTATATCGCTCCGGCATCGCCTCGAGCGTCGGCGCGTGATACGTCGCGGTATCGACGAAGCTGATGTGGAAATAGACCGGCACGATGTCGGCGGCATGATGAATCTCGATGTCGTCGACGCGCACCCCCGCGTCGCGCAGCCGCGCGAGCGCCGCCTCGAATTGCGCGCGGACCTCGTCATCGAGGACGTCGCAAAAATAAGGTCGCGGCACCGCCAGCCGCAGCCCGTTGACCGGCACCGGCGCCGGCGGGATCGCCGCGGGGTCGCCGAGCAGCGCGTGGTACACCAGGCACGCGTCGGTCACCGTTTGTGCAAGCGGACCGAGGTGATCGAGCGTTCGCGACATCGGCACCACGCCGTCGAGCGACACCTCGCCGAACGACGGCTTCAACCCGACCGTCCCGCACGCCGCCGCCGGAATCCGGATCGATCCGCCAGTGTCGCTGCCCACGCTCGCGAGCGCCATGGCGGCGACGATGCTCGCGGCCGAGCCGCCGCTCGATCCGCCGGGCGACCGGGACGGATCGTGCGGATTGCGCGCCGGCCCGAACGCGGAATCCTCGCTGGTCGTGCCGAACGCGAACTCGTGCAGGTTGGTCTTGCCGATGATCACCGCGCCCGCCTGACGCAGATGCGTAATCGCCGGCGCATCGCGGTCGGCGACGTGGCCTTCGCGCACGCGCGACGCGGCGGTCGTGGGGACGCCGCGAATGTCGATCAGATCCTTGATGGACACGGGGACGCCGTGCAGCGGACCGCGGTCGCGGCCGCGCGCGAGCTCGCGGTCGGCTTCGCGCGCCTGCCGGCGCGCCTCGTCTGCCATCACGAGGATGAACGCGTTCAGCCGCGCGTTGTCGGCCTCGATGCGCAGCAGACACTCGTCGGTGATCTGCTCCGCGGTGATTTCACGTGCGCGCAGCATGCGCCCGAATTCTTCGATCGTCATGACTGTGGACTGTCGACTGTCGACTGTTGACTACGTTGAGTCCCCCGGGCGTCATCATTGAAATCCGCCGCCCGCAGCGACTGCGTCGCCCGTGCCAGCGCCTCGAGCACCGGTTTCAAACCTGGAAGCCCGCGGCGGTCCGCGTCGGCGAGGGCCGCTTGCAGCCACTGATCGATGGTCATGATGTTTCGCTCCGCAGCGCTTGATCCGGTACGCTGATCAAACACAAAGGACACAAAGGACACAAAGGAAAGCGAAGTCGATTCAGCGCCGCTATTTTAAACCGTCGCGCTACGACCGTTTGACAGAGATGGCCACGCCGTCACGCAGCGGGATGACCGAGGTGATCAACGCCGGATGCGTGGCGATGCGCTCGTTGTATTCCTTGATGGCACGCGTGTCGTCGGCATTGCGCGCCGGCTTCGAGAGATAGCCGGGCACGACCTCGCCGTCCCACAGGACGTTGTCGGTCACCAGCAGACCGCCGGGGCGGAGCAGCGCCACCAGTCGATCGAGCAGCGGCGAGTATTGCTGCTTGTCACCGTCCTGAAAGATCAGGTCGAAGGGCCCGGACACCTTGGCGACCATCAGCTTCGAGTCGCCGACGATGACGTTGACGCGATCGGCGACGCCGGCGCGAGCAAAGTTATCGCGAGCCTCCCGCGCCCGATCCCGATCCATTTCGATCGTCAGCAGCGAGCCGTCCGGCGGCAGCCCGCCCGCCATCCAGATGCCCGAGTAGCCGATCGCGGTGCCGATCTCGAGGACGCGCCTGGCGCCAATGGCCGTCACGAGCACGCGCAGCAGCGCTCCGACTTCGGCGTCCACCAGCGGCAGCCTTCGATCCTCGCCCGCCCGCGCCACCTCGTCCAGCACGGCGTCGTGCGTACGGTTCAGCGACGCCAGATACTGTTCGACGAGGTCGGGAACGATAATTCCCATAGGCAGTATTCTAGTCGTTGGTCTTTGGTCGTTCGTCGTTGGTCTTGCTCGACCAATGACCAACGACGAACGACCAACGACCAACGACTCATGCGTCACACGAAGATCATCGCGACCGTGGGTCCGGCGAGCGATTCCGACGCCATGCTTGACGCGCTGATTGCCGCCGGCACCGACATTTTCCGCCAGAACTTCTCGCACGGCACGCACGACACGCATCGCACGACGTTCGCGCGCATCCGCGCCGCCGCCCGGCGCGCGGACCGCCAGGTCGCCATCCTGCAGGACCTCAGCGGCCCGAAGATTCGCACGGGCCTGCTCGACGGCCACCAGCCGATTCAGGTGAAGCCCGGCGATCGACTCCGCATCGTGACCGGCGACCTGGTCGGCGGACCCGGAATCATCTCGACGACGTTCGAAGAGCTGGCGCGCAGCGTGCGCCACGGGGACCGCCTGCTGCTGGCCGACGGATCGGTGGAGCTGCACGTCGAGCAGTCCGACGGACGGGAAATCGTCACGACGGTTGTCGACGGCGGCGCGATCGGCGAGCACAAGGGGATCAACGCACCCGGTGTGCCGCTGCCGGCATCGGCCATCACGCCGAAGGACGTCGACGATCTGCGTTTCGGTCTCGCGCTCGGCTTCGACATGGTGGCGGTGAGCTTCGTGCAAACCGCCGCGGACCTCGAGATGGCGCGGCACCTGATGGGACAGGCCCGCGCGGCTCCTGTCGGGAATATCCCGCTCGTCGCGAAACTGGAGCGGCCGCAGGCGCTCGATCATCTGGACGCGATTCTGCAGGCCTGCGACGCCGTGATGGTCGCGCGCGGCGACCTCGGGCTGGAGATGCCGTTCGAGCGCGTGCCGCGGACGCAGAAGGAAATCACGCGCAAGGCCCGGCTGCAGGCGATTCCGGTGATCGTCGCCACCCAGGTGCTCGAGTCGATGACGGTGGAGGCGCGGCCGACGCGCGCGGAAGTGAACGACGCGGCGAACGCGGTCGCTGACGGCGTCGACGCGATCATGCTGGCGGGAGAGACTGCGGCCGGCGCGCATCCGGCGCGCGCCGTCCAGACGCTGGACGCGATCATCCGCGACGCCGAGGCGGCGCCGGTGTACGACGAGCGGACGATCTTCCGCCACCCTCTGCGCAAGGATCACGCGCAGGCGCTGTGCGAAGCGGCGGTCACGCTCGCCAACCGCGGCGACGCCCAGGCGATCGTCGCCGTCACACGCGGCGGCGGCACGCCGCGCCGGCTGTCAGCGCTTCGCCCCCGCGCGCCGATCTTCGCGGCGACCGATCGCGACGACACGGCGCGCCGTTTGTCGATCTACTGGGGCGTCGTTCCGCTGTGCGCCGAAATCGGCGAGAACGTCGACGCGGCGGGCACGCTCGTGGCGCAACAGGTGGTCGCGCGCGGCTTCGTCCCGCCGGGCGCCACGATCGTGCTCGTGAACATCAGCGGCGACCTGTCGCGCGCCGACGCGAACTACCTGAAGATTCAGCGTCTCCACTCCTGATGCCGCCGTTTCGCTTCGCTCCGCTTGCCACGGTCGTCCTCGCCTTCCTCGCCGCGGCTGTCGTCGTCCGCCTGGCGCGCGTGATCATCCATCGTTTCCTCAACGCGCTCGACATCGTCGGCAGCGAGAACCGCGCGGTCGTGCACGCGCGGGCCAAGGAGTTGACGCGCGCACTGATGCTGCTGGCGTACGGCATCGCCGCGATCGCGAGCGTCTCGTTCGCGCTGTCGCGGTTCGACATCGCCGAGCCGACATGGGATCCGCGGCGCCTCGCGCGCTGGTCGGTCACGCACGGCGCCAATCTCGTCGTCATCGTCATCGGCTCGTTCGTCGTGATCCGCGCGGCGAACCTGGCGATCGATCATCTGCAGTTCAAGCTGTCGCGCAAGAAGGCGACCACCGATCTCGAGTGGCAGCGGCGGGCGACGACGCTCGGACGGATTCTGACCAGCCTGGTCACCGCCTCGGTCGGCTTCGTCGCCGTCCTGATGACGCTGCGCGAGCTGTCGATCGACGTCGTCCCGATCCTCACGGGCGCGGGCATCGCGGGGCTCGCGATCGGCTTCGGCGCGCAGAACCTGGTGCGGGACGTCATCTCCGGCTTCTTCCTCATCCTCGAGGATCAGGTGCGCATCGGCGATCTCGCTCGCATCAACAGCGTTTCCGGAATCGTGGAGCAGATCAATCTCCGGACAATCCTGCTGCGCGACGGCGAGGGCGCGGTGCACGTGTTCCCGAACGGCACGATCACGGCGCTGGCGAATCTGAGCAAGCAATACGCGTTCGCCGTCGTGGACATCAGGGTCGCGTACACCGAAAACCTCGACCGCGTCATGGGCACCATTCGCGAGGTCGGCCTGTCGATGGAGCGCGATACGACGTGGGGGTCGATCGTCCGCGGGTCTCTCGACATCCTCGGCGTCGTGTCGCTCGACGGCGGCGCGGCCACCATCCGCGTGACGTTCAAGACGCTCCCGCTCAATCAGGGCAAGGTCGCCAACGAGCTGCGCCGCCGGCTGATGGCGACGTTCGTCGGCAGAGGCATCAAGCCGTACGCGTAGACTTCACTTTCTTACAAGACACAGGCTTCGCGGCTCTGACATAGTTAGCCGCGCCGATGATCGAACGACTCCGCGCGCGCAACGAGTGGAAGTTCGCCGGCGTCCTGCCGCAGGCCGATCGCGCGCTGGCGATCGCCTGGTGGACGGTGCTCGTGCTGCGCGGCGTGCTGCCGGCGCTGTTCGCCATCGCGATGGGCGTGCTCGTCGGTGCGGTGCAGCGCGGAGAAGCGCTCGCATGGCCGCTCGCCCTGGTGGCGGCTGTGTTCGTGCCGCTGCAGGTGTTGTCGCCGATCCATCAGGCGATTGGGTACAACCTCGGCAGCCGCATCGCGGCCTGGCTGTACGACCAGCTCACAATCGCGTGCGTCAGGCCGCCGGGGATGGGTCATCTCGAAAGCCCGACGCTGACGACGGATCTGACGATGGCCCGCGACTTCGACCTCGGCATCACCGGTCCGCCGCTGTCGATCGCCATGGATTTCATCGCGTCGGGCCTGATCGAGATGGTCGCGGGTCTGACCTGCGCGATCGTGCTCGCCGCGTACGCGTGGTGGGCGCCGCTCCTGCTCGCCGGCGCGTGGCTCGCGACGCATTGGCTCCTGCGCGAGAGCGCGGTCTGGAAGGATCGCAACACGCAGGAAGTGCGCGACGCGCAGCGCCACGCGGACTACGCGTACCGGCTCGCCGTCGATCCACCGGCCGCGAAGGAGCTTCGGCTGTTCGGCCTCGCGTCGTGGACGGTCGAGCGCTTCCGCTCGCGCCGCCGCCGGCTCTACGAGCTGCAGTGGGAGGCGACGCGTCTGCGCGAGCGCCCTGTTCTGTGGAGCCTGGCGATCGTGCTCGGCGCGAACGTGATCGTGTTCTGGTCGATCGCCGATGCGGCCGCGAGCGGCGCGCTCGGGCTCGACCGCGCGATCACGTTCGCGACCGCGGCGGTCGCCACGAGCACGATCGCGTTTGGCGGCTTGTCCTGGGCGCTCGACGGCGCGTCGGCGCCCGCCGCCGCCGTCCTCCGTCTGCAGGACGCGATGGCTCCTGCGGGCGCGCTGTTGCGCGGTGCTCGTCCTGCGGCGGGAATGCCGGCGCGTGCGATCCGCTTCCGCGACCTGTCGTTCGCGTACCCGGGTACCAGTCACGCGGTCGTCGACGGTTTCGATCTCACGATTCCCGCGGGCTCGTCGCTCGCCATCGTCGGCCAGAACGGCGCCGGTAAAACGACGCTCGCGAAGCTCCTCTGCCGGCTCTACGATCCTGATCGCGGCGCGATCGAAATTGACGGCGTCGATCTCCGCGAGATCGATCTCGACGCGTGGCGCACGCGCGTGGCCGCGGTGTTCCAGGATTTCATCCGCTTCGAGCTGCCGCTGCGCGACAACGTCGCGCCGGCCGGCGCGCCCGACGAGATCATTCGCGCGGTGCTTGATGAGGCGGGCGCGTCGAAGCTCGCAGATCTCGGCACGGTGTTGGCGCGCGGCTACGAGGGGGGCACCGATCTTTCCGGCGGACAGTGGCAGCGCGTCGCGCTCGCCCGCGCCTTGTGCGCCGTGCGGCTCGGCGCCGGCCTGGTGCTGCTGGACGAGCCGACGGCGCAGCTCGACGTTCGCGGCGAAGCGGAGATCTTCGATCGCATTCTTGCCGCGCCGCGCCACACGACGACGATTCTCATCTCGCACCGGTTCTCCACCGTCCGTCACGCGGATCGCATTTGCGTGCTCGAAGGTGGACGCGTGGTCGAGCTCGGCACGCACGACGAGTTGATCGCGGCAGGCGGCCGGTACAAGACGATGTTCGATTTGCAGGCCTCGCGGTTCGGTGCGGAGCAGCCGCAGTCTGGTGAAGAAGGCGGGGAACTCGATGTCCTCTCCTGACGAGCTGCCGCCCGCGCTGCCGTCGATGTGGCGCGCGGTGAAGCGCGGCTACGAGGCCGAACCGCTGCTCCTCGTCGTCGCGTTCGCGTTCTCGCTCCTCGCCGCGCTGCCCGATGCGCTGCTCGCGCTGTGGTTCAAGCTGCTCGCCGACGGCGTGCTCGGAGGCCGTCGCGCGCTCGTGTTCACCGCCGCCGTCGGTCTCGGCGCGTCGGCCACCGCGACCTGGTTTCTGAGAGTCGCCAGCGATCGCACGCAGCGCCGGTTCCGCGATCGCGTCACCATCGCGCTCGAATCGCACGTCGCCCAGCTCCAGGCGTCGGTCGCGACCGTCGAGCACCACGAGCGTCCCGAATATCTCAACCGTCTCGCCATGCTGCGCGACCAGGTGTTCGTGCTCGATCACATGTACTGGTCGCTCTTCACGACGTGCGGATGGATCCTGAGACTCGGCGTCACGGTTGCGTTGCTGATTTCGATTCATCCGGCGCTCGCGCTGCTGCCGCTGTTTGCGCTGCCCACCGTCTTCGTCGCCGCGTGGCGGCCGGGCGTGGAGCGTGTCGTGCAGGAAAAGGCCGCGCCCCACAACCGCCTCGCGCGTCACCTGTTCGTGACGGCCACCACCGCGCCGCCCGGCAAGGAAGTCCGGGTCACCGGCATCGGCGATCGTCTGGTCTCGATGCGCCGTCAGACGTGGGAACGCTGGTATCGGCCCGTCGCGGCTGCGCGCAACGGGAGCGCGCTGTGGAATGCGCTCGCATGGGCGTGCTTCGCCGCCGGATTCGTCAGCGCGGTCGTGTTCGTCGCGCGCGGCATTACGGCGACGCTGGGCGATGTCCTCCTCGTGCTCGCGGCGGGCTCGCGGCTCTCGGCGTACATCGCCGCAACGGCTGGCGAGATCGGATTCCTGCGCGGCTTCTGGCTCGAAGGATCGCGGCGGCTGGCGTGGCTCGAAGACTATGCGGCTCGTCTTGCGCAGCACGCGGGTGCGCCGGTACCCGAGCGTCTGCAGCACGGCATTCGCTTCGAGCACGTGTCCTTCGCGTATCCCGGCACCGAGAAGCGCGTGCTCGACGATGTGAACCTCGAGCTGAAAGCGGGATCGGTCGTGGCGATCGTCGGCGAAAACGGCGCCGGCAAGACGACGCTCGTCAAGCTGCTGTGCCGGCTCTATCACCCGACGGCCGGGCGCATTCTCGTGGACGGCATCGAGCTCGCGCGGATGCCGGTCGACGAGTGGCGATCGCGATTAGCAGGCGCGTTTCAGGATTTCTTCAAGTTCGAATTCAAAGCGCGCCATTCGGTTGGCGTCGGCGACGTGCCACGCCTGGACGAGGAGCGCGCGGTGATGACGGCGGTGGGCCGCGCGGGCGCCGACGACATGGTGGCAGCTCTCAGCGCCGGGCTGGAGACGCAGCTCGGATCGACGTGGCCCGCCGGCGTCGAGGTGAGCTTCGGCCAATGGCAGAAGCTCGCGCTCGCCCGCGCGTTCATGCGCGATCGGCCGCTGCTCCTCGTGCTCGACGAACCGACCGCGGCGCTCGATGCCGAGACCGAGCACGCATTGTTCGAGCGCTACGCTGCGGCAGCAAACGGACGATCGACTGCCGTCGACGGGACGCACGAGGGGCGCATCACGATTCTCGTCTCGCACCGCTTCAGCACGGTACGGATGGCCGACCTCATCGTCGTCCTCGACGGCGCCCGCGTCGTCGAAGTCGGCGCCCACGAGGACCTCGTGGCCAGGGGCGGCCAGTATGCCGAGCTGTACGGTATTCAGGCAGCAGCCTACCGGTGAACTGTCAATTGCGGATTGCGGATTGCGGATTGCGGATTTATTGTTCGATTGATCATTGTTGATTTGGCGATTCATCAGGGGTTTATCCATCGACTCTGTCCATTAATCAATCGGTCAAGCGATCGAGCGACTGATCGAGCGGCTGATTAAGCGATAGACCCATCGAGCGGCTGATTAAGCGATAGACCCATCGAGCGGCTGATTAAGCGATAGACCCATCGAGCGGCTGATTAAGCGATAGACCCATCGAGCGGCTGATTAAGCGATAGACCGATCGAGCGACTGATCGATCGACTGATTAAGCGATAGACCGACGGATTAATCGACAGAGTCGAGCGAAAACCCCCTGACGAATCGCCAAATCGACAATGATCAATCGAACAATAAATCCGCAATCCGCAATCCTCAATCCGCAATGTCATCTTTGACGTCTAAGTCCCTATGCTAATCTCACCGTTCATGCGCACTTGCATTCTCGCCGTTTGTCTGGCCGCGCTTGCGGCGGTCGCACCGGGCGCACAGCCCTCCACATCCTCCACGGGATCCCGCTTCTCGGTTCCCGTCGTCTACCGGAAACTGCCCAACGGCCTGCGCGTTGTCGTCAGCGAGAATCACGCGGCGCCGATCGTGGTCGTCGAAGTGATGTACCGGATCGGATTTCGTGTCGAACCGCAAAACCGGACCGGATTCGCACATCTGTTCGAGCACATGATGTTTCAAGGATCCGAGCATGTATCCAAATTCGAACACGTGCGCATCGTCAACGAGAACGGCGGCGACCTGAACGGGTCGACGCGGTTCGATCACACCAACTACTTCGAGACGATGCCGTCGAACGCGCTCGAGCTGGCGTTGTGGCTCGAAGCGGACCGCATGCGGGCGCTCAAGATCACGCCCGAGACGCTCAAGAACCAGCAGGACGTCGTCAGCGAGGAAGTCCGCGTCAACGTGCTGAACCAACCGTATGGCGCCTTCGAATGGCTCGGTCTGCCGCAGAAGGCGAACACGAACTGGTACAACGCGCACAACTTCTACGGCGACCTCACCGACTTGCAGGCGGCGACGCTCGACGATGTGAAGAAGTTCTTCGACACGTACTACGCGCCGAACAACGCCGTGCTCGTCGTGACCGGCGATACGACGGTCGACGAGGTGATGAAGCTCGCCGAGAAACATTTCGGCAGCATCCCGTCGCGCCCGCTGCCGCCGCGCCCCGACATCTCCGAGCCGCCGCAGACGGCGGAGAAGACGTTCACCGAAAGCGACAAGCTCGCGCGGACGCCGGCGGTCGCGTTCGGCTATCACCTGCCCGAGCGGATGACGCGCGACTTCTTCGCGCTGTCGCTCCTCGATCCGCTGCTCGTCAGCGACGAGAGCGCGAAGCTGTATCAGGCGCTGATCAAGGAGAACCAGATCGCGTCGAACGTCACCGGCGGGTTCAACTACGGGCTCGGGAACAACTTCGACTACAACGGCCCGATGCTCTACACGTTCCGCGTCGACTACCGGCCGGACCTCAGAGGGGCGGACGTCCTGAAGGTGGTGGACAAAGTCATCAACGCCGTGCAGGAGCACGGGATCACCGAAGACGAGCTGAAGCAGGCGAAGGTCAACTTCCGATCGTTGTTTCTCGAGAATATCGAGGGCGGCTTCGGCCGCTCCGATTTGCTGGCCGCGCTCGCGCTGTACGACGACGATCCGAACCGCATCAACACGATCCTCAGCGAGCTGGACAAAGTGACCACGGCGGAAGTGCGCGACGCCGCGCGGAAGTGGCTGGTGCCGGCGAATCGGACGTCGATCGATCGCCGCCCGGAAGGG
>DASYQZ010000017.1:0-2788 GCA_036004865.1 Vicinamibacterales bacterium
CTGCATTCGAACGGCGATGCATCCCGCCTGGCTGCGTTGCTCCTCCCTCAAATATTCCCGATATTCTCGGTCGTCGCGCCTTGCCAGGCGGGCGCCTCGCCGTTCTCGGTGCGACGATGGAGTTGCACCACGGACTGCTAGTGCGCGCGGTCGTCCTGCTCAGCGGAGGACTGGATTCGTACACGGCCGCGGCCATCGCGAAGCAGCAGCGCTTCGCCCTGTATGCGTTGACCATCGACTACGGCCAGCGCCACGCGCACGAGATCGCGTCGGCTCGCGCCGTGGCGCGCGCGCTGGGCGTCGACGCGCACAAGGAAATCGCGCTCGACTTGCGCACGTTCGGCGGATCGTCGCTCACCTCGGACGCCGATGTGCCACGCGATCGCGATCTCGCCGCGACCGGCATTCCGTCGACCTATGTTCCCGCGCGCAACACGATCTTCCTCGCGCTCGCGCTCGGCTGGGCCGAAGTGCTGGACGCTCGCGACATCGTGATCGGCGTCAACGCGCTGGACTATTCCGGGTATCCCGATTGCCGGCCGGAGTTCGTCAACGCGTTCGAGCAGCTCGCCTCGCTCGCGACGCGGGCCGGCGTCGAAGGCGCGCGATTCCGCGTCCACACGCCGCTCATCACGCTGAGCAAGGCCGAGATCATCCGCCGCGGTGTCGAGCTGGGTCTCGAGTACGGCCTGACGCACAGCTGCTACGACCCCGCGCCTGACGGCCGTCCGTGCGGCCGCTGCGACAGCTGCGCGCTGCGCGCGAAA
This sequence comes from Vicinamibacterales bacterium, assembly GCA_036004865.1. Lineage (GTDB taxonomy): Bacteria > Acidobacteriota > Vicinamibacteria > Vicinamibacterales > CAVVIG01 > QHWF01. Next base: position 768 of record DASYQZ010000017.1, read on the forward strand.
GGATTCCACGAAGCGGGCGTCGCCGATCCTCTGCTCCTGCGCTAGAATCGCGGCCACCCTTGCGGATCCTCAGGCGTCAGCCCATCCGGCGACAGATCCTCGCGGTCACGTGCGCGCTGCTGGTGCCGTTCGCGCTGGCGGTCGCCTGGTCGACGAACGCGACGCGCCGCGAGCGTGAGGCCGAGGTGCGCGAGCAGGCGGGCTCGATCGCCGTCACCGCTGCGGCGTATCTGAATCAGTACTTGACCGGCATCGATTCGATGGCGGCGGCGCTCACGCTCAATCCCGTCATCGTCGCGCTCGATCGGGCCGAAAGCGATCGGTTGTTCGCGACGGCGCTTCGCGAACAGCCGCTCATCCTCAACATCGTGCTCACCGACGTCCACGGCACGATCAAGGGCACCGCGCTGCCGGCCGCCCCGAATCAAAATGTGACGGTCGCGCTGCCGTACATCAAGCAGGTCGTGGCCACCGGCAAGCCCGTCGTCAGTGATCTCATCGTCGGCGTCCTCTCGGGGAAGCCAACGATCGTCCTCGCGTACCCGGTGCGCAACCGCTCGGACAACGTCGTGGGCGCGATCGGCATCGGCCTCAATCTCGCGCGCCTGCAGACGTTGTTCAGCAGCATTCCGCTGCCTGAAGGCTCGGTCGTCACGCTCACCGACGATGCGAGCCGCGTGCTCGCGCGGAGCCGCGACGCCGAGCGGTACATCGGGACCGTCGTCCAGTCGACGCCGATGCCGCTGCGCAAGGTGCCGACCACGCAAACACTCGCGGGCGTCGACGGCATCGAACGATTCTTCGGCAATGCCATCGTCGATCGCGGACCCTGGCTGTTGAGCGTCGGCATTCCGACGACGGTCGCGGCCGGCCGCGTCGCGCCGTTGACGCGGCGGAATCTCGCGATTTCGCTGTCGGCGATCGCCGCAATCATGATGCTGTCGCTCTGGTTCGCGCACCTGCTCAGCGGCGGCCTGCACCGGCTGCGGTCGGCCGCGCAGCGGATTGCCGACGGCGATCTCTCGCCGCCGGTGAAGAGCGCGGTGCCGAACCTCGAGCTCGGGCAGCTGCAGGACGCGTTCATCACGATGGCGGCAAACCTGCAGAAAGCGCATCAGGCGCTCGATGTGCAAATCGAACAGGAACGCAAGATGCGCGAGACGCTGCAGTCGCTGCAGCGTCAGGTCGTGCGCCAGGAACGCCTCGCGGCCGTCGGCGTGCTCGTCTCGGGCGTGGCTCACGAGTTGAACAATCCGCTGCAGGCCATTCTCGGGACCGTGGAGCTGCTCGAGCGCGACGCCGGACTCCGTCCGGAGACGCTCGAAGAGATCGCGTTCATCAAGACGCAGAGCGGCCGCGCGCGCGAGATCATCCGCAATCTGTCGCGCTTCAGCAGTCAGCAGACCGGACCGCCGGAGGTCGTCGACCTGCGCGACGTCGTCGCCGAGGTCGTGCAGCTTCGAACCCGCGATCTGGACGCGTCGGCGATCGCCCTCGACGTCGAGACGTCGACCGAGAGGAAGGTCTACGCGAACTTCACCGAAATCGAACAGGTCATGCTGAACTTCGTGATCAACGCGCAGCAGTCCATCGAGGCGTTCGGCAGGACGCGCGGCCGCATCCTGATCAAGTTGTTCGACGCCGGCAAGAAGGTCCGCTTCGAAGTGCACGACGATGGGCCGGGCGTGGCGCCTGAAGACGAGCCGAAGCTGTTCCAGCCGTTCTTCACGACCAAACCGGTCGGCAAGGGCACCGGGCTCGGGCTGTCGGTCAGCTACGGCATCATCGAATCCTACGGCGGCAGCATCGGACATCGCGGCAACGACTGGGGCGGCGCGACGTTCTTCTTCGAGCTGCCGAGCGTCGATACGCCGGCGGCCCCGCCGGCACCGGCCTCCTCGAGCACACCGACCGATGACCGATCGCCTGTATTACAACGATCCGTATCTCCGCGAATTTGACGCCACGATCCGCGGCGTCACCGAGCGCGGCGATCGTGTGGCCGTGACGCTCGATCGCAC
>DASYQZ010000018.1:0-4544 GCA_036004865.1 Vicinamibacterales bacterium
TTCAGCCTCGCGGGAGCCATCGCGTGGATCGCTCGCACGCCGGTGACGCCAATCCTCAAAGCCAGCGCGGCCGCGGTCGTGCTCGGTTGGATTCTTCAAGCCGATGCGCGGCGCCTCCGGACATTGGATGTCACGCAGGGCCCCGGCCCGGCGAACGTGCGCGCATTCGCGCTGTACTTGCTCGCCATCCCGCTCGTCTCGCCGCACTCCGAAATCCACCACCTCGCGTTCATGCTGCCGGCGGTCGCGGTCGCCGGCGCGGCGCTGTGGTCGGATTGGCCGCACGCGCGACGCCCACTGAAGATTTCCGCGGCGATCGCCGCAGCGCTCTACCTCGCCGCGACAGCGGCACCGATCGCCAGCGGTCCGCTCTTCTGCGCTTCGTTGATCGCGTTTGGCACTGCGGTGATGAACGCGCAATGACCCTGTCGATCATCGAACAGGCTGTCCAGCGCCGCGTGCTGGATCTGGGCCTGGCGCCGGGCGCGCGGATCCTCGACGCGCCGTGCGGCGCGGGAGCGCTGGCGATGGCGCTCCGGGAGCGCGGATATCAGATGTTCGGCGCCGATATCGATCCGGCCGCCGCCGCATCGCTCGGCGACGCGTTCACGATCGCGGACCTGTCTCGCGCACTGCCGTGGCCGGACGGATTCTTCGACGCGGCGCTGTCGGTGGAGGGGATCGAGCATCTCGAGAATCGTCACGCGTACGTCCGCGAGCTTCATCGCGTGCTGAAGCCTGGCGGCATGCTGGTGCTCACGACGCCGAACACGGTGTCGCTGCGCTCGCGCGTCCGCTTCGGCGGCAGCGGATTCTTTCATCAGGATCCGCGTCCGCTGCGCGAGGCGGCGCCGCACCCGCTGCATCACATCGGCCTGATGACGTTTCCCGAGCTGCGCTACGCGCTCCACACCTCCGGCTTCCGGATCACCGCCGTGGCGAATACGTACATCAAACCGATCAGTTATCTCTACGTGGTGCTGGTTCCATGGGCGTGGCTGTACACGAGGATCGCATTTCGCAAGGAACGCGACGCGGCGCAGCGCGCCGTGAATCGCGAGATCCGCGCCGCGCTGTTCTCGCGATCTCTGCTCTTCGGTGAGAACGTGATGGTGACGGCAGTCAGGGATTGGCGGCGGCCCGCAGAGCGCGGGCCTTTAGTCCTGCCAGCCGCCGGCGCCGGTCGTCGGCGGGCCTAAAGCCCTGCGCTACGAGCGGGCGCCATCGACGGCGGCGGTTGCTTGACGATGAAGCGGCTCAGGACGAAGCCAAGCACGACAACGGAGACGAGGAGACCTGCGAGCGCAAGCTCGAGTTGACTGCCGATCGCGAACACCACGGGCGTCTGCATATCGCTGGGCCGGTAGTGCATCGCGAAGATCAATGGAGTCAGTCCAATCGTCACGTTCGAAAACGCCGTCCAGAACGCCGCGCGCTCCACCGTTCCGCACAGATCGACCAGAATGCCCTGCAGCGACGGTTTGAGGTACCAGACGACGGCGGCGGAGGATGCGGCAGTAATAAGGATACCGACGAGGAACATGGCAACCGGCGTCATGCGACCCCCTCCTGCGTGGGCGCCTGACGCGAGCGGCAGGCGCTTTCGGTCTTGGACGCCGCCGCTTCGACCGGCGATCCCATAAAATCGTCGGAACTTGGTCCGGAGGACCGTTGTGCTGGACGATGCCCGGTATGCGCTCCGCGGGTTCCGCAAGACGCCCGTTTTCACCGCCGTCGCCATCTTGACGCTGACGCTCGCGGTTGGCGCGAACACCGCGCTCTTCAGCCTGCTGAACGCGCTCGCGCTGCGCGACCTGCCGGTCCGCGATCCTGGCAGCCTCATGCTGCTGCATACGATCACCCCGACGACGAACGAGGGTGGGTTCTCGCTGCCGATGCTCCGCGAGATCGCGCGGCAGCAGCAATCGTACGCCTCGCTCGTCGGGTGGCTGTCGAACGGCATCGTCAACGTGGAGACCGAGACCGAGCGCTCCTGGGCTGCCGTGTCGACCGTCACCGGCAACTATTTCTCCGAGCTTGGCGTGCAACCGGCGGCGGGACGTCTGCTCACGGCACAGGACGTCGACATGAACGGCTTGACCGGCGCGCCGGTGGCCGTCCTCGGCTACTCGTTCTGGCAGCGCTTCTACCGCGGCGATCCATCCATCGTCGGCCGCACGATTCGCGTCGAACGCGTGCCGCTGACCATCGTCGGCGTCGCGCCGCGCGGGTTCACCGGGTTCGGGCTCGTGCTCGAGCAGGACGTCACGGTGCCGATCACGCTGCTGCCACAACTCAGATTCGTACCGTCCGAAGCGGCGTTGAGGAGCGGCATCGTTTCGCCCATCCGCGTCGTCGGACGCCTGAGACCAGACGTCACGATCGATCAGGCTGCGGCGGAGGCGGCGACGCTGTGGCCGGCGATTCGCGAAGCGACGGTCCCGGCGTCGTACGCCGGCGCCCAGCGCGAACGATTCATGGCAACGCGCATCGGCCTGAAGTCAGCAGCGAATGGACTCGAAACGCGCCTTCGGGATCGATACATGCGGCCGCTCGCGGTCGTCATGAGCATCGCCGCGCTCGTTCTGCTGATCGCGTGCGTGAACCTCGCGAGCCTGATGCTGTCGCGCGCGGCTGCAAGGACGCACGAGATCGGCGTACGCCTCGCGCTCGGCGCCGGACGCTGGCAGCTCGTTCGTCAGATGCTCGTCGAAGGCCTGCTGTTGTCGCTCGCCGGCGCCGCGATCGGGCTCGTCTTCGCCTACTGGAGCGGCCGCGCGATCGTCGACGTCATGTTCGCAGACTACATGGTGCCCGCCCGACTGGACGTCGCGCCCGACGTGCGCGTCGTCGCGTTCACCTCGTCGCTCGCGATCCTCGTCGGCGTCGTCTTCAGCCTCGCGCCGGCCTGGCGTGCGACGCGCCGAAGCGCCGTCGAGGCGCTGCAGCAGAGCACGCGAACGTCGACCGGTGTCGGCCGCGCGGGCCGAAGGCTCGTTGCGGCGCAAGTGGCGCTGTCGCTCGTGCTGCTCACCAACGCGGGGCTGCTCGTGCGAAGCCTCCAGGAGATTCGCGCGGTGCCGTCGGGCCTTCAGGCCGACGATGTGTTCGTCACGTTTCCGGCGCCGCTGCCGGGCGGCTACGCGCCGGCCGGCGCCGGCGGCAATGACACGTACTATCCGCAGCTCGTCGCGCGGCTGATGGCGCTGCCCGGGATGGCGCGCGCGAGCATTTCGCTGACGAAGCCGGCCGGCGGCTTCAGCTCGCAGACGACGCCGGTCGCGCTGATCGCAGAGGCCGATCTGCTGACGCACGGCATCGGCGCGATCCGGACCGCGGTCTCGCCGGGATTCTTCGATACGCTCGGCATGTCGATCGTCAGCGGCCGCGACTTCTCGTGGAGCGATACGTCACGCGGCCGGCGCGTCGCCATCGTCAGCCGGAGCCTCGCGCGCAAGCTGTTCGACGGCGGTCCGGTGCTCGGAGAGCGGATTCGGATCGGCGTGCGGCCGGAGGATCAGGACGTCGAGGTGATCGGCGTCGCGTCAGACGCACGGCTGTACGACCTCACGAGCTCGAATCTCTACGCCGCGTACGTGCCCGCGTTGCAGGATCCGAATCCGGACGCGAAGTGCTTCGTGCTGCGCGGGCGCGGCGTGTCGCTGCGCGATCTCAAGCAAACCGTTGAATCGTTCGGACGCGAGCAAGTCGGATCGACCCAGAGTCTTTCGTACATCACCGGCCGCACGCTGCTGCAGGAGCGGATGACGGCGACGCTGGCCGCCTTCTTCGGCGGATTGGCGCTCGTCCTCGCCGCGATCGGCCTTTACGGTCTGATGACGTACGCCGTCACCCAGCGGCGGCGAGAAATCGGCATTCGCGTGGCGCTGGGCGCCGAGCCGCTCCGCGTGATGGCCGGGGTTGTCGCCGGGGGACTGGCGATCACCCTGGGCGGCATCGCGGTCGGCTTCGCCGCAGCCCTCGCCACCGTGCAGCTGGTCAAGTCGCTGCTCTTTGGCGTCACCGCCTACGACCCGCTGACATTCGTCGCGGCGCCGACGTCATTAATTGTCATCACCGTGATTGCATGTTTATTCCCGGCGGCGCGCGCCGCACGCGTCGACCCGGCGCTTGCCTTGCGGGCTGAATAGGCGTATCGTCCCGCAAATACCGTTCTGAAGGAGAAATCGATGGAAATCGATCGCAGAGCCTTCATCGCAAGTCTTGGCGGCGCAGCGGCCGTCGCGGCCATGGAATCGGAAGCCAAGGCGGACGCGCTCGAACATTACATGGAGGAGCAGCTCGACGAGCAGGTCGCGGCTGCCCAGGGCACGACGCCGGGGCAGCCCGAGAAGTTTCCGACCGTCGCCGAGATCGAAGAGCGGATCGGCCAGAGCAACATCCGGCGCGGCGCCGGCTCGCTGTTCGCCTCCAACCGCGGCAACGTGAAGAAGCTCGAGAAGATGCCGAAGAACCCGACGCTGCTGGACTTCTACAAGCTGCGTTTCGAGCCGGCCAATCACGTGCTGCAGAGCGCGACGCGC
>DASYQZ010000019.1:0-12305 GCA_036004865.1 Vicinamibacterales bacterium
AGTTTGCCTGGCTGCGCGAAGCACCAGCGGCTGGCTGATAACCGGGATCGGACGGCACTCCGAGTCCGGCGGGACCTTCTTCATCGTTGGCGACGACCCAGGGCTTCCCCACGTCGTGTGACGCAATAACCCCATCTCGCCGTGCGCTCGTGAACGGCGTCCCCATCGGCTCTGGAGCGACGCGCCCGTCAGCGGCGACTTGTCGCCGAGCAACTGCGAGTACACCGATTCCTGAGCATCGGGATGCGTGTGAATGGCCGGACATGGCGATGGCCGACTCGATGAGCCGCGCCCCTCTGACCGCCGCTCCGACCACGATGTGAAGCGTGGCGTCTACGGCGCTCCGGAGGCGGCTTTCTGCTGCGCCGCGAGCACCGCGTGGAACATCGCCTCGGTGAGATCGAGCTCCGCTTTGTAGCCGGCCGGATCGATGAACGGATTGGGACCGCTCTGTCCGAGCTTCGCGTATTTTTCCGCGAGGTTGTACATCGCCGGATGCGACGCGAGCGGGACATCGCACGGCAGCGATCGCAGGACTTTGAATGCGCGCGTGAACTCGGTGGCGATCTGCGGGACGTCGGTGTTGTTCACGAGCCGGAACCCGGGATTCACGCCGACGCTGCCGACGATCACCACGTCGTACGTCTTTCCGCCGTCCTGCACTTTCATCGTCCACGTCGTGCAGCCGCGCGTGTGACCGGGCGTGAGGTGCGCGACAAGCGTGGTGCCGCCGAGGGCGACCGACTCGCCGTCGTGCACGATCCGATCGATCGGATGCTCTTTGCCTCCGGGCTTCATGTTTTGCAGGGCGGGCACGTCCTCGGCCATCGCGATCACCTGCGCGCCGGTGAGCTGCTTGACGAGCGCGTCGCCTTCCTGATGATCGCCGTGCGCGTGGCTGCCGAGCAGAAGCTTGACATCGGAAAACTTGAAGCCCAGTTGCTCGACTGATTTCTGGATCACCGGCACGTTTCGCTCGTAGGTGCTGTTGATGAGGATGTTTCCCTGCGGCGTGACGACGAGATAGGACGACAGGCTTTTCGTGCCGACGTAATAGATGTTGCCGATGACCGTGTGCGGAGGGAACGGCGTGGTCTGGTCGTCGGGCGCGCCGATGTTGCGCTGGAAGAGTTGCTGCTGCGTCCAGGTCCGTCCGTTGACAGTGACTTCTACTGGCGGTCCCTGCGCGTTCGATCCGCGTTGTGCGCTGAGTGGCACCCAGAGTGGAACAACGCCCAGCATCACCGCAATCATGCGGATTCCGATCTTCTTCATCGGAGCCTCCAGCCCATCGGTGGCGGAAACATAGCACGCCCTGCACAGAAATTTTCGCCGTCGAGCTTCGCCCGGCGCGGCCGGTGCGACAATGCGCACGCCTCCCCCGCTCTTTCAGCCCAGAAAAGAGAGTCGTCGACGATGAACGTGGCACTGAAGGCAGCGAACGACCTGTTCGTGTGCGCCGAAGAGGGTGGGGGCATCGACACGCGGGAACCGGGCTCGCCGGTCGCGGTTCGCGCGAATCGCCCTGCAGCGAATGCGTGGGAAACCTTTACGGTCGAATTCCTCGATCACGGTCAGGTCGCCCTCAGGACGTGCAACGGCTACTACCTGACGGCCGAGTTCGGCGGCGGCGGCGCGCTGCGCACCAATGAACGCGAGCTCGGGCCGTGGGAAGTATTCACGCCGATTGGCTCGTGGGAATCCGGCTACGGACTTCGAACGGCGGACTTGCAGCACTTTCTCTGTGCGGAGATCGGCAGCCCAGATCCCGTCGTCAACGCGACGCGCACCGAGCAGCTTTCGTGGGAGACGTTTCAGCCCTTCCTGGTGGATCCCGACGTCGACATCAAGAACTGGACGGGGGCGACGTGCATTCCCAATGCGCTGCCCGGCATTCCGTTCGGCGACGGCCGGCGGATCTGGACGCCGGCCTATGGCTGCTACGACGCGTACTGGCGCGCGCAGATCCGCGCGGCGTACCGCAGCCGCCCGTACACGCATTTCGTGTACAACTGCGCCGGCTTGCCGTACGCGAACGACTATCCCGAGTTGCTCGACGATCCGGCGCGCGTGGCCCGCGATCTCGACGAGCTCGATCGCGACGGCCTCGTCCCGGTCGTCGTCGCGACCGACGATCGCCGGAACGGCGAGCTGGCACGGTCGTTCGTGGCGAACGGCGCGCGCGTGCGCGTTTGCTTCCCCATGTGGGAAATGAACGGCGTGCTCCGCAACGACCTCGCGGCGATGCAGGCGTGCATTCTCGCGACCCGCGCCGCGGCGCCGCAGGCCGACTGTTACATTCATTTCACCCCGGGGCACAGTTCGATCAGCGAGGACGAAGCGGGCGGCTGGCGCTGGTGTCAGGATCACGGCACGGTTGGACTGCTTGCACAAGGCGCGAACAGGTTCCCGCCGGAAGATCCGAGGAGCGGCGGTCAGGGCCTGGAGTCGACGGCGATTCGACTCGCAGGGCGGGTCGATCTCGGCGCCCCGCCGTCCTGGGCGGGGCTGCATCAACTCACCGTGAAGTTCGAATACGGTGTCTTCGACGTGTACCACGGCGGCGTCGGCGAAGCGGAGCAGCGCGCGTATACGGAAGCATTCCTCGCCTTCGCGCCCACCGTCGTCGGATTCTGCGATGGTGGACCGGCACGCGATCGACAGAGCGCGTAGGCGGCGGTCGTCAGAATCGCGTTTTTAAAGGAGCGTGATCGTCGGCAATCCGGCGGCTCTCAGCTTCGCGTTGAGCGCGGGAAGATCGACGGACTTGATCGCGTCCCAGCGTGCCATCGCCTTCGATGCGCTTGCGCGCGCGTCCGCGATCGCGTTCACCTGCACCGTCGTCGGCTGCACGTCGGCGCCCTGCAGGATGTTCATCACGCCGGCGAGCGCCGCGCTTGCGCCGCTCAACGAATCAGGCGGCGCCGCCGGCGCACCGCCGCCACGTCCGCCACCCGCCTGCCCTGAGCCTGTCGCCCCTCGACCTTGCTCGGCGCGACCCTGAGGCTCTCGAAGGGTCGAAGGGCGTCCACTCTCGTTAGTCTGAGGCGTTGGAGCCAGCGCCTCGACTTTCTTGTCGAGTGCGACAAGTGCATCGGCGACGGCACCGCTCGCCTGCGGACGCAGTTTCGCAATCTGGTCACGGACATTCTGCGCCTGCTTCGCCGCATTCTGCGCATCGATCGCGCCGTAGTACGTCGCTTTCGACAGCGTGTAGATCCGTTGCATCGCGAGCGCTGATGTCTTTACCCGCGGATCCAGTTTCACCGTCATCGGCTGCGAGTGCGTCTTGCCGTTGACCGTGAGCTTCACGGTGAACTGACCTGGATTCACCCACGGCGTCGACGGCGCGGGCACGGTGTTGTATCCGATCGCGGCGATGGGCAAGGTCGGTCCACCGAGGCGCCCTCCGCCATCGAGCGGCTGATAGTGAAGATCCCAGGTGAAGCGATGCATGCCTGGCGCAGCGGACAACGGCGCCAATGGACGGAACCAGTAGGGCGGCACGGTGATCGTCGCGGGATCCGGCTTGAACGCCTCGTCGGTGCTCGAATAGCGGCGCACGAGCTTGCCGTCGCCGCTGGCGATCTCGAGCGTGACCGGTCCCGATGCCGCGGACTTCAGGTAGTAATTAATGATGGCGCCCTCGGGCGGGTTGGGCGCCGTCGGCTCGTCGGGCGGCAGCGGCGTGTCGGTGTTCATGTTCCATCGCACGCGATACGCGGTCTGCGGCGTGAAGAGCACCGCGTCCTGGCTTGCGGTCGTCGCCTCGATTTGTCGAAGCGGCGTGATGTCGTCGAGAATCCAGATGCCTCGCCCATGCGTGCCGACGACGAGGTCGTCGTCTTTGATGATCAGATCGCGCACCGATGACGGCGCCATGTTCAGACGCAGCGACTGCCAGTGGTCGCCTTCGTCTACCGAGACGTAGACCTGCGTTTCGGATCCGGCGAAGAGCAGTCCCTTCCGTTTCGGATCCTCGCGGACGACACTGACCGGCGCGCCGCCCGGGATTCCGTTGACGATCTCCGTCCACGTCTTGCCGGCGTCGTGCGTGCGGTAGATGTGCGGGTTCATGTCGTCGAGCCGCAGCGTGTTCACCGCCGCATATGCGGTCAACGGATCGAAGCGGCCGGGATCGATCATGAAGACCTTCATGAAGTCGGTCACTTGCGGCGGCGTGACGTTCGTCCAGGTCGCGCCGCCGTCCGCTGTCGTATAGATGACGCCGTCGTCGGTGCCGATCCAGATGCGATTGATGTCCTTGTAAGACGGACCGATCGTGTAGATGACCTGCGCGCCGATCGACCCGCGCTCGCGTTGCGTGACGCGCGGCGCGTACGTGCCGACGCTCTTCGGCACGTCCCATTTCTCGCGCGTCAGATCCGGACTGATCTGCTTCCAGTTGATCCCGCCGTCGATCGTCTTCCACAACACGTTGTTGCCGTAGAACAGCGCGCGAGGATCGACGGTGGAGAAGACGACCGGCTGCGTGCGCACCGTGCGATACACAGGCCTGCCCACCGTAGCCGGGCCGCCCCGTCCACGCCCGGCGAAGGTGGGACCGACATCGGACACCTGACCCGTTCGCCGGTCGTACCGCGTCACCTTGCCGCCGTACACGAGATCGGGATCGAGCGGATCCGGCGCCGCGTACCCGTATTCCTCGACGCCGACCGGATGCCACTCGCGAAACGTGATCTGACCATCGTTGCCGCGGCTCGCGACGCACGCCGATCCGCTGTCCTGCTGCCCGCCGCACACACGATACGGAAAGGCGTTGTCGGCCATCACGTGGTAGAGCGCCGCGGTCGGCTGCGTGTACCAGGAGCTCCAGGTCTGACCGCCGTTCAGCGTGACGACCGCGCCCTGATCGATGACGAGCAGCATGATGTTCGGATCGTTCGGGTTCCACCAGATGTTCTGGTTGTCGTCGCCCCCCGGCGCGCCCCTGAACGGCACGAACGTCTTCCCGCCGTCGGTCGATTTGTAGCTGACGATGTCGGTGACGATCAGCGTGTCGGGATCTTTCGGATGCACGTGCGGCACCGCTTCGTTCACGCGGCTGGTCGGACGCGTGTCGGTCGTGATCCGCGTCCACGTCTCACCCGAGTCGTCCGATCGATAGATGCCCGTGCCGTTTCCCGTCGCTTCGATGGTCGCGTAGAGGCGGCGCGGATTGCTCGGGGCGACGCCGATCTCCGCGTTGATGACGCCCTCAGGCAGCCCCTGCTTCAGTGGTGTCCACGTCGAGCCGCCGTCGCTCGATTTGAAGATCCCGCCGTTGGTGCCGTTCCACGCGGCGTTTTCCCACGGCCCCTGCCGCTGTTCCCACATCGTCGCGTAGACGATGTCGGGATTCGAGGGGTCGATGTCGACGTCCTTGCCACCGGTGTTCACGTCTTTGAACAGCACGCGCTCGAACGTCTGTCCGCCGTTGGTCGATCGAAAGATTCCGCGCTCTTCGTTCGGACCGTACGGATGGCCGAGCGCCGCGACGAACAGGCGGTTCGCGTTCTTCGGATCGACGGCGATCTTCGGAATCTGCTGGGCATCACGCAGGCCGAGATGCGTCCACGTGCTGCCCGCGTCCGTTGATTTGTAGATGCCGTCGCCGACGGAAAGGTCCGGGCGGGGCAGCCCTTCGCCGCTGCCGACATAAATGATGTTGGGATCGCTCGGCGCGACCGACACCCAGCCGATCGATCCGGTGGGCTGGTCGTCGAAGATCGGCTTCCACGTGCGCCCCGCGTCGGTCGTCTTCCAGATGCCGCCGTTGCACATGCCTATATAAAAGGTGTACGGCTGGCTCGCGTGGCCGGCTGCCGCCTTCGTGCGGCCGGCGCGAAACGGACCGATGTTGCGCCAGCGCATCTCGGCGAACAGGGCAGGGCTGACCTGCGGCGGCTGCTGCGCAGGAACCGGCGCCGTCGCGGTCGCGGCGACGATCGAAATCAGAAAGAGGACGGCTGCCGCACGATGAACGGTCATGAGCGCGGATGGTAGCACGCTCGTTCAGCGCAAAAACCGCCTGAACCACGCCACGATTCTCGCGTCGCGATCTCGTCGATTGTTGAGCGCCTCGTGAACCTCTTTCGCGTACACCACCAGCTCGTATGGCTTCTGAAGGGCGCTCAGCTTCGTCGCGAAAGCCAGGGCCTGTGAGACCGGCACCTCTTCGTCCTCTCCTCCGTGAATGATCAGCAGCGGCACATTCACGTTCTCGGGCCGGTTCATCGCGGACCGGTCACGGAGCGCCGCGGCGCCTCGACTCGCGTAATCGGGAATCAGCTTCGTCACGCGATCCGCGATTCCAGGCGCGCGCCGCCTGGTGGGCTCCAGCGCGCCCTCCACATCGAACAGCGCGCCGACCACCGCGGCCGCGTTCACGACGGCGCCGCGCTCGAGCGCAAGAAACGTCATCATGCCGCCGCGCGAGAGTCCGTAGAAAAACACGTTCTTCGGATCCACATAGGGAAGGCCGGCGGCGATGGACACGAGATTGGTGACGTCATTGACGTCTGCGCCGCCGAACTCTTCCCGTCCTTCTCCGCCATCGTTTCCGCGATACTGCGACGCCAGGACGACGAAGCCGTTGGCGGCCAGTTCGAAGAAATCCAGAATGTTCGGCGTGTCGAGCTTCCCGATGTCGAGCAGCCCGCCCCTGTTGTAGATGATGGCGGGGTGGCGCGCGCTCGCTGACTCGCGAGGCTTCACCAGGAAGCCGACAACCTTCAGCCCGTCGCTGATGTACTGAATCCTGAAACACTCAATCGATCGGCTGTTCTTCGCCGTCTCGAATTCATCCTTCGAATAGAAGCGTCGTGCAAACGCGGACTGCTCCTCGAAGGTGGTGAAGCGGCACGGCGTCTGAGCCGTGATTCCCGGCACGGCGCCCTGCGCGAGGTTCTGTGCGCTGATGGCCGCGTTGACTGTGAGCGCCAGCAGCGTCGAAAGGACAACCGGTACAGTCATTTGCCGAATCGTTCCTCGCATAACGAAGTACCATACGCCGCCATGAAACAGATTGTTTCGCTCACCGCGCTCGCGCTGATCGCTTTCGTCTCCGCTCCGGCCGGACAAACAGGGCGCGTGCGCGCGCGCGACATCGGGATCGTCGTCGGCACGCTGCCGACGGGCCGGCTGAACGCGATCACCGACGTCGGCGGCGTCCTCGTCGGGCACGCGACGATCGTCAGAGGCGACGGCGCGTTGAAAGTTGGCGAGGGCCCGGTGCGGACCGGCGTCACGGCGGTGCTGCCGCGAAAAGATGTCTGGTTCAACGGCGTCTACGCCGCCACGCACACGCTGAACGGCGACGGCGAGATGACCGGCACGCACTGGATCCGCGATCGTGAGACGCTGATGCATCCCGTGTTGATCACGAACACCGGCAGCGTCGGCGACGTGCACGCCGCCGAGATCGCGTACATGAACGAGCGTCATCCCTCGCGCGACTGGGCGTTCCTGCCCGTCGTCGCCGAAACGTGGGACGGCACGCTGAACGACGTCCGCGGCCAGCACGTCAGGAAGGCGCACGTCTTCGCCGCGATTGACGATGCGAAGGACGGCGCGGTCGTCGAAGGCAACGTCGGCGGCGGCACCGGAATGATCTGCTACGGCTTCAAGGGCGGCATCGGCTCGTCTTCGCGCCGCGTGCCGGAGAGCGCCGGCGGGTACACCGTCGGCGTGCTCGTGCAGGCCAACTTTGGACGACGACCCGAGTTGACGATCGCCGGCGTGCCGGTGGGCCGCGAGATCGCCGACCTGACGCCGGAAACGAACCGCCGCGCCGGCCCCGATGGAGACGTGAACGTCGACCACGAAGGTTCGGTCATCGTCGTCGTGGCGACCGACGCGCCGCTGTCGTCTCGCCAGCTCGATCGGCTCGCGTCGCGCGCCGCGCTCGGTCTCGCGCGCACGGGATCGACGTCGGGCAACACGAGCGGCGATATCTTCATCGCCTTTTCGACGGCCAATACGATCCCGCAATCGACGAACTCGCGAACGTTGTCTGCGACGTTCGTCTCGCCCGAATCGACCGCGACCGTGAATCCGTTGTTTCAGGCGGTTGTCGAGGCGACGGAAGAGTCGGTGATCAACGCGCTGACGAAAGCCGAGACGATGACCGGCATCAACGGCAACCGCGTGCACGCGATTCCGTACGATCGGCTCTCGGCGGCGATGGCCAAGTACGGACGCCGGTGATCAGTCGACCGGCCGGAACCACTTCTCCGGCGAAGCGCGCAGAAGGCCTCCAAAGTATTGCGCGTCGAGATCGCCGCTGCTCCAGGATCGCCACTTCGCCGGTCTGAGGGCCAGCGTGACATCATCTGCCGCGGCGAAGCCTGGCCCAATTCTCGGATCCGCTAGGGCTTCCGTCGTCAAGTATCGCTCCTGAATCGCGCGAACGAGCTTCCGCGACTGGTCGTCCCGAATGATCGTGACCGGTCCGCTGCCCGCAACCCATCGCTCGGCGCCGGGCTTCCGCATGTCGACGACGAGCGACGCGATGGGCCGCGCCATCACATTGCGCGCTTTGCGGCTCGATGACGGACAGCCGACGTACAACTGCTCGTCTCGAAACAGGTACCACACAGGCGTCTGATGGAGCGAGCCGTCGGCATCGATCGTCGCGAGCATCGCATAGTGCCGCCCTTCGAGCAGCGCTCTAGCCCAACCAGTCAGCCCGGCCATGGGTCCCTCCTTGACAGAGAGCGGCGCGATTATTTTCGCGTTCGTTTAGTTTTGGCTTTGCGCTTCACGCGTTCCGGAAGTTTCTTGCCTCCCGTCTCGCGATTCCATTCCTCGAACGTCTTGTTCGAGATCTTTCCCTGCACGAGAAGCTCGGCGAACTTGCGCCGCTGCGCCTGGCTCTTGAACGGCATGTGAGCGCGACCAGTCTATCGCAGGCGCCTTCCGCTCGAATGCCAGTTCAGGAAGAGCATCGCGGCCGGCGACGCGAGCACGTTGCCATGGTCGCCGAGCCGGCGCCGGCGGCTCAGTCCATCCGAATTGGCGAGCACGACAAAGGTCACCTGTTGGTCCGGGATCTTGATCAAGAGCGACGAGCTTTCGAAGGCTTGACCGAACTGCCAGGCGAGCGACGACCCGTGGTACTCCTGGAGGAACCAGGGCAGTCCAAACGACAGCGTTTCGCCACCCGACGCGATTGCTGGCCGGAACATCCGCGCCAGCGTCGGTTTCTGCAGCAGGGCGCCCTGGTCGAGCGCGATCGAAAAACGCGCGACGTCGGCGGCCGACGCGACCAGCCCCGCGCTTGCAAAGAGGTCGGTCAGATGCTGCTCCGGACGCATAGGCCCGAATAAGCCGGCGGGCCACAGCTGCCGCCCCCACCGTCTCGCGTAACCCTGCGCGAGATCGCGGTCGACGGATGCGCGATCGAGTCCGGACGCGGCAAATGTGCCGCGGGCGCGTTCCGCCTGCTGCTCGGTGCCGCACAGGCTCAGGAGCCGCGAGGAGACTTGCGCTCTGCAGGCATCCCGGTCGACCTCGCGCGGATTTGGAGCGGTGTGTTCGAGGCGCAACCGGCGAACGATCCGATCGGTGAGCTCCGCGGCGAACGGCCGTCCTGCGACGCGCTCGACGACGGTGGTCAGCGCGCCGAACGCGCGCGCGTCGTAACGAAACGTGGTCCCTGGTGTGCCACCCGACGTATGCGACAGGAGATGCCACACGCGCACCGGCGTGTCGCGCGGCATGTCGATCCCGAAATCAGAGACCGGCGAGTCGAGGTCGAGGCGTCCTTCGTCCGCGAGCTGCAACAAAACGGTCGCCGCATAGGGCTTGGTCACCGACGCGAGGTGAAAACTGGTGACCGCAGGATCGACCGCGACGTGCTGCTCCAGATTCGCCCAGCCAAATCCGCGCGCCCACACGACGCGATCCCGCTCCGCGATCGCCGCCGACATTCCAGGGATGCCGAGTCGTTCCCGCAGGCTCTCGAGCTCGCGTTCCAGATCCGCGACGGTCGATACGGCGACCTGCGAGTCGTCAGGTTCGCGAGTCCGAGAGAGCAGCAGTGCTGCAATCGCGGCGGCAATCGCCACCGCGGACATGCGCCGCAAACGCGATCGGCTCACGGTTGACCAGACGGCCTGATTCGGCGTGTCCACGAGCCAACGCGCGCGCGAGTTCGGCGTCCGCGTGGCTCTGGGCGCGACGCGTCACGACATCGTGCGGCTCGTCCTCGGCGAAGGGTTGACGCTGGCCGGTTTCGGCGTGATCGCCGGCGTCGTCGTCGCGCTGCCGCTGACCCAACTGCTGCGTTCGCTGCTGTTCGGTGTGACCGCGACCGATCCGGTGACGTTCGTGTTCGTGAGCTTTGCCCTCGTACTGGTCGCCGCCGCCGCGTGTTTGTGCCGGCGAGCCGCGCGCTCAGCGTCAACCCTGTGGAAGTGCTGCGGGCCGACTGAAGCTGCCAGAGGTGTCTGACACGTCTGACACGTCTGACACCTCCGTCAGCGGCCCTTGTCGATTCCCACTGGAATCGCGGCGAAGTCCGGCTGCACGTTGACGACGCCGTACTGCCGATCGTCGCGCTCGCGATTGGCGGCCATCATCCAGAGGAAGTTGATCGAGCCGCCGGGCGCCGCCACATTCGGATGATAGCCGGCGGGCATCAGCACCACGTCGCCTTCGCGCACGATCGTCGCGAGCTCAGGCTCTTTCGCGTCGGTGTAGACCAGTTGCACGCCGTACGACGGCGCCGGCATGTCGATGTAGAGATACGCTTCCTCGAGCATCGCCGCATGCTCGTGCGGCGGCCACGACGTCCAGTTGCCAGGCTGGCTGAACGTCACGCCGGCTAGAAGGCGGCCGGCCTCGACGTTCTTGCCGATCAGGATGTCGACTTCGCGCTGGCTCGCGGCGCTCCCGACCTTCAGGTGCAGTCCGGGATCCTGCTGGACGGTCCGATACGGTACGAACTGCACCGGATACACGCGATCGACCGGCGCCGCGATTTCGGCGAGATCGCAGCCGTCCGATCCGGGCTTCACCTCGATCGACGCGTCGCGCGGGACGTAGAGCGAATCGAGACGGTTCAAGGTGAACGACTGGTCGCCGGTGCGAACGTCCGCCGATCCTTTGAGGCAGATGAGGCCGGTCTCCATCTTTTTCGTGTCGAACTTCACGGGCGCGTCGCCGGCATCGAGGATGATGCGGCCGTAATGAAGATGCTTCATCGCGGTCTTTCCCGGCACGACGGCCTGATGCCGCCCTTTGCGTCCCGCGGTATTGCGCACGATGCACGTGTCTTTGCCGATTTTTTCCATACGTCCTCGAATGAATGATTACCACAGCACTTTGATCCCGAGCTGCACGTTTCTCGGGAAGTTCGACTGCTCGGTCGCCGCCAGGTTGATTTGCCCGAAGTCCGAGTTGAGCGGGTTGTTGCCGTAGTTGCGCGTGCTGTACATCGGCTTGTTCAGCAGGTTGAACGCTTCGATCCGGACCTGCGCCCGCACGCCTCTCCCGAGCGGGACGAACTTCGCGAAGTTCACGTCGAACTGGTGGAACGGCAGCCGCCGAATCTCATCGTCGCGTGCGTTGCTCCTGCGGCCGGTGAAACTCGGCTGCACGATGAAAGACGGTTCTGTGCAGCCGGCTGCCAGCGAGTAGGCAAGCATCCGCAGGACGCCGTCGTTCCCCATCTGCGCGACGCAGGGAAGCACGCCCTGAACGATCCCGGGACGGGCATCGGGATTCGGGTTCCTGGCGTCCTTCACCTTATAAAAGAGGTTGCCCGTCGTCGGGAGATCCCAGGGTTGCCCGGAGTTGAACACGTACAGTCCCGCGATTTCCCATCCGCCGACGACCGCATCGAGCGCGGATGGAAGATGACTGAGGAAACGCTTCGAGCGGCCCAGCGGCAGCAGGTAGACGCCCGAGATCGTTACGCGGTGCGGACGATCGGCCGCCGCGGGACTTTTCTGCACCGTTCGGGCGACCGCGTCGTTGTAGCCATTCTGCTCGATCATCTTCGAGAACGTGTACGTGCCGTTCAGCGTCAGGCCGCTCGAGGTGCGCTTGGAGATGACGACCTGCGCCGAGTCGTACCAGATGCGGCCCTCGTTGAGCAGCTGCTGTGTGACGCCGCCCGCGAACTGCGGGAAGGGGCGCGCGAGGTCGTTGCGCGAGATCGTCGGACTCGTGAAGCGCGTCGTGCCCTCGAACCCCGGCACCTGATAGAACGGGTTCGGCACACGCTCGTTGCAGTAGTTCACATTGCCGCCCGCCGTGACGTCACACAGATTCCGGAACGCCAGGCTCGGGTCGTTGAA
>DASYQZ010000020.1:0-2419 GCA_036004865.1 Vicinamibacterales bacterium
ACCTGGCGCGCGTCCGCACGCAGGAACTGGAGGACGCGGCCCGTGTGCTGGGCATCGCCGATCTCATCGTGCTCGATCATCCCGACGGCGATCTCCGCTGGGCGCACGTGCCGCAGTTCCACGGCGAGATCGTCGCGGCGGTGGAGACGCATCGTCCCGCGGCGGTGATTACGTTCGCCGAAGACGGGCTCTACTGGCATCTCGATCACATCGGCGTCCACGAGCGTACCTACACGGCGGTCCGCTCGCTCGGCACCGGCGCGCCGCCGCTCTACTACGTCACGATGGCGGCGGGCTCGATGCAGAACGTCGTCGAAGCCGCGCACGCGAAGGGCGGCGCGGCGCCTGACTCGAGTTTCTGGGGCATCGCGCCGGATGCATTCGGCGCCGGGGCGAAGCCGCCCACCTTCAGCGTCAACGTGCGCGACTGGGTGGCGCGGAAGCTGGCGGCGCTGCGCTGTCACAGGACACAGATGGGACGCGACAACCCGATCGCCTGGATCGGCGACGACGAGGCGCGCGCGCTCCTGGGCCTCGAGTACTTCCGCCGTGAGGGCTTGATGCGGCTGGAGGCGCTCGAAGCGTTGGGCGAACCGGTGCGGATCGATGTGAACAGGCTGTTAGTGGCCGATGCAAGTCGAAACGCTTGAGATTCTCCGATGTCCGTACTGCGGCGGGCGGCTGGAGCTCGTCGACTCTCTGTTTCACCGGTGCACGGACGACGAGATCCAGGACGGCATCCTCGGCTGCCACTGCTGCATTTTTCCGGTCGTCGACGGCATTCCGGTCCTCCACCTGCAGCCCAACGCGACGGCGGCGCGGGATCACGTCCAGGCGGGCCGTCCCGATCTCGCGCGCCGCACGATGGTCGGGCTCGAAGACGCGCGCGAGGCAGAGGCGTTCGAAGCGATCGCGGCGTCCGCCGCCGCGACGTATCGCGACATCGTCGAAGCGCTCGGTCCCAACTTCGAGGGCGGCTATTTTCTCTATCGCTTCTCGGACCCGACGTACATCGTCGCGCAAGCGGTCGTCCGCGCGGTCGCGACGACGGTGCTTTACAGCACGAGGCGCGCCATCGATATCTGCGGCGGATCGGGACATCTGACGCGATCGCTCGTGGATCTGTCGTCGCCGCCGCCGGTCCTGGCCGATTTGTATTACGCGAAGGTGTGGCTTGCGCGCCGGTTCACCGCCCCGGGCTGCGAGCCCGTGTGCTGCGACGGCAACGCGCCGTTCCCGTTTGCGCGCGGCGCGTTCGGCTTCGTGATGTGCACCGATGCGTTCATGTACATCTGGACCAAGCGCCAGTTCGTCGGCGAGATGGAGCGCCTGATTGACAACACGACGATCAACACAGAAGCCGCTGAACACGCAGAAAAACATGGCTCTGCGAGTTCCGCGAGTTCCGCGTTGACCGGCGTCCGGGGAGCGCCGGGCGCCGTCCTCATCGGCCACACGCACAACGAGCGGACGTGGAGCCCGTCGCACGGTCAGCCCTTGTCCCCCGCCGGCTACCGGGATCTGTTCGAGACCTTCGAGCCGCGCGTCTTCGGCGAAGCGAGCCTGTTTGCGGATGTCGTCAAGGGCGGACCGCTCGATCTGTCGCGACGCGAGCCCGATGAAGTGCTCGACCGCGATCCGGCGCTGACGATCATCGCCTCGCCGCATCCGGACGTGTTCGCCGCGCATTCGATTGAAGCGCCGCCGGCCGCCGCGACCGGCGAGTTCCGGGTCAATCCGCTCTACGCCGCGCATCCAGATGGAAGTCACGTCCGTCTGCGCCTGCAGTTCCCATCCGAGGACTACGAGCAGGAGTACGGCGCCTGCCGCACGTATCTCCCGGAGGAGATCGCCGTCGATCGCGAGACGCTCGCAAGCCTTCCCGCAGCGTCTGCCGCCGGCCCCCTCGCCGACCTCGCGCGAAAGCGCGTGATTCTCGACCTGCCAAAGAAGTATTACTGACGGCGCCCCTCCCCCGGAGTAACGGAGGTTCACGGAGGAACGGTTTCAAACGGAGAAACGGAGCAACGGAGACCAACGGAGGAGCGCATTCGACGCGGCGCCGCGAAGCGGCGCGGACGGGCCGGTCAAACACGAGCGTTCGTGCGCTCGTGTTTGGCCGGCCTGTCACGACGGCCTGCGTTGCAGGCCGTCCGCGTCGAATGCGTGTCTTCTCTGTTCGCCTCGTTCCTCCGTTCCTCCGTGTGAATACCGTTGCCTCCGTCTACTCCGTTGGCTCCATTGGCTCCATTGGCTCCCGTTACGCTATACTGCGTACCCATTACGCTGTTTGACGTAACCCAGAACCCGTTCGTGTACGGCGAAGTGGTGCCGGCGGCGGCGTTCGTCGACCGCGTCGACGAGCTCGAGCGCCTGGTGCGCGACCTCGAGGCCGCCCAGAAGATCTTCCTCATCTCGC
>DASYQZ010000021.1:0-9166 GCA_036004865.1 Vicinamibacterales bacterium
TGGGATGCGAAGGGCTGCGCGTCGCGAACGGGGAGCATCTCGTGATCGCCGAACGCGCCGTCTTCGCGGACGCCGTACTCGCCGCGCTGCGCGACCCGGCGCACGGACGGCGTCTCGCCGAGCGGGCGCGCGATCTCGCGCATGCGCGCTACGACTGGAGCGCGGTCGGAGAAACCGCCTGCTACGCGGTGAGTCGGGTCTGTGCGAAAGCGGTCCGCCGCGCCGGCTGAATGTCGTCTGAGCGCCCAGCGATGCGTTTTGGTCGACAGCTTCAAAACCTGTTCTGGCTGGCGCTCACAAGTCCGCATGCGCCCGCCACGTTCCTTTTGCGAAGCGCGCTCTACCGAAAGCAGTGAAGACGACGCCTTTCTATAATCGAAAACGTTTCCGTTTGTTGAGGCAATCAATGGCTGATCGGTAGTGACGATGGAATACTCCGCGAACATCGTTGAGATGCTTGGGCAGTCGCGTGCGGCCGAGATCCAAGCGTGCTTGGACGGGATTCGTGCCTGTATCGCGACCGTTCCCCATGCGTACGTCGTGGATAAGGCACCTTCCAATCCCACTCAAGAGCGCGGATGCTAACCGCGAACTTTTGGAGCGACTTCGCAAGAGTGGTCCAGACTGGATTTTCATAACAGCCCGCCGCCAGGACGGTAGCCGTGTGGGTTATGCGTCGAATCTATTCCTTCCAGACGAGGCGTCCCAGGTCGATGCCATCAACCAGTTTCTGCTCTTTGATATTCATTCAAGCATCGGCGGCTGGTCGTTATCGCATCTGTGGCGTATCTGTTGACCGCTGCGCATCCCGGCGGGCAGGCTCAGCTTTTCGAATCGCTTCGGCTTCCGCCGATCCTCCTGACATTCTGATAACGGCGCTGTTCGCCGTCGCCCACCTTGTGAGAGAGCCGACTCGATCGGCGCCTCGCGATGAAAACAGGCGGTGCAAACGCCGGCGCGAGCGAGTGGTTGATGATCGGCGAGCCGGCGACGTCAGCGGCAACTTGCCGCTGTATACTGCTCGATGATCATCGTATGAATCCCCGAGTGCTGATGTCCGTCGAAGAGTATCTCCACACCGATTTCGATGGCGCCGATCGGGAGTACCTCGACGGAGAGGTTGTCGAGCGCAACATGGGCGAGTTGCCGCACGCTCAGATACAGGCGCAGTTGATGTTCAAGTTGGCCGCGCTCGGGGAGCGTCTGCGCCTCCGCGTGCTGCCGGAGATTCGGATTCAGATCTCGGCGACGCGCTTCAGGATCGCCGATATCGCCGTTTGGCGGCCAGGCGACATCGGCACGCGGATTCCAACAGTTCCGCCATTCCTGGTCGTCGAGATTCTCTCTGCCGAAGACCGTCTCGTCCGTCTGCAACCAAAGATTCAGGAATATCTTGCGCACGGCGTTGAATGGGTGTGGGTGATCGACCCCGACGAGCGCCGCGCGCTCTCCTATTGGCCTGCGAATCCGGGCGGTACGCTGGTCGACGAGCTCCGAACCGAGAACCCGTCAATCGTCATTTCCCTGGACGAAGTCCTCGCAGCGCTCGACTGACGCCGGTCGTGCGTCGACTCTCGCTGACCATCTTTAACGATTCGTCCTTCGGTGAGCATTCGCCAGTCCGGCATAGGCTCCTTCTCCGCGTCTGAAGACTGGCCTTCAGTGCCGCCTACGACGCCGTGAGCCGCGTCTGCGCGAGCGCAGTCCGCCGCGCCGGCTGAACCCTCCACCCGCTTCTACGCTCTCGCCGACGTTCGATAGCACGTGGTCGTCGCGCCGGCTTTGCCGGCACGAATGTCGTTCCGTGAAACGAGACATTCATCGGCTGATCGTGTACTCGAGCAGCACGATCCCGGATTTTTGATAGAGGCGGTGGCCGCTCAGCGACAGCTTCGTTCGCAAGGCCGGCTGCGGGAGCATCGGAATGCCGTCGCCGAGCAGCACCGGGATAACGGCCGGTTCCACGGTGTCGACGAGCCCGGCTTCGAGGAGTGTCCGGAACAGTCCACCGCCGCCAAACAGCCAGATGTCCTTGCCGGGCCTTGCCTTCAGCAATCGAACGGTCTGAGCGGGATCGCTGTTCACCACAGAGACGGCTGGATAATCGGCAGGACGCAGCGTTCGCGAGAACACCACGACGTCGAGACCGGGCATGGCGCCGCTCCCGCCCTGCTGAAGCGTCGCCAGGAACGTCTTCCGTCCCATTACGACGGTGTCGAACTGCGCGAACAGCGCGGCGAAGTCGATGTCTGGATCCATGACGATCCAATCGAACTCGCCGTTCGGGCCCGCGATGTAGCCGTCAAGGCTCGTGGCTACCTGATAGCGAAGCCGCCGCACGTTGCGATAGTACGCGATCGGTACTGGCTTCGAACCAACAACTCCCGTGCGCCCAGAAGCAGGCGTCAGGTGATCGGGATGGGGTCAGTGCGTCATCACATGATGACGATGGAAGATTGGCGAGCGTCCTCGCCGCGGAGCGAGTCGGGGTCGCCCGTGTCGACGCCCGGGACGAACCGGCGGGCCGGCTCGAAGCGGTCGATCATCTCGCGTACATCGCCTGGACCACGAACACGAGACGGTGGACCGAAAACTGCGCCTGCACGCGACCGCGCCCCGCGATCCCGATGCGCTGGGAGAGCGGGCGATCGGTGAGGACACGCAGCACGGCGTCCGCCAGACGCGCAGGCTGATTCGCCGGCACGATCAGTCCTGTCTGTTCATCAACCAGCGCGGCGCACACGCGGCCGAAGGGCGCGGCGACGACCGGTTTCGCGCACGACATCGCTTCCAGCAGCTCGCGGGGGCGATCGGCATGGAGCCACGGCAGCACGACGACATCGGCCGCGCGCAGCACGTCGGGTCGATCCTCACGGCAGTCGTCGAGCGTGAGAAACCTGCAGTCAGGCAACCGCGTGGAGATGTCGGCTGCGGCGCACTGCCATGAGCGATCGTCGGCGCTGTGAGCGCCGTGAGTAACGACCAGCACGACGTGACCCGCGCCGGCGCGCAGCCGCTGATGCGCTTCCCAGTTCACCGGCGCCGGACGATAAATTCGCGTATCGACCGCCGGCCCGGGCACGTGGCACCGGTGCGGCACGTCGAGCAGATCACCCAGGATTCCTGCAAGGCGCGCGCACTCGGGCGCCATCGCGTGGACGAGCGCGACGCCATGGTCACGCGCGGTTCGCGCCGCCGCGGTCACGCCGCTTCTCATCGTGCAGACAGGTATATCGTGGTCGGCCGCCCACGCCTCGAGCGGTCCGTCGCCGGGCGTGAGGATGAGCGGAGCGAAATCGTCGCGAGAGATTCCCGCGGCGAGATCCATCAGGACGCGGTTGTCGTCCTCGATCGACGCTGAGTCGGCGATGTAGAGAATGGCGCGGGGGGTCATCGCAGAGGGATCGATCGCTGGCGCCACGTCACAGCATGACGCTGGAACACCGGCGGTACTCCTCGTTGCGGAGCAGATCGTCGTACAGCGCCTCGACGCTCGAGACGAACCGCTGCCGCGAGAAGCGGATCTCGGCCGCTCGCCGCCCCGCTTCGCCCATGCGTTGCGCCGTTGCTGGGTCGCGAAGCACACGAAGCATCGCCGACGCCAGCGCATCGACGGAGCTCGGAGGAACCAGCAGACCGGTGACGCCGTCCTCCACCGCTTCGGGCACGCCGTTCACCGGCGTCGAGACGACCGGCTTGCCGCACGCCATCGCTTCGAGAATCGCAATCGGCAGCCCTTCGGCGAGCGACGGTAGCGCGACGAGATCGGCCGCCTGCATCACCTCCGCGACTTCGGGCCGCCATCCGAGGAAGTGCACGCGCGAGCGAATGCCGAGATCATCGGCGAGTCGCTCGAGCACGGCGCCGAATCCGGGTTGGACCGTTTCGCCGCCGAGCAGCACGAACGCGCAGTCGCCGAGCTCCGCCTGGACCTTCGCGGCCGCGCGCAGAAATGTCGGATGGCCTTTGACGTCGCTCAGGTGGCCGACGATCAACATGACGTGGCGCGCGCCGAAGCGCCACCGTTCGCGAGCCGGCGAGTGCGGCGCCGGCACGAACGTGTCGGTGTCGACGGCGTTCGGAATCGCCAGAAGGCGGCTCTCGGGCCGCGCGCGCCGCACATCGTCGGCGACATCGCGGGCCTGTCCCTCATAACAGGCCACCACCGCTTCGGGGCCGTACTGGAAGCTCCACTGGAGCTCTCCCTCCTCCGGTGGGAATCCGAGGTGACAGACGCGGACCGCGCCGAGACACGCGCCGGCCAGGCCGGCTGCTCGATACGAACCGGGCGCCATCGCGTGAACGATGCGCACGCCGCGGCCGGCGACCGCGAGCGAGAGCTGCGCGGCCCGCCGCATCAATCCCGTGCGGCCCGCCCAGTCCCCGTCCTCGATCGGGCGACACGGAATCTGCCGGCTCGCGGCCCAATCGGCGAGCGAACCGTGGCCGGGCGTCACGATGAACGGCGCAAAGCGCGAGCGATCCAGGCCGATCACCAGATCCATCAGCACGCGGTTGCCGCCGCCGATCTTGGCCGAGTTGGCGAGGTACAGAATGCCGGTCGGCTTCATCGGGATGGCACCGGCGCCGCGTTGTGCACGATCGAGGAGGCGCGGACACGATTGACTGCCGGGCGCAGCGCGCTCCAGAGCAGCGGTCCGCACCGCCGCTTCCACTTCAGCCGCGACCATTCCGGGCGTTCCACACAATCGGGATCGAGATTTCGCGCCCACGCGAGCAGACGATCGCAGGTGGCCGCGTCGTGGCGATCGAACGCGCCGCTCGCCGCCCAGAACGCTTCGGAGGCGAGGCGGCTCATCAGCGTGGCGCGCAGACGATCGCGGTTCGCCAGATCGGGATGCTCGCCAAAAAAAGTTTCGAATGCCGCCAGCCGCTCGTTGAGATCGCCGAGCGGATCCTGGAGGTAATCGAGCTGCATGTTGCGGCCATGGAACCGCTTGATCGCCTGAACGGCGTCGATCACGCCGACCGCCCCGCGCGCCGCGAGCCGCAGCCACACTTCGAGGTCGCCGGTGTGCGGCAGCTCCTTCCGGTATCCGCCGATCGCGATCTGCAGCGACGTGCGAACGACGGCGGTCGGTGTCGGCACGGCGTTCTGGCCAGAGGCGCTCGTCATCTCGAGGAACGCCGCGCCGGACATCAGGCGGTATGCGCGGTCGCCCACGTCGGTGACGTTCGGCCATTCCTCATCGAACGCCGCGATCTGTTGACCGTAGGTCAGACCGACGCCGGGATGTGCGTCCATGAGGCGTGTCGCGCGCCGCAGCGCACCCGGCGTCAACCCGTCATCGGCCGACAACAGCAGCGCGTAGTCGGCCGTCAGCCACTGAATGCCTTCGTTGTAGGTGGTGATGTGGCCGCAATTCGACGTGTGGCGCCGGAATTCGACGCGGCCGTCTTCGCGCGCGAGCGCGCGCCCGATCTCGGGCGTGTCGTCGTTGGACGCGTCGTCGATGATGAGCACGCGCACGCGCACGCCCGCCTGCGTGAGGATGCTGTCGACCGAGCGCCGCAGAAAGCGGCCGTAGTTGTAGCAGGGGACGATGACGTCGACGCTGCTGGCCATCATCGGCACGCGTGGCGGAGTGCGCCCGCGACGCGATCCTGGTCGTCGTCCGACATGCCGGGATAGAGCGGCAGCATGATGCAGCGATCTTCCGCGCGCTCGCTTTCACGAAGGGACCCGCCGGAGTTCCACGGCGCCTCTTCGTACGCCGGCGTCCGGTGCGCGCACATGACGCCACGCTTCGACGCGATGCCCTGATCGAGCAGCGCCCGCATGACGCGGCGTTGATCGCAGCTGTCCGGCAGGCGGACGCAGTAGCTCTGCCAGTTGGTGCGAGCCCACGCCGGCTCCTGCGGAAGACGAAGTCCGGGAATGTCCGACAGGACGTCCGCATACCGCGCCGCCAGGCTCCGCCGGCGCTCGAGCGTCTCGGGCAGCCGTCGAAGCTGCACGCGGCCGACGGCGGCCTGCAGATCGGTCAGACGGTAGTTGTAGCCGACGCTCTCGTAGGTCTCGAACACGATGTCGGTCGCCGAATGCCGAACCGTGTCGGGCACGCTCATGCCGTGCTGCCGCGACAGTCTGAAACGCGCATCCCACTCGGGACGCGACGTCGTGATCATCCCGCCGTCGCCGGTCGTCACGATCTTGCGCGGATGGAACGAGAAGCAGGCCACGTCGCCGTGCGGCCTGCCGATCCGTCCCCACTCGCCGTTCACGAACACCTCGCTGCCGCTCGCGCACGCGGCGTCCTCGACCACCCACAGGCCATGGCGGCGCCCGATCGCGACGATCGTCTCGATCTCGCACGGCATGCCCATCTGGTGCACGCACAGAATCGCGCGCGTGCGCGCGTTGACGGCAGCCTCGATGGCGGCGGGATTGATGTTGAACGTCGCCGGATCGATGTCGACGAACACCGGCGTCGCGTTGCAGTACCGAATCGCGTTTGCCGTCGCGATGAACGAATGGCTGACGGTGATGACCTCGTCGCCAGGACCGATGCCGAGCGTGCGAAGCGCCAGGTGCAGCGCCGTCGTGCAGTTCGAGACGGCGCACGCGTAGGGCGCGCCGACATACGCGGCGAACTCGCGCTCGAACGCCGCGACCTCCGGCCCCTGCGTGAGCCACCCGCTCCGGAGAATCCGAGTGACCGCTTCGATCTCCTGATCGTCGAGCCACGGGGCCGTGATTGGAATTCGCGTCGCGACCGTTGACGTCACTGGAGACATCCCACCTTTGCCGCTTGTACTTCGTGCCACCAGGCCACCAACCGACGAAGACCATCCACCAATTCCATCGACGGTTCGTAGCCAATCAGCCGCCGAGCTTCCCCGATGTCGGCGAGCCGGCGCGGGACGGGATTCACCTTTCGCTCCGCCGCGTGCTCGGGCCGCAGCGGCGACTCCATGGCCGCCAGAAGCTGCTCGGCCAGTTGCGTCAGCGACGTCTCCACGCCACTCGCGATGTTGAGCGCGACGTCGGTCACCGGCGCTGCCGCCGCCAGGATGTTGGCGCGCGCGATGTCCGCCACGTAGACGAAATCCATCGTCTGCGAGCCGTCGCCGAAGATGACCGGCGGACGGCCGGCGGCAATCGCGTTGATCCACCGGATGAAGACTTCCGTGTACGCCCCGAAGACGTCCATGCGCGGACCGTACACGTTGAAGTAGCGCAGCGCCACGTAGTTCAGGCCGTACATCTCGTTGAAGCTGCGCAGCATCCCTTCGTTGAACAGCTTCGCCGCCCCGTACATCGTCCGGTTGCCGTACCCGTGATGAGCCTCGCGCGTCGGGAAATCTTCGGCGGCGCCGTAGACCGACGCCGACGACGCGGCCACGACTTTGCGCACGCCGGCGCGCGCCGCGGCTTCGAGCACATTGAAGGCGCCATCAACGAGGACCTCCAGCGCGAGCCGGGGCTCGTCGGCGCATTGCGTGATGCGAATCGCCGCCTGGTGGAACACGACGTCGATCCCGGGCATCAACTGGTCGAGCAGCGCGCGATTGCGGATGTCGCCGGCCACGATCTTGACCGGTCCGTGCTCGAGAGCCCACGCCACGTTCTCGCGCGTGCCGCGCACGAAGTTGTCGACGATCAGGATCTCGGCGGCGCCGGCGCGCACGAGCTCGTCGGTGATATGCGATCCGATCAATCCCAGACCGCCCGTGACGAGCGCGCGGCAGCCGCGCAGCGGCACGGCCGCCTGATCACGAGTGGGCATGATTCAGCTCTCCTGTCGCGAACTGCTGCGAGGGCGGCTCGGTCCGCGATCCGATGACACGCGCCGGCACGCCGGCGACGATCGAAAACGGCGCGACGTCCTTCGTCACCACGGCGCCGGCACCGACGATTGCGCCGCGCCCGACCGTGATGCCCGGCAGCACGATCGCGTTCATGCCGACGTCGGCCCACGCCTCGATGCGCACCGGCCGGATCTCGAGGTCGGTCTGCACGATCGGCACGTCGGCCGGGATCCCCGTATGCGACGAGCCGAGGACCCTGGCGCCAGGTCCCCAGCCAACGTAGTCCTCCAACACGAGGTCGCGGGCGTCGAAGTACGCCTGCGGGCCGATCCAGACGTGATTGCCGATGACGCAGGTGCCGTCGAACCGGCCTTGCAGGTAGGTCTGTGCGCCGATGAACACGCTGTGACCGAATTCACACCGATCGAGATGTTTGAATCCGGCGAACGGGCCGACGACCAGGCCGTGTCCGCACGAACGGGCCGCCGCTCGCCAGATTGCACGCCGCATCATCACGTCGACGTGCCCCTCGCCGGCCGCGAAACGCCCGAACAGCTCGACGAGCCCGCGGTAGTCGTACTGCGCGCGCAGCGACGCGGCCAGTCCCACCTCGAAATCCGGATCGGGACTGACCTCCTCGCGGCCGTGGACGGCGCGAACGATTCGCCCCGGACGGTCGGTCTCAGATGGCATGGACATCCTGATGCACGGCGGCTGACACGAATTCGACCTGACTGTTCGAGAGCTCGGGATACATCGGCAGCGACAGCACTTCGCGCGCCGCGCGCTCGGACTCGGGGAACTGGCCCGCGACGTAGCCGAGATCGCGATAGCCTTCCTGCAGGTGGACCGGAATCGGATAGTGAATGCCGGTCTGTACGCCGTTCGCCTGCAGCCCGCGCTGCAGCTCGGCGCGATCGGACGCCCGCACCGCGTAGATGTGATAGACGTGGCGCGCGTACGGCATCTCGATCGGCCGCACGACGTCTGCGCCGTTCAAGTGGCGCGCGTACGCCACCGCGCGGCTGCGGCGCCCTTCGGTCCACGCGTCGAGGTGACGCAGCTTCACGCGGAGCATCGCGCCCTGCAGCCCATCCATCCGGTAGTTGTAGCCGCGGAGCACGTGGTGATACTTGCGCGACTGGCCGCCGTCGCGCAGGATGCGCAGCGTCTCGGCATGCTTGGCGTCGTTGGTCACCACCAGGCCGCCTTCCCCGTACGCGCCGAGGTTCTTGCCGGGATAGAAGCTGAAACAGCCGAACGCGCCGAGGCTGCCGACGCGGCGCCCTTTGTACTCGGCGCCGTGCGCCTGCGCGGCGTCTTCGATCACCAACAGCCCGTGCTTGCGGGCGATGGCGAGAATCGGATCCATGTCGGCCGGCTGGCCGTAGAG
>DASYQZ010000022.1:0-2301 GCA_036004865.1 Vicinamibacterales bacterium
TGATGATTTTGACGTCCTGCCCCGCCGTCAGCTGGCCGATCAGATACGACGCGCCGATCAGGAGGATCGCGAACAGCACGAGGTTGTAGAGCACCTTGTCGCGCACCGATTCGCGAAAGACGTTGGCGGCCATCAGTGCCGTGGCTCTCATGATGCTCTCCGGCCGCGCTCACCGAGTTGCCGCTCCGGCGGCTGCGCGGCCGGCGCGGTCACCTTTTGAACGAAGTAGTCCTCCAGCGTCTCGCGAACCGGATTGAGCGAGACGAGTGTGGCGCCCGCGGCGGTCAAGTCGGCCAGGAGGCGTTCGGGCGGCGATTCCAGCGGCAGTTCGAGCGCGTATCGCCCATCGGCGATCCGCACCATTCGCCGGACCCGAGGCTGCATCGGCTGCAGCATTGCCTCGGTCGCGTTGCTGACGACGAGCTCCCAGCCACGGATCTGGAAGTGGACGAGGTCGGCCATGCGCCCGCCGGCGACCAGCCGCCCATTCGCGAGGATCGCGACGCGACTGCACAAGGCTTCCGCGTCGCTCAGGACGTGCGAGCTGAAGAACACGGTGCACCCGCGGTCGCGCAGCCGGAGAATCAGCGCCCGCACGTCGCGGCGGCCGAGCGGATCGAGACCGGACATCGGCTCGTCGAAGACGACCAGCTCCGGATCGTTGATGAGCGCCTGCGCGATGCCGACGCGCTGGAGCATCCCTTTCGAAAACTTCCGCAACTGGAGCTTCCGCTCCGCGCCGATGCCGACGTCGTCGAGCAGGCGCGCGGTCCGCGTGCGCGCGTCCTCGCCGCGATACCCGAACAGCCCCGCAAAATACGTCAGAAGCTCTTCGGCGGTGAGGTAGTCGTAGAAGTACGGGTTCTCCGGCAGGTATCCGATCCGGCGCTTGACGCCGAGATCGCCGACGGGCCGGTCGAAGATTTCGGCGCGACCGGACGTTGGAAACACGAGCTGCATCAGCAGCTTGATCGTCGTCGTCTTGCCGGCGCCGTTGGGACCGAGAAATCCGAAAACCTCTCCCGCCTCGACCTCGAGCGTGAGGCGATCGAGCACGCGGCGCGGGCGCGGGCGCCAGAATCCGGACGCGTAGTCTTTCGTCAGCTCGTAGGTGGCCAGCGCCGGCACGTCATTTCGCCGCGCGCTTCAACTCGTACGCAATCGCCTGGTCGAAGTACTGGGGCGCGAGCACCCCTTCGAACTTCACGCCGTTGATGAAGAGCGTCGGGGTCGAGCGCACGCCCAGTTGATGTCCGAGCGCGATGTCGCCCTTCACCAGATCGAGCGTGAAGGCGTACTTCGCCTCGAAGTCGTTGATCTGTCCAACGTCGCGCGCCGCCTGACGCACGACCGGCGGCGTGAGCGAAGGCTGGTTCGCGAACAGCCACTCTTCCATCGCCTCGACGCGGTTACGGCTTTGCGCGAGACGCACGGCCACCGCCGCCTCGCACGCCGACGGGTGCGGACCGCCGCCGGCCACATTCACGTTGCATTCGGAATCGAGCGGGTAGTCTTTCAGCACGAACTTCACCGCGCCAGGCTGTTGCGCCTCGTACTTCTGGAGAATCGGCTTGTACGCGTAGAAGGCTTGGCGACAGTACGGACATTGAAAATCGCTGAAGTCGACGATCAGCACCTTCGCGCCGTCGGCGGGAATCGCCATCGGCACGCGCGGCGCGGTCGCCATCAGGCGCTCGAATTCCGATGTTTGCGCAGCGGTCGGCGGAGGCGCGGCCGCTCGCGCGGGCGACTCGCCGGCGGCTTCGCGCGGGAAAAAAGCGAGCGTGGTCGCGGCGCCGGCGAGAAACAGCACGGCCACGGTGATCGCCAGCGGGCTGGCGATGAAGACGCGCAAATCACGCGTCGCACGGCGAGGGAGCGTCGTCATAGGAAAAGAAGTCGCCGCACCGGTCACGAGGAACAGCCCAATCACGGCGGCATACGTGACGAAGCAGAGCACACAATACGCTTTGAGGACGACGATCGACGCGTACGCGAGGTAAAGAACGACCGCCAGTGCGAGCGTCGACAGCACGAACAGGTACCCGGGGACGCTCTCGCGCACGCTGGGGCGCGCCGTCAGGCCGCCCACCGACAACAGCGTCGCGGCCACGAACCAGAATACGCCGAAGATCGCCACGGGAACGCCGCGAAACGTGCCGAAGCGGCTGAGATAGACCTGCGTGCAGCTAATCGTCGAGCTCACGTCGCAGAAGCTGCGGTAGGTCGGATCGAATATCAGACGATAGTGCACGTACGTGGCAGCCGCGGAAACGCCGAGACCGATCAGCGCGCAGGCCA
>DASYQZ010000023.1:0-11239 GCA_036004865.1 Vicinamibacterales bacterium
AATCTGCACTTTCTGCACGTGAACCGGGTCGAGAAGGGACGCACCTGCCGCGCGTGTCACGAAGCGCACTCGAGCAGCATGCCGAAGCACCTGCGCGAGACCGTTCCATTTGGCGAATGGCAGCTGCCTGTCGGGTATCAGTCAACGCCCGATGGCGGCGGATGCACGCCCGGATGTCACCTGCCGATGCAGTACAGCCGCTCGAAGCCGGCCGCCGCCGCGCCGCGGCCAGTCAAGTGACGATCATGCGAGGAGCGAGACACTCGTACGGCTTCGCGATCGTGTTTCTGCTGGCGCCGCTTCTGGGCGTCGCCAGCGAACGCCCCGCCGTCGGCGACCCGGCGCCGATGCCGCTCATGCGCGATCTGCGCGGCGGCGACCGTTCCCTCAAAGCGCTGTCCGGCCGTTCCGGCATCGTCGTGCTGTTCTGGGCGGGATGGAGCCAGCGATCGATCGAGGAGCTGCGTCGGCTCGACGCGGCCGCCCAGGAACTGTCGGCGCAGGGCATCGCGATCGCGGCGGTGAACGTCGAACGCCAGACGCTCGACGAGGACGAGACGATGCGGCTGCGCGATCGCGTGGACCAGCTCGGCGTGCGTGTGCCGGTGCTCGTCGATCGCGAGCTGAAGCTGTTCCACGCATACGGCGTCGTGACGATTCCGTCGACGGCCGTCATCGATGGAGCCGGACGGCTCGCATATTTTCTGTTCGGTTACTCGCACGAGCAGCGCGAGGAGCTGTTCGACGCCATCGATCGGCTTGCAGGCATCACGAGGCCGCCGCCGGTCAAACCCCTCGCGTTCGCCCCCGCGGCAATGCGGCGCCTGCAGCTCGGACGGCTGCAGCTCGCGCAGGGCCACCCGGCCTCGGCGCGCAGCAGCTTCGAGACCGCGATCAAGGCTGACGAAACCTTTCCGGATCCGATCGTCGAGCTCGCGGCGCTCGCCCTCGATTCGGGCGACGCCGCTGCGGCGCGCCCGCTGCTCGATCGCGCGGCTGTTCTGCAGGCCGAACACATCGGCGTGCAGCGCGAACGCGCGCGATTGCTCGCGATCGAAGCGCGCGTGCACGAGGCGCAAGCCGCGCTCGATACGTTGACGGCGACGAATGCGGACGCCATTGCGGCCGCGTATCTCGGGTACTTGCTGCAGGTCGCCGGTGACAGCGCGCGCGCCGCGGCAGCGTTCGACAAGGCGAAAGCTCTCAGCGGTCTCGATCCGCGGGCGTACGACGGCTGGAACTCGTCTTCAGCCGCCGCCGCTCTGCGGGCGATGACCGCCTACCGCAGGGAGGTCGCGGGCGGGCGTTGATGAACGCCGCTCGACTCATGCTGATGATCACCGCCCTCGCCGCGCAGCCGCTTTCTCTCGCGCCGGGACTGCGCCAGGCCGGCAAAGCTGCCGCAGCCCGCGAGCATCCCGTCGTCTCCGGTGACGGGGGAGCGGCATGCGTGACGTGCCACGCCGAAGTGACCCGCGCGCGCGTTGTGCACGGACCGGTCGCGGCCGGGCAGTGCGGTGCCTGCCATGCCGTCGAAACCGCCGGCGGCGTGCGCCGCATCGCGCTCAAAGGCGGCGGCTCGAATCGAGATACGGCCAGGCTGTGCGTCGCCTGTCATGACGACGTTGGCGATCGACTGAAGCTGCCGCATCAGCATGCGCCCGTTGCGTCAGGCACGTGCACGGCGTGCCACGACCCGCACGGGTCGCCGTTCCGGTTTCAGTTGCCGGCCGATGGCGACCGCGCCTGTATCAGGTGTCATCAGGACATCGAAGAAGCGCTGGCGCAGCCGCACGTGCATCCGCCGGCTGCGGCGTCGTGCCGGATCTGCCACGACGCGCATGCCGGCCCGCATCCGTCACAGTTGCGCGCGCGCAGCAACACCGTGTGCGCCGTCTGTCACGTCACGGCGCCCTCGGATCGAAGCGCCGCCGATGCCGCCGTGCTGTTCGGCCGCCACGCGGCGGAAATCGTCGAGCGGCTCGTCGCCGACGGTTCACGCATTCTGCTGGACGCATCGCTCGCATCCGGCCACCCCACGAGGGGCCATCCCGTCGACCGGCGACAGGACCCGAGCCGCAACGGCCGGTCGCTCGACTGCGCGAGCTGCCACAACCCGCACGGATCGGCCGGCGCGAAGCTGCTTCGCTTTGGCGCGAAAGGGATCAGTGCGTTGTGCATCCGATGCCACGGCATGTGATGACCCGCAAGAAGTGTCGAGACTGTCGATGAGAACTATGAGCCCTCACGCCCTCACGCCGATCGCGCTCGTCGCCTGGACGATCCTCGCGGCGCCGCCCACGAGCCTCGACGCCGCTGGCAAAAACGACAAGAACGACAAGAAGAAGGCGGCGACGGCCGAGGCGCCGCTGGTCTGGCCGCTTCCACCCGACCCGGCGCGCATTCGATTCGTGACCGCCTATCGCGGCGTCGACGACTTCAAACAGAAGAGCGGCTCGCGCTGGAAATCGATGCTGCTCGGTCCCGACACGGCGCGAAACGTCACGCAGTTGATGAAACCGTACGGCGTCGCCGTGTCGCGCGACGGCCGCGTGTACGTCACCGACACCGTGGCGCGCCGCGTGTTCGTGTTCGATCCCGCCGCGAAGCTGGTGCGATTCGTCGGCGAAAACGCCCCCGGCAAGATCGTCAAGCCGATGGGCGTCGCCGTCGACAACGCAGGAAGGGTGTTCGTCGCGGATGCGACGCTGAAGCGCGTCTTCGGCTACGGCGCGGACGGACGGCTCGCGATCGCGATCGGCCGCGACGGCGAGCTGCAGAATCCCTCGGGTCTCGCCATCGACCGCGACCGGCAGGTGCTGTACGTCGCCGACGCGAAGAAGCACCAGGTGCTCTGCTATTCGTCGGCCGACGGCAGCTTCCTTCGCGCCGTGGGCAAGCGCGGCGTGGAACAGGGCGAGTTCAACTTCCCCACGAATCTCGCGGTCGATCGCGGAGGCCGGCTCTACGTGGCCGACACGCTGAATTTCCGCGTGCAGGTCTTCGATGCGTCCGGCGCCGTGGTCAGGACCATCGGCAGTCAGGGCGACGGTCCGGGCCACCTGAATCGCGCGAAGGGTGTCGGCGTCGACAGCGACGGCCACATCTACATCGCCGATACGTCCTTCAACAACTTTCAGATCTTCGACGCCGACGGCAGCATCCTGCTGTTCGTCGGCACGACGGGCGTCGGACCCGGCGAGTTTCTGCTGCCTGCAGGACTCTTCGTGGACGACGAGGATCGCATCTACGTCGCCGACCAGGGGAACGCGCGCGTGCAGGTCTTCCAGCGCGTGAGTTCGCGAGAACCACCGAAGCCATGACCGATCGTGCTGTCCCGCGTACCGGGAGCCCGCGCGCTCCTCCGACGCGGCGGCAGCACCCCTCACGGATCCGACTGAACAGAAGGAGAGGCTACGAGATGAGGAGAGTAATGATCGCCACCGTGCTGACGGTGCTCGCCGGGGCGGGCAGCGCGGCGGCTCAAAGCACGATTGCCTTCGGCCCGCACGACTTCAGCGGCGGGTCGGCCATCCGCACCACCGACGCGAGCATCAACGGCCAGACGTGCGTGTTCTGCCACACGCCGCACGAAGGCAGCGTGTCGGTCCCGCTGTGGAACCGCAGTTCCACGACCTCCACGTACCAGGTGTACGCGAGCTCGACGATGGACGCGGCCGCGCCGACGTCGGCGGCGATCCAGAGCGGCGTCTCGGGCGCGTGTCTCAGCTGTCACGACGGCAGCATCGCGATCGACGTGCTCGCGAATCTGGCCGGTGTGGCGCACACCGCGAGTGCCGCGTTCACGCGGCAGGCGACGGCGAAGGCGACCTACGGCGCGTCTGGCGCCGGAACGGGCAACATCATGAACGGCGGCTCGCCGTTCCTCGGTACCGATCTCCGCAACGATCACCCGATCACGATCGTGTACGAGACCGCGCGCGCGGCGACACCGGCCGAGTTCGTCACGCAGGCCATCGCGGGCACGAAGATCACCGTCGGCACCACGTCGCCGCTGCCGCTGTTCGGCACGTCGACGGCCACGGCCACGATCGAGTGCGCGAGCTGCCACGATCCGCACAACAACTCCCGAGGCTTGTTCCTGAGAAAGTCGAATGCAGGCAGCGCGATGTGCCTCACATGCCACATCAAGTAGAGGCGCGGTCGCACGTTCGAAGTCAATCGGGGAAGGGCCGCGGCTCTTCCCCATACATCGGGGGACATGATGCGCATCCGTTTTGCGATGCTCCTGCCGCTCCTCGTGTACGCGCCCGTGGCGGCGCAGCTCGTCCCGGTGCCGTCCCATGAGCGCCGATCTCGTCCGGCAGAGGCCACAGCGGTGGTCGCGCGCGTCAACGGCGTGCCGCTTCACGCCGACGATCTCGACGCCGCGATGCAGACGGTCATCCCGCTCGCGTCGTATCACAAGAACGTCAAGCCCGAGAAGATGGACGAGCTGCGCAAGCGGGCGCTCGACGGCTTGATCGATGAAGAGCTGCGCTATCAGGAAGCGGTGCGGCTGAAAGTCCAGGTGCCCGCGGCGGAAGTCGAGCGCGCGCTCGAGCGGGCACGGCAATCCTACAAAGACCGCGACGGGTTCGAGCGCGCGCGGCGCGCCTCCGGCGCCACGATGCCGCAGCTCCGCGCGAGCATCCTTCGCGCGCTGATGATTCAGAAAGCACACGACCGGCTGGTGGTGAGCCGGTGCCGTGTGAGCGAGGCGGACGCCGCACGCTACTACCGCGAGAACGCGGCACGCTTCGTTCTCCCCGAGCAGGTGCGGCCGACGCTGATCACCATCGGCGTCGACCCTGCTGCGCCGCGGCGGGATTGGGACCGCGCGCGCCAGAAGGCCAGCGACGTCGCGCGACGCATCGCTTCGGGCGCGTCGTTCGAATCGCTGGCGCGCGAACACTCGACCGATGCGAGCAAAGCCAAGGGCGGCGATCTCGGATTCGTCCATCGCGGCCAACTGATCGCGGAGTTCGAGCGCGCGCTCAAGGCGCTGGCGCCCGGCCAGGTCAGTCCGGTGATCGAGACGATCTACGGGTTCCACCTGCTGCGTCTCGTCGAAACGCGTCCCGCGGTTCAGAAAACGTTCGACGAGATGAAGGCGACGCTCGTGCGCGACCTGACCGACACACGGTGCGGCCAGGCGAGCGCGGAGTGGTCGAAACGGCTTCGGGACGCGGCGCGCATCGAAATCGGCGACGTTCACGCTCAGCGCGCCCGGATCGCGGGGTGACGACATGCTTGCCTGCGTTGTCGTCGCAGCCGCGCTGCTGTTCGTCCCCGCCGTGCTGGCGGCGCAGGCCGTCGATGGCGCGGCGGACTGGGGCTGGGGCCGCTCGATGTACCGCACGGGAGACGACGAGTCGACCAACGGCTCGTTCACGCAGGCATACACGCTCGGCTACCGCTCGGTCTTCTGGGACCCGCGCTTTCTGACGTACATGGGCGAGCTCACCTTCAACAAGAACGCGTTGACGTTCGGTCAGCAGGACAGCCTGTCGCAACAGACAGGATTCAAGGCGTCCGCGAATCTGTTCGCCGCGCGCCCGTTTCACGGGTCGATTCATGCGTCGCGCGGCTTCGGCGGGGAGTCGGGGAACTATCCGCAGTCGAGCGCGGAGCGCAGCGGGCTGACCCTGCCCGCCGGCTCGGTGCCGGAGCTGAAAATCGGGCGCTCCGAGTTCGGCGTCAACTGGCAGCTCGCGGCGAAATCGCTGCCGCGGATCGAGCTCAGTTACGAGGACGGATCGACGACGGTTGCCGCCGGGTCGCTCGAGGCGGTGCAGCGTCAGAGCTCGGTCCAGGCGCTCGTCGCGCGTGACGGTCCGCGCCTGAGCAACACGCTGCGCTATCGGCAGGAAGGTTTCGACAGCGCCGTGTCACAGGCGTTCCGGCAGCGATATGGCGAGCTGAGCTACGAGCTGATCGCCAGGGCCAACGATCGGACCTGGAGCACCGTACGCGCCGGGCGGCGCACGACGTTTTCGCTCTTCGACGTGCCGCCGCAATTCAACGACATCGGCATCGATGGCTACCATCCGCCGCCGGGCGGCGAGGTCGATCTGTTGTACGGGCTCGCGACGCTCACCCATCAGGCGGCGAAGGGCCTCTCCGCCGACGTGAGCGTCGGCTACGACCGCGAGGAGTCCACGGCCGCGGGCACGAGCGCGCTGCTCGCGACGGCGACCACGCGCTACGAGCCGATGACCGGGCTCACGATGCACGGGAGCAGTACGTATGGCGAGCGCGGTCAGGACGGCGCGGGCGCGCGACTCATCGTCCTCACACGCGGCTTCTCGACCGGAGCGGACTACACGCTCACACGCCGTGTGGTGCGCGGCGGCATCGGGTACGAAGCGGGCCGCGGCTGGAACACGAGCGAGCGGGGCGGCGAGGGCGAATCGCGCCGGTGGCGAATGCGAGCGGACGCCGGGACCGACGTGCTTCGCGTGGTGCAGCTGAGCGCCGGCTACGAGCAGGGGCGGTCGGTGGACGACCTCCTGCCCCTCGGCAATCAATGGCAGGAGCGCACGCACGCCAGCCTGCGCAGCATGCTCACCGCCCGCGTGACGATCGACGCGACCTACGAGCTCGCGTCGATCGATCGCGGCACCGCGCCGCAGATATTTCGCACCCGCTACACGCAGACGATGTTGACGACGGCGATTCAGCTCGCGCGGGATCGCCGCGTGTCATTCGCGGCCGGCCGGTTCCGGAATCGCGCGTTCACGGGCGACGACGACAACGAGTACATCGGCATTGGATTCGACGGCGCGCTGATCGGACTGCTCCGCCTGTCGCTGACCGCGCGGCGTGAACGCACGACGTCGAGCGCGGCGCGTCTCGATCAGGACGGCTATTACGCGGCCGGCACGCTGACGTATCGGTTGCGGCTGTTCACCTTCAGCCTCGAGCAGCGGTACACGGATCTCGCGCTCCGCACCGGCAGTCGAATCGAGCCGCTGACGTTCACCGGCAATCAGATTCAGTTTCGCGTCGGCAGAAAGTTCGGGTTCGCGCGGTGACGGTACGACGAACGCAGAGCACGCAAAGCGCGCCAAGAAAACGGGGGCGAATTCTTGTCGCGGTGTGCGTCGCGCTCGTGCTCGCCGATGCCGCACCGCGCGCTCAAGGCGCAGTCCGGCGCGGGACGGGCAACCGCGCTGCGCCCGAGCGTGTGTGGCCCGATCCCCCGGCCACGGCACGCATCCGCTTTCTCACATCGCTCGTGCCGGCGGGCGCCGCGAAGCGATCGCTGTTCCGCCGGGTCTGGGACGTCGTCACCGGCGGCCACGACACTCCGGTGATGGCGCAACCGTACGGCGTGGCGATGGGTGCCGCGGGGCGGCTGTATGTGGCCGACAGCGCCGCTCACGCCGTGCATGTGTTCGACGTGCGAACGGGTGGCTACTCGAAGCTCGATGTGGAGAGCGAATCGCTGATCGGCGTCGCGGCGCTGGGCGGACGGCTCTTCGTCACCGATTCAGTCGCCGGCCGTGTGATTTGTCTGAATGGAGCCGGACGCCGGCAATGGGCGATCGGGTCCGATGCCGGATTTCAGCGTCCAACCGGCATCGTGGCGGCCGGCGACCGGCTCCACGTCGTGGACACACTGGCCCACCGCATCGTCACGGTGAGTCCCGAGGGCCGCGTGATCGGATCGTTCGGATCGCGCGGCGGCGAGCCCGGTCAGTTCAACTATCCCACCAACATCGCGCGCGACGGCGCCGGTCGTCTGTACGTCACCGACAGCATGAACTTCCGGATCCAGATCCTCACGGCGCAGGGGCGCAACATCTCGACATTTGGAAATCTCGGCGACGGCTCCGGCGATTTCAACCGGCCGAAAGGCGTGGCGGTCGATCGTGACGGGCACATCTACGTGGTCGAGGGCCTTCACGACGTCGTGCAGATCTTCGACGAGGAAGGCCGCTTCCTTCTCGGCTTCGGCGAGCCGGGACACGGCGACGGCGAATTCTGGCTGGCGAACGGCATTGCGATCGCCAACGACCGCATCTACGTGTCCGATTCGTCGAACCGCCGCGTGCAGGTGTTCGAGTATCTCCGGGAGGAACGGTGAGGCACGCGGCCGCGAGGGCCGTGGCGCCGCTGCTGTTCCTTGCTGCGGTGGTCACGTTTCCGATGACGGCGATTGCGCAGGTGCCGGTCTCGTCTCCCTCGAACAAGCACAACCTGTCGGCGAGCGGTCAAGGGACCGTTCGATCGACGGCGACGACCGAGATCTGCATCTTCTGTCACGCGCCGCACAACGCGAGTCCGGCGGCGCCGCTCTGGAATCAGGCGCAGTCGGGCGCCACTTACACCGCATACAGCAGCAGCACGATGACCGCGGTGCCCGGCGCGCCGACCGGCTCGGCGAAGCTGTGTCTCAGCTGTCACGACGGTACCGTCGCGATTGGGGCGACGCTCACGCGCGGCCAGATCGCTCTGAGCGGCGTCGATTCCGCAGGACGCATGACGGGCGCCGCCGCGCTCGGGTCCAACCTCTCCGACGACCATCCGATTTCGTTCGTGCCGGTGACCGGACCGCAGATCGTCAGTCCGCCGGCCGGCGATGCGGCGAAGCTCGATCCGCACGGCATGCTGCAGTGCCGGACCTGCCACGACCCGCATCAGCAGGAGATCGATCCGGTCACCAAGAAATTCCTCGTCAAGGGAAATTCGGCGTCGGCGTTGTGCCTGACGTGTCACCAGAAGGCGTACTGGGCGACGACGCCGAGCTCGCATCGAACCTCAACGCGTTCGTACACGGCGGCGCAGGGCGCGCACACCGGCTACACGACCGTCGCGGCCAACGGGTGCGAGAGCTGCCACAAGCCGCACACGGCGGCGGCCGCCAAACGCATGCTGAAGAACGCCGAGGAGAAGACGTGCGATGCCTGCCACGGGCCGAGCGGCGTCGCGTCGACGAACATCGCCGCCGAATTCAGCAAGACGTACCGCCATCCGGTCTACAGCATCACGCCGTCCGTGCACGATGCGGCGGAGTCGCCGGCGGGCAGCACGTTGAGGCTGCCGGAAATCAGCGCGACGGCCGAGCGTCATGTCGAGTGCGCCGACTGTCACAACCCGCACGCGAGTCATCCGGCGGCGGCAACGGCGCCGAAGGCGTCGGGCCGACTGGCCGGCGTGTGGGGCATCGACACCAACGCCATGCGCGCCGAACCGAGCGGCTCGCCGCCGTCGGTGAGCGAGTACGAAATCTGCTTCAAGTGCCACTCCGACTCGGCGAACAAGGCGCAGCCGGCGGGACCGGATCCGCCGTATGCGAACCGTCAGGCCGTTCAATTCAACAAGCGGTTGCAATTCGATCCGGCGAACCCGTCGTACCACCCGATCGAAGCGCCGGGCCGGAGCACGTTCGTCCCGAGCCTGATCGCGCCGTGGACGACGAGCAGCGTCATCTACTGCACCGACTGCCACGACAGCGACACAGGACCGAAGGCGCCGACACCGGGCATCGGTCCCGGCGGACCACACGGCTCCAATTACAAGCATCTGCTCGTGGCGCGGTACGACATGGACAACGGTTCTTCGCCGGAGTCCGAGGCGACCTACGCGCTCTGCTACAAGTGCCACAGCCGCACGAGCATCCTCAGTGACGCGTCGTTCAAAGAACACAGCCGCCATCTGCAGCTAGCCGCTGCGCCGTGTTCGGTGTGCCACGACCCGCACGGCATCAGCGCCACGCAAGGCAACTCGACCAACAACAGCCGTTTGATCAACTTCGACACGCGGTTCGTCACCCCTTCCTCCAGCGGGCTGCTGCGATTCGAAGCGACGGGACAAGGCAGCGGACGCTGCTACCTGACCTGTCACGGCAAAGAGCACAACCCGCGCAGTTATTGACGCGCCGATCGAGACAACGGACGAGCGGCCGCGTGAAAAAAGTCCAGCACGCAGCCAGCACGGTCGGGACTGGATGGATCGAAACAGGGAGGGTTGGGTGATGAGACGCGCAAGATTACTCGTTCTATGGTCAACCGTGATCGCGTTGGCCGCATGTCAGGGAAAATCGCCGACGGCTCCTGCAGAGTCGAAGGGCACGGCGACGCAGGCAAATGGCGGTGCCCAAATCCGCCCATACGACGACGACGACGACGACCACCCGCCTGAGGGCTCGACGCTCAGCGTGAAGCTGACAGCAAATCCGCAGACGATTCAACCAGGGGAATCTTCGACGCTGACGTGGACGAGCACGGGCGCCACGCGGGTGGAACTCGAAGATCAGAGTGTGCCCGCGAACGGATCGAAAGTCGTTTCCCCGTCCCAGACCAGGGAGTACGAGATCAGAGCCTGGAACGGCGACCAGAGAGTGGAGGCGGAAGTCTACGTCACGGTGTCGTCAACGGCGCCGACGCCGACGCCGACGCCAAAACCGACGGCTACGCTGACCGCGAACCCCGCCAGCATTCAAAGCGGCCAGTCGTCAATGCTGTCGTGGAGCACCTCGGACGCGACGAGCGTCACGTTGGACGGCGCGTCCGTCTCCGCCAATGGATCTCAGGGTGTTTCGCCGACCGCCACGGCAACGTATTCGCTGGTCGCTACCAACGCGGCGGGGTCGACGACCACGACCGCGACCGTGACGGTGACCGCCGCACCGCCGCCGACGCCAAAGCCGACCGCCACACTGATGGCGAATCCGGCCAGCATTCAAGCCGGCCAGTCGTCGATGCTCTCGTGGACGACCACGGACGCTACGAGCGTCACCTTGAATGGCGCGTCCGTTAGTGCCAACGGATCGCAGAGTGTCTCCCCGACCGCCACGGCGACGTACTCGTTGGTCGCCACCAACTCCGCAGGATCGACGACAACCACGGCGACCGTGACGGTGTCGGCCCCGACGCCGATGCCGACCGCATCGCTGAACGCGAACCCGGCGAGTATTCAAAGCGGGCAATCGTCAATGCTCTCGTGGACGACCTCGGACGCGACGACGATCACGCTGAATGGAGCGGCCGTCGCCGCCAGTGGGTCTCAGAGTGTCTCGCCGACGTCCACAGCGACGTACTCGCTGGTGGCGACCAATTCAGCGGGCTCGCGGACCGCCACCGCGACCGTGACGGTGACGGCGCCGCCGCCGCCGATGCCAACCGCGACGCTGAACGCGAAT
This sequence comes from Vicinamibacterales bacterium, assembly GCA_036004865.1. Classification (GTDB taxonomy): domain Bacteria; phylum Acidobacteriota; class Vicinamibacteria; order Vicinamibacterales; family CAVVIG01; genus QHWF01. The sequence continues at coordinate 11,150 of DASYQZ010000023.1, forward strand.
CCCGCCAGTATTCAGAGTGGCCAGTCGTCAATGCTCTCGTGGTCGACCTCGGACGCGACGACGATCACGCTGAATGGAGCGGCCGTCGCC
>DASYQZ010000024.1:0-27704 GCA_036004865.1 Vicinamibacterales bacterium
CCCGCCGAGCCGACGGAAAAGTTCGAGGCGACGCCGCTCGTCGTCGACGGCGTGATGTACACCGTGATGGCGCCGAACCACGTCGTCGCGCTCGACGCCGCGACGGGACGGATGTTCTGGATGTACTCGCCGCGGCTGTCGACGCTCGCGCGCGTCTGCTGCGGCCGCGTCAATCGCGGGCTCGCGATTCTCGGCGAGACGCTGTTCATGGGCACGATCGACGGCCACCTGATCGCGATCGACGCGAAGAACGGCCGGCCGGTCTGGGACGCGACGATCTCGAAGCCCGAGCTCGGCTACTCGTTCACCATGGCGCCGCTCGTCGTGAAAGACAAGGTGATCATGGGCCCGGCCGGCGGCGAGTACGGCATCCGCGGGTTCATCGCCGCGTTCGACGCGAAGACCGGGAAGGAGATCTGGCGCTTCAACACGGTACCCGGGCCCGGCGAGCCGGGACACGAGACATGGCCGGCGGGCAGCGACGCATGGCAGCGCGGCGGCGGATCGATCTGGGTGACCGGTTCGTACGATCCGGATCTCAACTTGATGTACTGGGGCGTCGGCAATCCCGGCCCCGACTGGAACGCCGATCCGCGCCCCGGCGACAACCTCTACACCGATTCGGTGGTCGCGATCGATCCGGACACCGGCAAGCTGAAATGGCATTACCAGTTCACGCCACACGACGAGTTCGACTACGACGCGACGCAGATTCCCGTGCTGACCGATCTCGAGTGGCGCGGCCGCACGCGGAAGGTGATGCTGTGGGCGAACCGCAACGGCTTCTGGTACGTACTCGATCGGACAAATGGCGAGTTTCTCCAAGGCAAGCCGTTCGTCCGCGTGAACTGGGCTGAAGGGATCGACGCGAAGGGCGTCCCGAAGCGTGTGCTGAACGCGACGCCGGAAGGGACGCTCGTTTATCCAAACAATCAGGGCGCGACCAACTGGTATTCGCCGTCGTACAGCCCGCGCACGGGATTGTTTTACGTTCCAAGCTGGATGGACACCTCGTCGACCTACACGAAGGGACCCGCCGAATACAAGCCGGGCAATCAGTACGTCGGACGGTTTCCGACGATGCCCGTGGCGCCGCTGCGCACCGGCCCCGGCGCCGTCAATCAGCGTCTGCCCGAGGAAGCGTGGGGCGCGATCCAGGCGTTCGATCCGAAGAGCGGCGAGTTGAAGTGGCAGTTCAAGATGAGCGACGTCACCGACAGCGGCGTGCTGTCGACGGCGTCGGATCTCGTCTTCGCCGGCGGACGCGAAGGCTATTTCTTCGCACTGCACGCGCGGACCGGCGAGCTGCTGTGGAAGAGCAGCGTCGGCGGACAGGTGTCGGCCGGTCCGATGAGTTACGCAGTGGCGGGGAAGCAGTACGTCGCGATTGCCGCCGGCAGCGCGTTGTTCGTGTACGGATTGCGGCAGTGAGCGAACGGAGTTTCACGGAGGAACGGTTTCAGCTTGGGAGGAACGGAGACACGGAGGAACGGAGGCGGTTCGATGGTCGGCCTGCGAAGCAGGCCGACGCGAGGGGCGATCGGATCGTGATGCGAACAAGCCACAAGATTCTGCGGGCTTGTTCGCATCACGATCCGATCGTCCCTCGCGCGTCGCTTCGCGACGCCATCGAACCGCTCGTCTCCGTTGCTCTGTTCCTCCGTTGCTCCCAGGTTGAACCGTTTCTCCGTCATCTCCGTTGACTGGGGAGGGTCCACCATGAAACTCCGAGCAGCATTCTTCATGTCACTCGTCCCGCTCCTCGTCGGCGTCGCCAACGTGCGGGACGCCGCCGGCGATCAGATCACCGTCTTCTGCTCGAACGGCTTGCAGGCGGTGCTCGAGGATCTCCGCCCGAAGTTCGAGCGCGCGACGAAGCACACGGTTGTCGTGACGTACGGCTTGGCCGCGGTGCTCAAGCAGCGTCTCGAAGCCGGTGAGGCGTTCGACGTCGCGTTCCTCACGCCTGCAGCGATAGACGACTTGATCGCTCGCGGCAAGATCGCCGCCGGCACGCGCACGCAAATCGCTCGCTCCGGCCTCGCGATCGCCCTGCGAGCCGGCGCGCCGAAGAGCGACATCAGCACGGTCGACGCGTTCAAGCGCGCGCTGCTGGACGCGACATCGATCGCGTACGTGAAGGAGGGGGCCAGCGGTGTCGCGTTCGCCGCGTTGATTCAACGGCTGGGGATCGCCGGCGACCTGAAAGCGAAGACCCGGTTGACGGCCACGGGCGAGGAGGTGAGCGCCGCGGTCGTCAAGGGCGACGTACAATTCGGCGTGCTGCCGATGAGCGAAATCCTGCCGGTGAAGGGCGCCGCGGTGCTCGGTCAGTTTCCGTCGGACCTGCAAAGTTACATCGTCATGGTTGGCGGCGTGAGCGCGGCGTCCGCGCATGCCGCCGCGGGCCGCGAGCTGATCGCGTACCTGACGGCGCCCGCCGCTCTTCCCGTCATCAAGGCGAAAGGGATGGAGAAATAGATCAACCGGCTCGCACGACCCGCATCAGGTCCGGCAGCGTCGGACGCTTGCCGGTCATCAGCAGTGCGTAGCGGAAGATCTTCGCCGCGATCCAGCCGGCGGCCGCAGACGATGCGATCAGGATCGCCACGCTGAGCCACACTTCCCACAGCGGCGGCATCAGCACGTTGATGCGCGCCAGCATCACGAGCGGCGAGAAGAACGGAATCAGGCTGAGCACGCGCGTCGCCGTCGTGCCCGGATTCCCGATGACGTTCATCGCCGCCATGAGCGCGACGACCATCGGCAGCACCGCCGCCATCATCGACTGGCCGAGCTCCTCGGTGCTGGTGCACGTCACCGCGACGATCGCGAACAACACCGAATACAGCAGATAGCCGAGCAGGAAGAACACCGCGAAGTAGAAGAGCAAACGCGCGCTCAGCACCGCCGACAGGTCGACGCCCGGCGCCGGCCCCGGGAGCGCGAACGACGAAGCCTGGAGGAGCGGAATCAGCGACACCGCGATCCAGATCGCGAGCTGCGTCAATCCCGACCCGAGCACGCCGAGAATCTTGCCGGCCATGAACTCGGTCGCCGTGACCGCGCCGAGGATGACCTCGATGAGGCGCGACGATTTCTCTTCGACGATCGCCGTGGCCATCCCCTGACCGTTGATCAGCACGGCCAGGTACAGCAGCATCCCGAGGATCAGCGTGGACAGGAACGCCGTGATGAACCCCCCGGCGCGCTCGCCTCGATCGGAGAGCGTGACCGAGTCGAGCGTGAGCTGCTGCGTTTTCCGGACCGCGTCGACGTCGACGCCGGTGCCGTCCAGCAACCCTTCGAGCGCAGCCGCCCGCACGGCGAGCTGCAGGTCGCGCATCAACGTCGGATTGCCGGCCTCGCGCGCGACATACCGCGCGGCGGGCGACGGCGACCCTTCGCCGGATGACGACGGCTTCGGCTCCGCGAACACATAGCCGTCGAGCGTGCGCGCGCGAACCGCGGCGCCGAACCGTTCTCTGGCCGCGGTGTCCGTCGCGCTCACCGTCACGACCTCGGTGACCGTGATGGGCGGACGCTCGATCGCGCGCAGGCGGTCGGCGAGCGGACGTCCGAGGCCCGTGCCTGCGTCGATCACCGCGAGGCGGAGCGGCCTGGTGCCGGAGCGCGCCAGGAACGGAACCGTGAAGAAATACAGACCGAGGAAGACCGGCACCAGCACGGTCATGGTGATGAACGCGCGGTTCCTGACGCGCGCCAGGTATTCGCGGCGCGCGATCTTCGCGATCTGTGTCGGGTTCATGCGCCGGTCTCCTGCGCCGCAGGCGTCGTGTGGATTCGAGGGGCGCCGACCTTCTCCAGATAGATGTCCTCGATGTGCGGTTCGTCCAGCCGCACCGAGTCGACCTCGACGCGGCCGAAGATCGCGCGCATGACCCGCTGCGCATCCGCGCCGGCCTCGAGCCGCAGCCGGGCATGGCGGCCGCTGTCATCGCAGGCCTGGACGCCGGCGATGCCCTCGAGCCGCCCGGCGGCGCCGGCGTACTCGACGGCAATCGTGTTGCGCCCGTACGCCGCCTTGATGTCCTTCATGCGCCCGTTCAGCACGGGACGTCCGTGGTCCAGCAGGCAGATGAATTCACACAGCGATTCCACTTCCTCCATGCGATGGGTCGACAGAATCACCGTCGAGCCCCTGGCGCGCTGTTCGAGAATGAGCTCTTTCAACAGGCGGGAGTTCACCGGGTCGAGGCCGCTGAACGGCTCGTCGAGCACGACCAGCTCGGGATCGTGAATCACGGCGGCCGCGAACTGCACTTTCTGCTGCATGCCCTTCGAGAGCTCCCGTGTGAGCGACTGCGCGCGCGCCGCGAGGCCGACGCGATCGAGCCACGCGCCCGCGCGCCGATCCGACTCCGCGAGACCGAGACCGCGGATCGATGCGAGAAACGCGAGCTGCTCGCGCACCTTCATCTTCGCGTAGAGGCCGCGTTCCTCGGGGAGGTAGCCCGTGCGGTGCCGGACGGCCAGCGGATCGCGCGAGGCGAGAATCTCGACGGATCCGCCGTCCGGCTTGTAGATACCGAGCGACGTGCGGATCGTGGTGGTCTTGCCGGAACCGTTGGGGCCGAGCAGACCGAAGATCGTCCCGCTCGGGACGGTCAAATCGAGGCCGTCGACCGCGCGAGTCCCTTCAAACTCTTTGACCAGCTGCCGGCAGACCAGCGCCGGAGTGCTCGCCACGTGCCCTCCAGTACGAGGGTAGAATCCGCCGCATGATACTCCGCAGCATGCTGTCCGTTGCGCTCGTCATGGTCCTTTGGGCTGTCCCCGTGATCGCGCAGGCGCCGGTCGTCGGCGTCGCCGATCCGGAGTCGCTCTTCAAGGATCCGAATCCCAGATTGAACGCCAACAAACAGGTCGCGCTGCGCATCGTGCGCGATCTGCTGGAGTGCAATCACTGGGACGAGGCCGACAAATGGCTGACGCCCGAGTACATCCAGCACAATCCGCTGGTGCCCTCAGGGCGCGACGCCGTCGTGAAGTTCTTCGGCAGCCGTCCGAAGAAGCCGATTCCGGAGAAGATGCAGACCAGGGTCGTGGCGGTGATTGCCGACGGCAATCTGGTGCTCGTCGCGTTCCCGCGCGAACACAAAGACCCGAAGGATCCGTCGAAGACCTACACGACGACGTGGTTCGACATGTGGCGGATCGAGAACGGGAAGGCCGCCGAGCACTGGGACGGCGCAATGAAGCAATAACGAGATTGTTGAGTGTTGATTGGTGATTGGTGATTGATTGTTGAGTCGGGAAATCAGCAACCGAATCAACAATCAGAATCAACAATCAGAATCAACAGTCAACACCCAACACTCAACAATCTCAGTTCGCCCCCCAGATTTCGCGCGCCGTGTCGACAATGCGGCCGATCTTCGCCCACTGAGCCTGTTCGGTGATGGCGTTGCCTTCGACCGTGCTCGAGAACCCGCACTGCGGGCTCAGGCACATCTGCTCGAGCGGCATGAAGCGCGCCGCTTCGTCGACGCGGCGGCTCAAGTCGCCCCGCGATTCCAAATCGCCGACCTTCGTCGTCACCAGTCCGAGCACGACCGTCTTGTTCTTCGGCACGAATCGCAGCGGCTTGAAGTCGCCCGCGCGCTCGTCGTCGTACTCGAGAAAGTACGCGTCGACGTTCAGCTCGTTGAAGAGGACCTCCGCGACCGGCTCGTAGCCGCCTTCGGCGACCCACGCGCTCTTGAAATTACCGCGGCACAGATGAACGGCGACCGTCAGATCGGCCGGCCGTCCGTCGATGACCGCGTTGATGAGCCCCGCGTACGCACGTGGGAGTTGATCCGGATCGTGGCCGCGTTCCCTGGCGCCCGCGCGCAGCTTCGGATCGCACAGATAGGCGAGGTTGGTGTCGTCCAGCTGAATGTACCGGCAGCCGGCCCGATAGAGCGAGTCGACTTCGTCGCGATAACACTTCGCGAGATCGTGGAAGAACTCCTCCATGTCCGGATACGCCTCGATGTCGATCGTCTTCCGGCCGCCGCGGAAATGGACCATCGTCGGCGACGGAATCGTGACCTTGGGCGTCTCGCGCGTCACCGATTTGAGGAACTCGAAATCGCGCTTCTGGATATCAGTGACGTGGCGGAGCTTGCCGGTCACCGACAGGCTCGGCGGGGCGAAGTCGATCACGCCGCCGCGGCTGTGGAACTTCGTCTCGATGCCGCCGCTGACCGTGACGCCCTCGAGCTTTTCGAGGAAATCGATGTGAAAGAACGTCCGCCGGAACTCTCCGTCGGTGATGCTCTTCAGACCGGCGGCTTCCTGACGCTTCACGACGTCGCGGATGTGCGTGTCTTCGATCGCGCGGAGCTCGCCGGCCGATATTTCACCGTTGCGGTGCCGGCTGCGCGCCTCGATCAGCGCCGGCGGCCGCAGCAGGCTGCCGACGTGATCCGCGCGGAAGGGTGGATTGATTTTCGATGAGCCCATGACGCGCGATTCTACAGCGATCGCTTTCCGCCTCGACAGGAATCTGATACAACACGCCGCATGCAACGCCGAGTGTTTCTGAAGACAGTCGCCGCGGCGGGCGTCGCCGCCGCAGTACGCGCCCAACCGGCATCACCCGCGGCGCGCAAGGGGCGCATCAAGCAGGCGCTGATGCGGTTCAACTTCGGTCCATCGCCGAAGCTGACCTTCGACGACATGTGCCGCGAGGCGGCCCGCCTCGGGTACAAGGGATTCGATCTCGCCGGCCCGCAGGACTGGCCGACGCTGAAGAAGCACGGCCTCGTCTGCACCATGGCGCCGGCCATGGGCGTGACGATCCGCGACGGGCTGATCCGGCCGGAGCTCCACGCGGCGATCGAGAAATCGATGCACGAGGAGATCGATCTCTGCGCCGCCAACGGCTCTCCGAACATCATCACCGTCGGCGGCGAGCGGCGCGGCATCGGCTACGAGGAAGGGAAGGACCACTGCGCCGCCCTGCTGAACCGGATCAAGGCGCACGCCGAGGACAAAGCGGTCACGATCTGCATGGAGGTCGTGAACAGCAAGTACACGGATCCGGAGTACGGCCGCGCCGACGCGATCTTCGATCGCCTCGCGTGGGGCGTCGACATCTGCAAGCGCGTGAATTCACCGCGCGTGAAGATCCTGTTCGACATCTACCACGTGCAGATCATGGAGGGGGACGTCTGCGCGAACATCCGCGAGCACTTCCCGTGGATCGCACACTTCCACACGGCGGGCGTGCCCGGGCGTCACGAGATCGACGACACGCAGGAGCTGAACTACCGCTTCGTCGCGAAGACGATCGCCGACCTCGGATTCACCGGCTACGTCGCGCACGAGTACCGCCCCACACCGGGCCGCGACGCGCTCGAGAGCCTGCGGCGGACGATCGAGATCATGGACGCTTGATGATCCTTGTATTGAGGATTGAGGATTGCGGATTGCGGATTTATTGAAGATTGGTTATTGCTGGGATTGCCGATTCATCCTGGGTGGCTCGACGCAAGGCGGATTCATTTTGGATGACTCGACATAAGGCGGATTCATCCTGGATGACTTGGCATAAGCTGGATGACTTGGCATAAGGCGGATAGATGCCCGGATCGAATCGACAATAGCGCGCGCTCGCAAATCAACAATCGTCAATAAATCCGCAATCCGCAATCCGCAATCCGCAATGTCACCGGCGCCCGCCGCGCCGCGCAGGCAGCTGATTCAAATGTTCGGCGAGCATCTCGAGGCTCGCGAGGTTGTGGACCGGTAGAAAGTCGTCGACGAAGGGGAGCGCCGCCTGCATGCCGCGCGTCAATGGCTGGTAATCGGGCGAGCCGAGCAGCGGGTTCAGCCAGATGAGACGACGACAACTGCGCTGCAGGCGGCGCATCTCGCGGGCGAGCATTTCAGGCTCGCCGCGGTCCCAGCCATCTGAAATCAACAGCACCACGGGCCCGTGACCGAGCACGCGGCGCGCCCAGCGCACGTTGAACGTGCGCAGCGCTTCGCCGATCTGCGTGCCGCCGCCCCAGCCGGGGATGCGCGGCGGGATGTTCGGCACCTCGTCTGGCGCGCCGCGGCGTTTGAGCTCGCGCGTCACGCGCGTGAGCCGCGTCGAGAACAGAAACGCTTCGACGCGATCGAGGCCGCCGGCCAGGCTGTGGATGAAGTGGAGCAGCATGCGCGCGTAGCGCTCCATCGAGCCGCTCACGTCGCAGAGGAGCACCAGCGGACGGCGCTTCGACCGCCGATCGCGCGTCGGCAGCGCGATCCACTCGCCTCCGTATCGGATGTTGCGGCGAACGATGCGCCGCAGATCGAGCGCGCGGCCGCGGGCCGGACTCCAGCGTCGCGTCTGCCGCATCCCGACGTCCCAGGTCAGCGCCGCGAGCATCGCCTGGGCCTGCTGCACCTCCTGCTCGGTGAACTGCGCGAAGTCCTTGACGCGCGACACCTCCTGCGCGCTGTAGGTCATGGCTGCCGTTCGCTCGACTCGCTCCGGCGCCGCGGGCCGCGCAGCGTTCGACGGGTCCGCGGCGGGTTCCTCGTTTCCCCCCTCTTCGACTCTCGGCATGCCGCGCCGGTATTGCCGGCCGAGCGCGTCGCGAGATCGAGAAAACTCCTCGCTCGGCGGCTGACGCCAGAAGACGCGGAACGCCTCGTCGAATGTCGCGAGATCCTGTTGCCGGTGGATGAGCAGCGATTGCAGCGTGAAATAAAAATCAGTCCGGTGCGCGACGTCGATGTGCTCGAGCGCGCTCACGACGTCCGGCATGCGGCCGGCGTGGACGTCGAGCCCAAGCGCGTGCAGCAAGCGCTCGAAGTGGAGGAGGTTGTGAAGGAGAAAGCTCACAGCTTCTCGATGACGTCGTAATGCGAGATGCTCTGAGCGACCATGCCGCTTCCTTCTGACCGCTGACAGCTATCTGTCCGTGTTTGCGCGGCTCAGGAGCTCCTCGATCCGGCCGCGACCGACGGCTTGAATGTCTTCCTGATTCTTGAGCACCACGCCGAGCGTCTGCTCGATCGTCGCCGCATCGAGCTCCTGGCGATCGAGCGCGACGAGTGCCGCCATCCAGTCCAGCGTTTCCGACACGCCGGCGGCCTTGTACAGCTCGGTCGTGCGCAGCGCCTGGATGAACGCCGTCACCTGCTGCGCCAGCCGGCGCGGCGCCTCGGGCATCTTCGTCGTGACGATGCTCAGCTCCTTCTCGAAGTCCGGAGAGTCGATCCAGAAGTAGAGGCAGCGCCGTTTCAGCGCGTCGTGGAGCTCACGCGTCCGGTTCGAGGTGAGGACGACGACCGGCGGGGCCGCGGCGCGGATGGTGCCGAGCTCGGGAATCGTGATTTGAAAATCGGCGAGCAGCTCCAGCAGGTACCCTTCGAACTCTTCGTCGGCGCGATCGAGCTCGTCGATCAGCAGCACCGGCGGCCGCGCGCCGCCGTTGGTCAGCGCCTGCAGGAGCGGACGCTTGATGAGAAAGGCGTCCGTGAACAGTTCCCGCGCCGCATGATGACGATCGAACTCGCCGGCCGCTTCCATCATGCGGATCTCGAGGAGCTGCCGCGCGTAGTTCCACTCGTACACGGCGTGGCTGATGTCGAGACCCTCGTAGCACTGCAGCCGGATCAGTTCGGTGTCGAACGCCGCGGCCAGGACTTTCGCGACTTCGGTTTTGCCGACGCCGGCCTCGCCTTCGAGCAGGAGCGGCCGCTGCAGCTTCAGCGCGAGATAGATCGCGGTCGCGAGCCCGCGATCGGCGATATACCGCTGCCCGGCGAGGCGCTCCTGGAGGTCGTCGATTGAGTTGACCACGTAAAGTCTGAAGTCTGAAGTCTGAAGTCTGAAGTCTGAAATGAAGCATGAAGCTGGAAGCCTAGACCCCTCACGCGTGGAGGCTGGAGCCTGGACCCTCCGCGTGGGTCGAGACTTCCGACTTCGAGACTTCCAGCTTCGCTTCAGACTTCAGACTTCAGACTTTTTCCGCTACACAGCTGCGGCTTGGGACATCGCGCGTTCCGCGGCCTTGGTGAGCGCCCGCTTCACCCACACCGGCGCGACGGTCCGGCGATATTCGGCCGACGCGAAGATGTCGCCGAGCACCTCGTCTCCCAAATCCGCCGAGACGCGGCCGGCCGCGCTCGCAATCGTGTCGGGAGTCAGCGTCTGTCCGATGATGGCCTTCTCGACGCTCGACGCTCGAACGGGCCGCGGCACGAGCCCGCCGAGCGCGATCACCGCAGACGTACAGTTGCCGGCGACGGCCGTGACGATCGCCGCCACGCCAATCACCGCGTAGCGCGATGCCGGATGGACGAACTTCACGTACGACCCGCCCTGTCCAGCCGCCTGCGCCGCCACTTCGATGTCGGTGAGCACGTCGTGCTCGCCGAGCGCGGTCGCCATCATGCCCTGGAAGAATTGATCCGCAGTGATCGTTTTCTTTCCGCCGGGTCCGATGGACTCGAAGCGCGCGCCGAGCGCCGTGAGCACGGTCGGCAAATCGGACGCCGGATCGGCGTGCGCGACGTTGCCGCCGATGGTGCCGCGGTTGCGCACCGCCGGATCGCCGACGTGACTGGCGGCTTCCGCCAGCGCTGGACACTGCGCGCGAAGCTCTGTAGACGAAGCCAGCTCGGCGTGCGTCGTCAGCGCCCCGATGCGCACCTTGCCGTCTTTGACGGCGAGGCCCTTCAACTCGCCGATGCGGCCGATGTCGACGAGCGCGGGCGGCGAGGCGAGCCGCAACTTGAGGAGCGGGATCAAACTGTGTCCTCCGGCGAGCAGCTTCGCACCGGGATATTTCTTCAGAAGCTCGCCGGCTTCGGCAATCGATTTGGCGCGGTAGTAGTCGAATTCAGGCGCGTACATGTTCATGCCCTCCCTTGCGCCTGTTGCATGGCGCGCCAGACGCGCTCGGGCGTCATCGGCATCTGCAGCGTCTTCACGCCGAGCGGCGCGACGGCGTCCAGCACGGCGTTGTAGACCGCCGCCGTCGACGCGATGGTGCCCGCCTCGCCGATTCCCTTGAGGCCGAGCGGATGATGCGGCGACGGCGTCACCGTCGACAGCACTTCGATGTTCGGCAGCAGATCGGCGCGCGGCAGCGCGTAGTCGACCATCGAACCGGTGAGGAGCTGGCCGTTCTCGTCGTAGACCGCTTCCTCCCACAGCGCCTGGCCGACGCCCTGCACGACGCCGCCGTGCACCTGGCCTTCGACGATGACGGGATTGATCTGCGGGCCGCAGTCGTCGAGCGCGACGTACCGTTTCAGATCGACCTGCCCCGTCTCCGTGTCCACTTCGACGACGGCGAGGTGCGAGCCGTACGGAAACGTGAAGTTCGGCGGGTCGTAGAACATCGACGCCTCGAGACCCGCTTCGACGTCCTTCGGCATGTTCCACGCGACGTGCGCCATCAGCGCGATCTCCTGGATCGTTTTGGCTTTGTCCGGCGATCCTTTGACCGCGAACTTCCCGTCCCCATACTCGATGTCCTCGACGGCCGCTTCGAGCAGGTGCGCCGCGATGATCTTGGCCTTCTCTTTCACCTTGCGTGTGGCGAACACCAGCGCCGCGCCTCCGACGGCCGTCGTGCGGCTCCCGTACGTGCCCCAGCCCATGGGCGTGACGTCGGTGTCGCCGTGGAAGACCTTCACGTCGCCGACGTCGACGCCAATCTCGCTCGCGACGATCTGCGCGAACGTCGTCTCCTCGCCCTGGCCGTGCGGCGACGCGCCGATGAAGACGTGCACTTTGCCGGTGGGATGGAAGCGCACGATGGCGCTTTCCCACAGGCCGCCCTGGAACCCGATCGCGCCGGCGACCTGCGACGGGCCGAGGCCGCAAATCTCCACGTACGTCGCGAGGCCGATGCCGAGGTAGCGGCCCTTCTTCCGCGCGTCCGCCTGCTCCTTCCGCAACTCCTGGTACTTGACGTGAGCGAGCAGCTTCTTCAGTCCCGCCGGATAATCGCCGCTGTCGTACGACAGGCCTGTCACGACCGAGTGGCCGTTTTCGAAGCGCGGGATCATGTTCTTCAGCCGCAGCTCGGCCGGATCCATCTTCAGTTCGGCGGCGAGCTTGTCCATCATCCGCTCGATCATGAAGGTGGCTTCGGGCCGGCCGGCGCCGCGATACGCTTCGACCGGCGTGGTGTTCGTGTAGACGCCGTGCACGTCTTCCTTGAGCGCCGGCAACTTGTACACACCCGACAGCATCAGCCCGTGAAGAATCGTCGGGATGCCGGGCGCCGCGGTCGACAGATACGCACCCATGCCGGCCCACACCGTCGCGCGCAGGCCGAGAATCGTGCCGTCCTTTTTCGCCGCGAGCTCGATCTCCTGCACGTGATCCCGGCCGTGCGTCGTCGCCTGATAGTTCTCGCGCCGCGATTCGGTCCATTTCACCGGCCGGTTCAATTTCCTCGCGCAGAACACGGTGATGAAGTCCGCCGGGTACGCCGCGATCTTGCTGCCGAATCCGCCGCCGACTTCGGGCGCGATCACGCGCAGCTTGTCTTCGGAGACGCCGGTGACCACCGAGCACAGGAACCGCAGGATGTGCGGGTTCTGCGTTGTGTTCCACAGCGTGAGCTCGCCGGAGGCGCCCTTCCACTGCGCGAGCGCGGCGCGGGGCTCCATCGCGTTCGGAATCAGACGCTGCTGGACGATCCGCTCCTTGACGACGAGCTCCGCGTTCTTGAACGCGGCGTCGATGTCGCCGCCGCCGACCGTCCAGTGGAACGCTTCGTTGTTGGGAACATCCGGATGCAGTTGAGGCGCGCCCGGTTTGTTCGCCGACACCGGATCGGTGACGACCGGCAGCGGCTCGTAGTCGACGTCGACGAGCTCGAGCGCATCCTGCGCCTGATACGGCGTCTCGGCAACGACGACGCCGACGATGTCGCCGACGTAGCGGACGACGTCGCAGGCGCCGCAGCGATACGTCGCCACTTTCAGATTCGAGTTGGGCAGCAGCCACGCGCACGGCATGGCCTGCAGCGCGTCGATCTCCGCGCCGGCGAAGACCGCGACGACGCCCGGCGCCTTTTTCGCGCGACTGGTGTCAATGCGTGTGATGCGCGCGTGCGCATGCGGACTGCGCAGCATCGCGGCGTGCACCATGTCGGGGAGCGAGAGATCGTCAGTGTAGGTGGCCGCGCCGGTGATGAGCCGCGGATCTTCGCGGCGACGGATTCCCGAGCCGAAGATGCTGGTCGCCATCGCTCACCGCCCCGCCATGGCGCCGGCCGCTTCGCGGACGGAGCGCACGATGTTGTGATAGCCGGTGCACCGGCACATGTTTCCTTCGAGGCCCGCACGAATCTCCTCGTCGGTCGGCTTCGGCTTGGTGCGAAGCAGCTCGTGCGCGGCGAGGATCATGCCGGGCGTACAGAATCCGCACTGGAGGCCATGTTTGTTCCAGAAGGCCTCCTGCAGCGGATGCAGCTTGCCGTTCTCGGCGAGACCTTCAATCGTCGTGACCGCGCTCCCGTCGGCTTGCACCGCGAGGCACGTGCACGACCTGACCGCGACGCCGTCGAGCAGCACCGTGCACGCGCCGCATTGACTGGTGTCGCAGCCGATCTTCGTTCCCGTGATCCCTCCGAGGTCTCGGATGAAATGCACGAGGAGCAGGCGTGGCTCCACGTCGCGCGCGTAACGCCGACCGTTGACCGTAACCGTGACAGGGACCTTCACTGTGCACCTCCAGAGCCGCGTGCAGAGTAACGACGCGTCGCGTCGTTACTAGATGCGCGGCCGCAGGTGCGGCCGCGCCTAAGCCGTGCTTGCGTTGGGAAGTTGACTCGGTTGTGCAGATTCAGGCTGCGCAAGCACGGCCAGAGCGGACGGATTATATCGGACTCGTTTGGCGGATCAACAGATGCAGCATCGCGGTTTTCGATCAACAATCCGCGGCGGGGACGGTCAATGACCACCGAAGCGGGCGCCGCAGAAGACATCCGTGTCTCGGACGCGGCCTGGAACGCGCTGGAAGGGGCCTACGATCTGCAGGTTCACGTGGGACCCGACGTCATCGCGCGGCGCATCGACGACATCGATTGCGCGAAGGAATTTCTCGCGCGCGGCATGAAGGGGTTCGTGCTGAAGTCGCATTACATTCAGACCGGCGAGCGCGCGCAGGTCGTCACCAAGGCGGTGCCGGGCAGCCGTGTGTTCGGCGCCGTGACGCTGAATCACAGCGTCGGGGGACTCAATCCGGTCGCCGTCGAAATCGCCGGGCGCAGCGGCTGCAAGATCGTCTGGTTTCCGACCGTCGACGCCGAGAACGAGACGGCGGGGCGCCCCGGGGACGACGTCGGCGACACCGGCGGCCGCGCCAAACTGCCGTTCTGGGCGAAGATTCAGCGAGAGCTCGCGGCCGAAGGCATCTCGCCGCCGCCGCTGTCGGTCGTCGACGCGTCGGGCGCCGTCGTCGAGCCGGCGCGGCGCTGCATGGAGCGCATCGCGAAGCACGACATGATTCTCGCGACCGGCCATCTCGGACGCCGCGAGATCTTCGCGCTGGTCCGCGCCGCGAAGGCGATGGGCCTGAAGAAGGTGCTCGTCACGCACGCCGAGTTTCCGTCGCAGAGTCTCACCGGCGACGAGCAGAAGGAGCTCGCGGATCTCGGCGCGATCATCGAACACTGCTTCACGACGACGTACACGGCGAAGGCGACGTGGGAACTGGCGTTCGCGAACATTCGGAAGACCGGCGTCGCGCGAACGCTCATCTCGACCGATCTCGGCCAGACGATCAATCCGCCCGTGGCCGAAGGCTTCGGCATGTTCGCGCAAAAACTGTTGGATGCCGCATTCACCCCGGACGAGGTACGGATGATGGCCGTGACGAATCCAGCCCGCCTCGTCGAAGAATGAATATGGCGAGCAGATCGCATTCAGCAGCGCCTGCGGCCATGCCGCGCGGTCTGCCGCGCGGCACCAGCGACAGCTCGCGCCGGGGGTGGGGCCCCGGCGCAAGTGCAAAAAAGTAGATCATGAAAATCTGTCTGGCCGGCACCGGCGCGATGGGCGTCATTCACATGAAGGCGCTCAAGAAGATCGATGACGCGGAAGTGGTGTCGATAAACAGCCGGACCGAGGAGAGTGGAAAGGCGTTCGCGGCGGAGTGGGGCATTCCTCACACGTCGACGAACCTCGAGGAGTGCATCGATCGTCCAGGCGTCGACGCGGTCATTCTGACGACGCCGAGCAGCATGCATGCCGATCAGACGCTGCTCGCGCTGTCGAAAGGAACGCATGTTCAGGTCGAAATCCCGATGAGCCTGAATCTGCCGGACGCCGAGCGCATGGTCGACGCGACGCGCACAGCGGGGAAGATCTGCATGGTCACGCACACCCGCCGCTTCTCGGCGCCGCACCGCGAGATTCGCCGCCGCATTCAGGACGGCACGTTCCACCTGCATCACATGGTGGTCGAGACCTATTTCTTCCGCCGCGAGAACACGAACATGCACGGCCAGCCGCGGTCCTGGGTCGACAATCTGCTGTGGCACCACGGCTGTCATTCGGTCGATCTCGCGCAGTGGATCCTCGACGAGCCGAACTTCGAAGTGTGGGGGCAGAAGGGCCCGGATCACCCCGTGCTCGGCATCCCGATGGACCTGACGGTCGCGATGAAGTCGAAGAAAGGTCCGCTCTTCTCGATGGCGATGTCGTTCAACAACAAGGGACCGTTCGGCGGGTTCTATCGCTACATCGGCGAAGAAGACACATATACGGTGTACCGCGACTCGATGACCGACAGCGACGGCAAGGAGGTGCCGCTCGACGGCGTGGCGGCGTTCGATCGTCAGGACGTCGAGTTCACGAGCGCGATCCGCGAGGGACGCGAACCGGAATCGAGCGCCGCGAGCTGCCTGCCGACGATGGCGCTGCTCCACAACATTGATAAGGCGATGAACGCTGACATTGCAGACTTCAGATTGCAGATTGCAAATTGATTCGATGATTGGAGACTGGCGGCAATCGGCAATGGAATCAACAATCGACAATCAGCAATACCAATCTGCAATCTGCAATTTGCAATCTGCAATCTCATGATCATCGATTGTCACGGTCATTACACGACGGCGCCGAAGGCGCTGCAGGTGTGGCGCGACGCGCAGATTGCGGCGCTCGAGGATCCGTCGCATGTCGCGGCGCGAGGGACCGTTCCCATTACAGACGAGGAGATTCGCGAGAGTCTCGAGGGGGCGCAGCTCAAGTTCCAGCGCGAGCGTGGAACCGACGTCACGATCTTCTCGCCGCGCGCCTCGGCGATGGCGCATCACGTCGGCGATGCCACGACGAGCCTGCACTGGTCGCAGCACTGCAACGATTTGATCCATCGCGTCTGCACGCTCTATCCCGACAACTTCGTCGGTGTGTGCCAGCTCCCGCAGTCGCCGGGTGTGCCGCCGTCCACCTGCATCGGCGAGCTCCGGCGATGCGTCGATGAGCTCGGGTTCATCGGCTGCAATCTCAATCCGGATCCGTCCGGCGGCCACTGGACCGCGCCGCCGTTGACCGATCGCTACTGGTATCCGCTGTACGAAGCGATGGTGGAGCTCGACGTGCCGGCGATGGTGCACGTCAGCTCGTCGTGCAATGCGAACTTTCACGCGACAGGCGCGCATTACATCAACGCCGACACGACGGCGTTCATGCAGTTTCTCACCGCCGATCTGTTCAAGGATTTTCCCGCGCTGCGCTTCATCATCCCGCATGGCGGCGGCGCCGTGCCGTACCACTGGGGCCGGTACCGCGGCCTCGCGCAGGACATGAAGCGCCCGCCGCTCGCGGAGCTCATTCGGGACAACGTCTTCTTCGACACCTGCGTCTATCACCAGGCCGGCATCGACCTGCTTTTGAAGATCGTGCCGGGGGATAACATCCTGTTCGGATCCGAAATGGTCGGCGCCGTGCGCGGCATCGATCCCGAGACCAGCCACTATTTCGACGACACGAAGCGGTACATCGACCAGGCGGCCGGCGTGAGCGCCGAGACCAAGCAGAAGATCTTCGAAGGCAACGCGCGAACGGTGTATCCACGGCTCGGTCACGCGCTCGATGCGCGACTCGATGACGCGGTCGAAGCGCGGACCGCAGCGCCTGCGGCCACACCTCGTCGCGGCCATGGATAGCCGCGGCGACGTGTCAGCGACAGCTCGCGCCGACATGGCGGGGTGCCCGTGGGGTCCCGGCGCCAGTGAAAAAAAGTGAGACCGACCATCATTCGTAACATCAAGCGCGCCGAAGCTGATGCCATCCGCACGCTCGGCGAGCTCGGGGTCGCGACAGTGCACGAAGCGCAACTGCGTACAGGGCTGATGCGGCCGTACATGCGGCCCATCTATCCCACGGCGAGGACGAGCGGCAGCGCGATCACGGTGTCGTGTCAGCCCGGTGACAATCTCATGATTCACGCGGCGCTGGAGGTCTGCCAGCCGGGTGACGTGCTCGTCGTGACGACGACGTCCGAATCGACTGACGGCATGTTCGGGGAACTGCTGGCCGTGTCGGCGCGCGCGCGCGGCGTCGCGGGCCTGGTCATCGACGCCGGCGTGCGAGACGTCGCCGACATCACCGCGATGACGTTTCCCGTGTGGGCCAAGGCGATCAGCGCGCAGGGCACGGTGAAGGCGACGCCGGGATCGGTGAACGTGCCGGTCGTCTGCGCCGGCACAATCGTGCGGGCCGGCGACGTCATCGTCGGCGACGCCGACGGCGTCGTGGTCGTCTCGCGTCCGCGCGCGGCCGAGATCGCGCGCCTCGGAACCGAGCGCGTCGCGAAAGAAGAGAAGACGCGCGAGCGCCTGCGCAAGGGCGAGCTCGGCCTCGATTTCTACGGCTTCCGGGCGAAGCTGGCCGATCTCGGTGTTCAGTACGTCGATGAAGAGTAGGGCGGACTCAATGTCCGCCCAGGAGTAGAGACCATGGGTGAGATCGTTGCGGCCGTTGGGACCTGCCATACGCCGTATATGTTCACGCGACCGCCCGACGAGAACCCGCAGCAGCTCGACGCCGCGGGTGCGGCGATGCAGGAGCTCGGCAAGGTGCTCGACGAGACGAAACCTGATGTGATCGTGTTCTTCGGCAGCGATCACGTCGAGACGTTTTCGGTCACGTGCATCCCGTCGTTCGCGATCATCGCCGGCAACCGGGCGATCGCGAAGTTCGCCGGCCGCGCGTTCGACCTGCCGGTCCACCGCGAGATGGCCGAGGACCTGCTGAACAAGCTGGTCGTCGAGAAACAATTCGACGTCGCGTATTCGGAGGACGCCGAGCTGGGACACGCCTTCGCCGTCCCGTTCGAGTACGTGATCGGCAAGCGCGACATCCCGATCATTCCCTTCTTCACCAACGTGTACGTCCCGCCGCTGCCGACGCCGAAGCGATGCGCGGCGCTCGGCAGAGCGATCGCGGAGATCATCAAGGGACGCAAAGAGCGCGTGGCCGTGATTGCCAGCGGCGGCATGTCGCACTACCCGGGCACGACGAAGTACTTGTCGCCCGAGTTCGATTTCGATCGGTGGCTCGTCGCGCAGTTCGAGGCCGGCCACACCGACGCGCTGCTGAACATGACGGGCACGCAGCTCGACGAAGTCGGCAACACCGAGATGCTGACCTGGGCGATGATGTTCGGCGCGATCGGCCCGCAGGAAGGGGAGCTGATCGACTACATCCCGACGTGGCACCACGGGCTCGGCCTGATGCGGTTCCTGCCGCATCGCGACCTGGCAGCAACGAAGACGCCGTCGACGAAGGTCCTCGAGCAGTATGGCGGCTTCAAGTTCCGCAACCAGGGATTCCAGTTCTACAAGCATCCGCCGGCCGAGGCCTACGGTCTCAACCGGCTGCTGTTCGAGGTCCGCCACAGCGCCGATCTGCGCGATCGCATCATCAAGAATCTCGACGCGGTGTCGAAGGAGTACGAGTTGAACGCGCAGCAGCGCAAAGCGGCCGAGGAACTGATCAACGTCGGCAAGGGCGGCCTCGTCAGCGAGCACGTCGGTCCGCTGGTCGACGCCGGCGCGCATCCGCTGCAGGCGCTGATGTCGTTACACGTGATCTTCTCGATGTCGCACCGCGCTCAACCCACGCACTGACCGCTGACCGCCATGCAAAGCATTGACGTCGGCACACTGCTCGACGAAGGACACTGGAGCTCGTATCAGAAGCTGCTCATCGTCGGCACCGCGCTGACCATCATCTTCGACGGGCTCGACAACCAGCTGCTCGGCGCCGCGATTCCGGCGCTGATGCGCGAGTGGGGGCAGCCGCGCGCGGTGTTCGCCTCCGTGCTGACGAGCGGCTTCGTCGGGATGATGATCGGCGGCGCGATCGGCGGCGTCATCGGCGATCGCGTGGGGCGGCGCGTCGCGCTGCTCGCCAGCGTCGTCACGTTCGGCGCGCTCACGGTGCTCGTCTCGTTTTCCGGCAGCGTGACCACGCTCGGCGTGCTGCGGTTTTTCGCCGGCCTGGGTCTCGGCGGCGCGATGCCGAACGCGGCGGCGCTCTCCTCCGAGTACGTGCCGCGCCGGCACCGGCCGTTCGCCGTCACGCTCACCGTCGTCTGCATTCCGCTCGGCGGGACGCTCGCGGGCATTCTGAGCGCCGAGATTCTGCCGACGTACGGATGGCGCGCGCTGTTCCTCGTCGGCGGCCTCGTGCCGATCGTCCTGGCGTTGGTTCTCGTCAAGGTCCTGCCCGAGTCGCCGCGCTATCTCGCGCGGCGCCGCGAACGGTGGCCGGAGCTCGCGTCGCTGCTCCGAAAACTCGGTCACGACGTGGCGCCAGGCGCGACCTTCGTCGACGCGGCCGAGAAGGCGGTCGTCCAGGTCTCGGCGCGACAACTGCTCGCGCCGGAATTCCGCCGCGACACGCTGGCGCTCACCGCCTCCTTCTTCTTCTGTCTGCTGTCGGTCTACGTCGGCGTGAACTGGGTGCCCTCGCTGCTGCGGGACGCCGGGTTCGATCTCGGTGTCGCGAGCAATGGGCTGACGGCGTTCAATCTCGGCGGCGTGGTCGGCGCCATCGCCGGCGCCATCCTCATCGGCCGCATCGGTTCGCGCATCACGATGCTCGCGATGGCGGCCGGCGCGATCGCTGGCGGCGCGATGCTCGCGACCGTGTCCGTCGCCTCGCAATCGGCCTTTGCCGTCCTCGCGATGCTGGCCTGGACCGGCGGACTCACCAACGCGGTGCAGACGACGATGTACGGGCTGGCGACGCACGTGTATCCGACCGCCATCCGGGCGACCGGCGTCGGAACCGCGGTCGCGATCGGCCGCATCGGCGGCATCGCGGCGCCGTATGCCGGCGCGTGGGCGCTCGACTCGGGCGGCGCGCCGCGGCTGTTCGCGCTGATGGCGGGGACGATGACCCTCGTCTTCGCCGCGCTCGCGTCGCTGCGGAATCACATCCCGCGCGCGTCGGCCGCTCGCGCGGTTGAGATTGCAGATTGCAGATTGCAGAATGCAGATTGATTGCAGATTGCCAATCTGCAATCTGCAATTTGCAATCTGCAATGCGTATGTCTCTCTACCGACAGGTGCTCATCGCCACCGCGATTGGCGTCGCGCTCGGGCATTACTGGCCCGAGGCCGGCGTGGCGATGAAGCCGCTCGGCGACGGGTTCATCAAGCTGGTCCGGATGATCATCGCGCCGATCATCTTCTGCACGGTCGTGGCCGGCATCGCCGGTTCGGCGGGCATGAAGGTCGTCGGAAAAGCGGGCGCGCTCGCGCTCGTGTACTTCGAGGTCGTCAGCACGCTCGCGCTCGTCATCGGTCTGGTCGTCGTCAATGTCGTCCAGCCGGGCGCGGGCATGAACGTCGACGCGGCGGCGATCGATGCCCGAAGCGTCGCGCAGTACGTCAGCGCCGGACGAGCACAGACCGCGACCGGATTCCTGCTCGACATCATCCCGGCGAGCGTCGTCGACGCGTTCGCGAAGGGCGACATCCTGCAGGTGCTGCTCTTCTCGGTGCTGTTCGGCCTGGCGCTGCGCGCTCTGGGCGCGAAGGGCGCGCCGGTCTTCGAGCTGATCGACAGGCTGTCGCACGTGCTGTTCGCCATCGTCGGCATGATCATGAAAGCGGCGCCGGTCGGCGCGTTCGGCGCGATGGCGTTCACGATCGCCAACTTCGGCGTCGGCACGCTCGCGCAGCTCGGGACGCTGATTGCGTGCTTCTACGCGACCTGCCTGCTGTTCATCTTCGTCGTGCTGCACGCGATCGCGTGGTGGCACGGCTTCGGCATCTGGCGCTTCATCAAATACATCAAAGAAGAAATCTTCATCGTCTTCGGGACCTCTTCGTCTGAATCGGCGCTGCCGCGCATCATGGAAAAGCTCGAAGGGCTCGGCGTGCAGCGATCGGTCGTCGGCGTGGTGATTCCCGCCGGCTACTCGTTCAACCTGGACGGGACCGCGATCTATCTCGCCATCGCCACCGTGTTCATCGCGCAGGCGACGAACACGCCGCTCGGACTGCCGCGGCAGCTCATGTTGCTGGCGTTGCTCCTCATCACGTCGAAAGGCGCGGCGGGCGTCGCCGGCGCCGCGCTCATCGTGCTCGCGGCGACGCTCTCGGCGACCAGCTACATTCCGGTGGCGGGCGTCGCGCTGGTTCTCGGCATCCATCGATTCATGGGAGAAGCGATGGCGGTGACGAATCTCATCGGCAACGGCGTGGCGGCGATCGTCATCGGCAGGTGGTGCGGTCAGCTCGATGAAGCGAGGTTGAATGAGACCCTCGCGGGTATCAAACGCTCCACCACGGAGGACACGGAGGAAAGGAGGTCGGCGTCCTCTGTGGTGGAGAGTGTCCGGAGTCCGTCGTGAACGCCTCGCCTTCGATTGGCTTCGTCGGCTTCGGCGACGCGGGATCCATCAGCAGCTTATTTCGCGACGTCAGGAACGAGACGAAATGCCGCGCAGTGCTTCGGCCGCTACATGCCGAAGTCGCGCCGGTCGAGCGTCAGAATGACTTCAATCTTCAGACGTTCAGCGATGGCCATGGTCGTCGCGTCGACCAGTCCAAACTCCGCGTCGCGATACTGTTCGAGAATCTCGATCGCCCGTTCCAGGTCCGCGTGCGCGACCTCCTCGACGAGCATCTCTTTGGCTGCGAGCGAACGAAGGAAGGCCAGTTCGGCATCGGCGCCCAGGCGATCGAGGATTCCAATGCACATTTCAGTGACGACCGGCGCCGGCACTATCCATGTGTCACGGTGCGTCGAACAGTACTTCTTGATCGGTTGGTGATAGCGGTCCGTCTCGTGCGCCAGGGCGAAGAGCGGGCCGGTGTCGACGAGAGTCGCCACTACCGACGACCCGCCCGCGGGCTCCCTTCATAGGGCTCGACTGCCCGCCGCGCGAGTTTCTTGGCCTGCCTGCTAGCATATGCACACTCACGTGTGTCATCCGCGAGGGTTCGCGCAGGCGTCTACGGCTTCCTGATCCACGGCGGCACCCACGCTTTGATCCGGCCCTCCCAGAGCGACCGGTTGTTCTCTTCGCACGAGTACTCCATCAATTCGCCGTGCAACGGCGTGAACGTCCGCTCGTTCTTCCATGGCTTCGTGTACATCGTCGGATCGTCGATCGTCACGGTGTACTCGATGCGATCCGCATTGACCCGATGGAAGGTCTGGACCATGTGCAGCGCATCGCTGTGCGGGTGGCCTATCGTGTCGAGCCTCGTGTATCCGTTGAAGCCGACGGTGTCCACGACGAGCGTGTCGCCGTTCCATTTGCCGATCGAGTGGCCGAACCACGTCGGCTCCGGCTCCTTCGGATGATCGCGTCCGTCGATCGGCACGACGTGGAACCACGTATTGGCCTCGAACAGCAGCGCGACGTATGTATCGTTCTGGATGATCTGCAGCGGGTACGGTGCGTTCACCGAGCGCATCATCCCGAACGGAAAGCAGCTGCCGGTGTAGTCGCCGTTCGCGGCGTCGTAGCTGTTCCAGTCGGCGAGTCCGGCGGGGGTGAACGGCAGCTCGGCTTCGCCTTTTTGTCCGCGGCCGTTCTTCGTCATGTCGGGCACGTAGGGCCGCTGCCAGATGCCGTTCAAATCCGGCTTTCCGTTCGGCATGCGAGGCGCCGCGCCGTCTTGCGCGCGCGCCGGCATCGCAGCCCAGCACCAGAACGTCAGCACCGCCACCACGGCCGCGATCGATGTTTTCGGAGTCCTCATTTCGGCGCTCCCTGCTCGATTCAAGGCGTTATGATGTCACCGGAGATTTCACGATGCGACACCGTTTGATCGCCGCTGTCGTTCTCCTCGCGACGCCCGTCGTGTTCGCGCAGCGCGGCATGCCGCCGCCGCCGTCCGGTCCCACCCCGCGACTGGCCGACGGCACGCCGAATCTCGGCCGCGTCCCCGGCGAAAAAGGCATCTGGGGTGTGCCCTGGATCAGGAACATGGGGCTGCGCATCGACAAGGCGGACACCGGGAGCGATCTGCCCGCGTCTCGCGGCACGGCTGGTCTGGTCGGTCACGATCCCGCGCGGGACGGATCGCGATTCGAGCCGCTCGTACCGTTCATGCCGTGGTCCGCGGCGGTGTACGACTATCACGTCGCGAACGAGTCCAAATACGATCCCGAGGGCTACTGTCTTCCACCCGGCGGCCCCCGCATGATGGCGACGCCGTACCCGATGGAGATCATCCAGCTTCCCGAGCAGAAGCGGATCATCATGACGTTCGAAGGCGCCACGCACGTCTGGCGCGAGATCTACATGGACGGCCGTCCGCATCCGCAAGGCGACGCGTTGAATCCGACGTATCTCGGACATTCCGTCGGCCGCTGGGAAGGCGACGCGCTGGTCGTCGACGTGGTCGGATTCAACGAAAGCACCTGGCTCGATTACTCAGGGCATCCGCACACCGACATGCTGCATGTCGTGGAGAAGTTCTCGCGGCCCAGCAAGAACACGCTGCACTACGAAGCGACGATCGACGATCCCGGCGCCTACACCAAGCCGTGGACCGTCTCCTGGAACATTCCGTGGCGAGCCACCGCCGAGCTCACGGAGTACATCTGTCAGGAGAACAACAAATACCTGCACCGGCTGACGGACGACTTCGGGCAACCGCTGTTCGGAAAAACGCCCTAGGGTCTCACTTCCACGGCACCTGCGCCTCGTGCTTCTTGTTCATCATGTCCGTGCCCTCCACGCGGACAGAACGTGGCTTTACCATGCGCAGGGTCAGCGACGTGCCGTCGCGGCTCGAAAAGGCATTGAGCGGCACTTCCTTTTTCTGACCGTGCTCGAGACGCGTGACGAGGTACGTGTACGGCGCGCCCGGTGTCTGAACGGCGATGCGCAGGTCCATGAGCGGCCCGCCCGATTTGTTCTCGACCGTCACGAAGAGCTGACTCGTCTCGATGCCGATCGGGGCATTGGCCGCCGCTTCCAGGGACTCCTTGTCGCCCGTGCACGCCGCTGCGGACAACGCGATTACACCCGACGCCGCCACGCCTGCGAGACATCCCAGAATCGATCGCATAGTGACCCTCCTGGCAGGGACGTTCCTGCGTCGCCGATGACAGAGCTGGACTGACGAGGGCGGTTCGCGCGCGAAGACATCCGTGCGGCGGCTCGAGCTCGCCGCCGGTGAGGCGCGAGAAGCCCGGCAAATCACGAAAACCTCAGCGGGGAAGTATGGCGCGGACTCTACCTCTGCCCTGGGCGATCGTCAAGACATCATTTGAAGGCGTCGGAAAGGCATTTGAAGGCGTCGGAAAGGCGAGCGAGAACCGGCACGGCGTGGCGGGCCGTGCGCGGCTGGGAGCTACTGCGGGCAGGACGGCGCGATCACTTTGATCGTTTCCACTTTCAGCTTCGGCGCGGCGTCGGCGTTTCCCCGCCTCGGGGCGGGCGGCGCGACGATCGCGACGACGATTTCGACCTGATGTCCAACCCCCGGCTGCTGGCGAGGAAGCTGATGGAACCGGCGGCGTAGAACAGATCGTGGGTTGACGCCTGCGCTGCGTCGGCATGCCGTCCGCGTGACGCCTTGGAATTCGAGCCTGCCCGCATCATCATCACACGATGACTGACAAGCTGCCGGCGGTCCGGAAAGGGCAGGGCGACGTGGCGCTGTCGCGCGAGGAGTTCGAGCGC
This sequence comes from Vicinamibacterales bacterium, assembly GCA_036004865.1. Classification (GTDB taxonomy): domain Bacteria; phylum Acidobacteriota; class Vicinamibacteria; order Vicinamibacterales; family CAVVIG01; genus QHWF01. The sequence continues at coordinate 25,142 of DASYQZ010000024.1, forward strand.
CGGTTCCGCGAGCGCTTCTACGATCCCGCGTTCGACGCCGTCGCCGACGAGATCGGGCGCGTGGCGAAGATCGCGTGGGACGCGTACGACAAGTACCACAAGAGCCCGCGCCGCCGGAAAGCCGGACCGGGCTTCGCCGACCCGGAGTTCGAGCTGCCGATCGAGTGGCTCGACGCGCGCGAGCGGATTCATGCGGCGCAGTGCGCGCACGACGATGCGAACGCGCGTTCGCGCGTGCTGCTCGTCTGCGGCGCGGCGCGCAGCGATCAGACGTGTCCAGGTGAAATGTCGAAGACGTTCCGCCTCGCCGGGTTGGCGCGCGAGGAAATCGAGCGCGGCGGCGTCGAGTGCGACCTCCTCGATCTGAGCCGCCTCACGTCCGAATACGGGCGGCAGATCCTGCCGTGCAAGGCCTGCGTCTCGACGGCGATGCCGCTCTGTCACTGGCCGTGCTCCTGTTATCCGAATCACGCGATGGGCCAGGTGAACGACTGGATGAGCGAGCTCTATCCGCGATGGGTCGCGGCGCACGGCGTGATGATCGTCACGCCGGTGTACTGGTATCAGGCGCCGAGCGTGCTGAAGCTGATGATCGATCGGCTGGTGTGCGCCGACGGCGGCAATCCGGATCCGACGACGACGCGCGGGAAGAATCCGGAGAAGGCGAAGGCGCTCGAGTTGAAAGGATGGAGCTACCCGCGCCATCTGGCGGATCGCGTCTTCGCCATCGTCGTGCACGGCGACGCCGAAGGCGCGGAGACGCTGCGGCGATCGCTCAGCGACTGGCTGACAGACATGCAGCTCGTGCCGGCCGCGCCGAGCGCCATGGTGGATCGGTATGTCGGCTATTACGAACCGTACGCGACGAGCCACGATGCGCTCGACCGCGACACGAGCTTCCAGGAAGAGGTGCGCAACGCCGCGCGCGCGCTCGTCGAAGCGGTGCGGTTGTCGAGAGCGGGGCAGTTGCCGCGGCCCGACGGAGCGTTGCGCGATCCCAGGCCGAAATGAACCGACCTGGATTAAAAGGCGTTCGTCAGCTCGGCGAGGCCGATCGTCAACACCGCGCGGGCGATGCGATCCAGATCGGCTTCCGCGCCGACGAGATGGAACGTCCGGTGAACGTGGGTGTAGCGCTGTCCGGGCGAGAGGTTGAGGGCAGGCGATGATGTCTCGAGCTCGTAAAACGGACCGAGCGCCGGCTGGCCCGGCGCCGGCGGGCCGTCGTTGTAGCTGTTGATCACATCGCCCTTGTACGGCTCGCGCTGAATCTCCCACATCGAGTTCACGTACTCGCGCGCGTCCGCGGGACGCGTGTACTGCATCAACGTCAGCACGTGGTTCGCCGCATCGTAGCTGCCAGCCACCGCGAGGGCGCGCGACGGCGACAGGCCGATCTTGCTGCGATGTTGGCCGTCGCCGCGAAAGAATACCACCGAGCCCTTGACGATCAGTCGATCGGCGGGAACCTTTCCGAAGTACGCGTCGTTGACGGCGGGCCCGAGTGCGGACTCCGGGCCCGGCGTGAATGGGAGAGCGATCGTCGTCTGGGGCGACGGAGTGAACATCCCCAGGATCCACACCGAGACGAGCCCCGATTGCGGCTGCCACGACGCGCTCCCGGCGTTGGCGATCGTGTTCGACGACTCGAACGCCACCGTGCGCACCGCGCTCGACGGCGACACGCCGAGGTGCCCGGCGATGTCGGCCGCCGTCAACAGGCGAACCGTACGGTCAACGTCGATCTCCATTCGCGTGCCCGCGTAGTTCACGATCGTCATGCGCTTCCTGAAGCGCACGTCGGTTGGCGACTGACTCGCGATCTCCCAGGCGCCCCAATCGATCGGTTCAGGCACCTGCCAGTGATCGAGATCGAAGGGATCGCCCGGCTTGAAGTAGAGCGCGTACTGACCGCCTTCGGGTCCGAGCCAGAAGCGATCCTCGCCGCCAAACACGTTCATGTGCGGTTGTCGTGTGCGCGAGGCAATCGCCTTCCGCCCAATCCAGCCAAAGCCGGGCGCGTCGCTGCCGCCCGTCGTGCTCGTCATGACGCGGCCCTGATAAGCGGGCGCCACGGCCACCTGCGCCTCGCCCGAGGGACCCGCCAGCACGACGAGCTCGGTGTGCTGCCGCAGAAACGCGACGTCGGACGCGAATGACGCGGGCGGCGCGGGTGTGGACGGCGGCACGCCCTGGACGTTTTTATCGGCCGGCCTGCACGCGGCCACGGCCAGACAAGCCGCGAGAGTTGTTGCGCAGGCGAGACTGCGGAGGATCGTCACGAGCATCCGGCGGGTATCCTCGCATGGAATTCGTGCTCATCGATCTCTTTGCGGTTTCACGCGCTTCGTCGTTTCACGCTATTCGCGCGCAGCCGCCGAAATCCGGTGACGTGGAGCGATACTCAGCGGCGATCGGAGTCACTTCACCGACAGCCTCACGCTCGTCAGAGGCCGGCACCAATTCAAGCTTGGCGGACAGCTCGCGCGTGTGACGATGCACATGGACATCGACGGGTCGCAGAAGGCGAGATGGGGATTCACGTCGGACCGCGTCTTCAACA
>DASYQZ010000025.1:0-7525 GCA_036004865.1 Vicinamibacterales bacterium
TGGTGTTGGTTCCGGGCTGGCGCTGAATGCCGAGCGTGATGGCGCGCTGCTGGCTGTCGCGCGTGTAGAACCACGAGGCGGTCCGCTGATCTTCGACGCCGTCGACGATCGTGCCGAGCTCGCGCAGCCGTACCGGCGAGCCGTTCCGGTACGACACGACCATGTCCTTGTACTGATCGGCGTTCATCAACTGCCCGGTCGCCTGCAGCGTGAACGCCTTGTGCGCTCCGACGATCGAGCCGGTCGGCGTGTTCACGTTCCACGCGCGCAGCGCCGACTCGACCTCGTTGATGCCGATCTGCCGCGCGGCGAGCGCGTGCGGATCGAGCTGCGCGTGCACGGCGTATTTCTGGCTGCCGAGCACCTGCACCTGCGCCACGCCGCTGACCATGGAGATGCGCTGCGCGATCCGCGTCTCGGCGTACTCGTCGAGCGTCCACGGCGGCACGGTCGTCGACGTGATGACGAGATACAGAATCGGCTGGTCCGCCGGGTTCATCTTCGAGAAGGTCGGCGGCGTCGGCATCCCTTGCGGCAGCAGCCGCGCGGCCTGCGTGATCGCCGCCTGCACGTCGACCGCCGCGCCGTCGAGGCTGCGGTTGAGATCGAATTCGAGCGTGATCTGCGTCGAGCCGAGCGAGTTCACCGACGTCATCGACTCGAGGCCCGCGATCATCGAGAACTGGTTCTCGAGCGGCGTCGCCACCGACGCGCCCATGGTCTCGGGACTCGCGCCCGGCAGTTGCGCGGTGACGAGCAGCGTCGGGAAGTCGACGTTCGGCAGGTCGCTGACCGGCAGCGATCGATAGGCGACGAGACCGAAGAGCGCGATCGCCGCCATCAGCAGGCTCGTCGCAATCGGCCGTTTGATGAACCCTTCAGAAATATTCATGCGGTTGCCGGTTTGGTGACGGGAATCTTGCTCGTCTTGAATAGCGACGCCATGTACGTGTAGATGACGGGCGTGAGGTACAGCGTGATCAACTGCGAGACGATGAGGCCGCCGGCGACAGCGAGGCCGAGCGGACGCCGCGCTTCGCCGCCGGCGCCGTAGCCGAGCGCGATCGGCACCGCGCCGAACAGCGCCGCGAGCGTCGTCATCATGATCGGCCGGAAGCGGATGATGCAGCCGTCATAGATCGCTTCGGCCGGAGGTTTGCCGTGACGCCGCTCGGCGTCGAGCGCAAAGTCGATCTGCATGATTGCGTTCTTCTTCACGATGCCGATCAGCATCACCAGACCGACGAATGAATAGATGTTCAGCTCGTTGCCGAACAGATAGAGCGTGACCAGCGCGCCGAGGCCCGCCGACGGCAGCCCCGAGAGAATCGTGATCGGGTGGATGTAGCTTTCGTACAGCGCGCCGAGCACGATGTAGACGACGCCGATTGCGATGAAGAGCAGCAGCCCGAGGTTCGTCATCGACTGCTGGAAGACCTTGGCGGATCCCTCGAAGCTCGTCGTGATCGTCGGCGGCAGCAGTCGATCGGCGACCGCCTTCACGTGCGCGGTTGCGGCGCCGAGCGACACGCCAGGTTTCAGACCGAACGACACCGAAACCGACGGCAACTGACCCGAGTGATTGATCGACTGCGGGCCAACCGTTTCCTTGAAGCTCACGACCGACTCCAGCGGAACGAGCGCGCCCGACGCTGCTCTGAACGCCACCTTCCGCAGCGATTCGGCGGAGCCTTGATATTTCGGATCGAGCTCGATGAGCACCCGGTACTGCGCCGTGTTGCTGTAGATGGTCGACGACCACTTCGGGCCGAGCGCGTCATACAGCGAGTTCTGGATGATCGTCGCGTTCAGGCCGGACGCCGCCGCCTTGTCGCGATCGATCACGAGATCAATGCGCGGGCTCTTCATCTCCATGTCTGTGGAGACGTCCTGCACCTCGGACACCTGCGCTTCAATCGCCTGCTCGAGCTGCGGCGCCCACGAGTACAGGTCCTCGGTGTTCATCGCCTGCATCATCAGGCTGTAGTTCTGATTTCCCATGCGGCCGCCGATCTGCAGCGACGGCGGCAGGCCGATGAACCCGCGGAAGCCGGGATACCGCAGCAACTGCGGTCGCAACTGCTGCGCGATCTGCTGTGCCGTAACCGGTCGTGTGGCGCGCGGGACGAGCTGCACCATCAGCCGGCCGTTGTTGGTGCCGCCGCCTCCTCCGCCCGGACCGCCGGGCCCGCCGCCGACGCTCGCCATGAACGAGTCGACGTACGGGTTTTTGATCACGGCGTCGGCCACCTGCTGCGTCCACTTGGACATGTCGTAGAACGACGTGCCCTGCGCCGCCTGCAGGTTGACGAACATCGAATCGTTGTCCTGATCGGGAATGAACCCCGTCGGGATGATGTTGAACATGTGCACCGTCGCCGCGGCGACCGCGAAGAACACCATGAGCATCACCAGACGGTGGCGGAGCACGAGGCGCAGGCTCCAGTCGTAGCCGCCGAGCAGCGCATCGAAGCCGCGATCCATCAGGCCGGCGAATCCCCGCTTGCTGTGCACGACGCGCAGAAAGCGGCTGCAGAGCATCGGCGTCAGCGTGATCGAGACGACGCCCGAGATGAGAATCGCCGTCGTGATCGTCACGGCGAACTCGCGGAACAGCCGGCCGAGAATGCCGCTCATGAACAGAATCGGAATGAACACGGCGGCGAGCGACGTGGTCATCGTCAGAATCGTGAAGCCGATCTCCTTCGATCCCTTGAGCGCCGCGTCGAGCGGTCCGTCGCCCTGCTCCATGTGCCGCACGATGTTCTCGAGCATCACGATCGCGTCGTCCACGACGAAGCCAATCGAGAGGATGAGCGCCATCATCGACAGGTTGTTCAGGCTGAAGTGCAGCACCTGCATGACGGCGAACGTGCCGAGAATCGAGAAGGGCAGCGCGAGCGCCGGGATGAGCGTCGCCGATCCGTTGTGCAGGAACAGAAAGATGACGCCGACGACGAGCGCGAGCGTCACGAGCATCGTGACCTGGATGTCCTTGAACGCCGCGCGAATGGTCCTCGAGCGATCCTGGCGGGGCGTCAGATGTGCCGACGGCGGAATCTGCGATTGGAACACGGGCAGCAGCTTGCGCACCGCATCGGTGACCTCGATCGTGTTGGTGCCCGGCTGCCGCATCACCTGCAGCATGATCGAGCGCTGAATGCGAGGTTTCCCATCGGCGTCCTTCGTGTAGAACCAGTTGCCGTTGAACACGTTCTCGACACTGTCGATGACGTTCGCGACCTGTTCCAGCCGCACCGGCGCGCCGCGGCGATAGGTCACGACGAGCGGCTTGAATGCGTCGGCGTTCATCAACTGGCCGGCGGCCTTGATGTTGTACGTCGACGATGGTCCGAAGAGCTGGCCCGTCGGCAGATTGACGTTCCAGTTCGTGAGCGCCGTATCCACTTCGTTGATGCCGATGCTCTCGGCGTGGAGCTTGTCCGGATCGAGCTGGACGCGGACGGCGTACTTCGCCGCGCCCATCACCTGCACCTGCGACACGCCGCTCACCATCGAAATCCGCGGCGCGATGATCGTCTCGGCGTAGTCGTCGAGCGTCGAGAGCGGCAGCGTGTTCGACGTCAGGTTGATGGTGACGATCGGATAGTCGTTGGGGTTGTTCTTCCGGAACGACGGCGCCGACGGCATGCCAGCCGGAAGCAGCGGCATCACGGCGGCGATTGCCGTCTGCACGTCGACCGTCGCGCTGTCGATGTCGCGGTCGAGATCGAACTGCATCGTGATGTTCGTGGTGCCCGCGCCGCTGCGCGACGTCATCGAGTCGAGACCCGCGATCGTCGTGAACTGCCGCTCGAGCGGGCTCGCCACCGACGAGGCCATCGTGCCCGGGTCGCCGCCCGGGAGGCTCGCGTTCACGTTCAGCGTCGGGTAGTCCACCTGCGGCAGATCGCTGACCGGCAGCGCGCGATAGGCGACGACGCCGAACAACGCGATCGCCGCCATCAACAGGCTGGTCGCGATTGGCCGCCGAATGAAAATTTCAGAGGGGTTCATCGTCCGCGACCGCGGCCGCCGCGACCGCGCCCGCCCGCCGGAGCACTGAGATCGGTGGTCACGCGCGCGCCGGGCTCGAGGCGGAGCTGTCCTTCAGTCACAACCGTCTCGCCAACACGCAGCCCTTTGTCGACGACGGCGTCGTCGTTGACGTGCTGCGTGCTCGCGATCGGCCGCTGCTCGACCGTCGAATCGTCCTTGACCACGAACACGTATTGGCCGTCCTGGCCGGTCTGCACCGCCTGCGAGGGAACCACGAGTGCATGGGGCAGCGTCGCCAGGCGCAATGTGACGCGCGCGAACTGACCCGGCCAGAGCCGGCGATCGGGATTCGGCAGCGTCGCCTTCAGCTTGATCGTGTCGGTGGTGACGTCGACGGCGTTGTCGACGAAGGTCAGCGGGCCGCTCGCCGGCTGCGCGTCGGCGTCCTGCGGCACGGCAATCACCGTGAGCTGGCCGTCGCCGCTGTGCTTCTTGATCGTCGGCAGGTGCACCGCCGGCACGCTGAACGTGACGAACACCGGCTGCACGCGCGCGATGGTCGTCAGCTCGGTCTGATTCGCGGTGACCAGGCCGCCGGATTTCACGCTGACGCTGCTCGTTCGGCCGTCGATCGGCGAGCGGATCACGGTGTAGCCAAGCGAGAGGCGCGCGCTGGCCACGGCGGCGTCCTGCGCCGCGAGCTGCGCCTTCGCGCTTTCAACGGCGGCGCGATCCGCTTTGACCACCGCGGCGGCCGCGTCGGCCTGCGCACGCGCCTGGTCCGCCTGATCCTTCGCGATGATGCCGCGCGCGTTGAGCTGCGCCTGACGTTCTGCCGTGAGCTGCTGATACTCCGCGTTGGCCGCATCGCGGCTGAGCTGCGCTTCGGCTTGCGCGAGCAGCGCCTTGTCGCGCGTCAGGTTCGCTTCGGCCTGTGCGAGCGCCGCTTCGAAGGGCCGGCGATCGAGCGTAAAGAGTTGTTGACCCTGCCTGACGACATCGCCTTCGCGAAACGCGACGTCCGTCAACTGACCGGTGACCTGCGATCGAATCGAGATCGTCGCGTACGCCTCGACGTTGCCGATCGCGGCGATGTCCACCGGCACGTCTTTCTCGGTGACTTTGGCGGTGACGACGGGTGCGGCTCCGCTGTCGCCGCCGCGGCCACGTCCGCCACGGCCGACGTCCCCGCGGCCACCGCCCGCGTTGCTGCTCGCCGCCGAACTGCTGCACGCGCTGACGGCGACAGCAATCGCGAGGTATAAAGAAATAATGAGATATCGTTTTGGCATACAACAACGAGATACCCGGCGATGTTCATCGCCATTTACGCTGCGTACGTCATTTGATGTCTCTTTACACACACCTTATTGATCGCGCGACCTGGACGGCTGGCACGACCGACGAGGCAGCAACTCGCGCGACGTCGGCGCTCGAACGCGGCGACGTGTTGTTTTTTTCCAGTTTGCGTTTCGTCGTGCATCCCGACGAAGCGGGGTTGTTCACGCCGGCGATTCTCGGCAGTGCGAAAAACGCGAGCTTCGATCCGTCGACGGGACGCGTCGGTGGAACGACGAGCGGCGTCGACGCGCGCGCTCTCGGATCGATGATGCAGCGGTTCAGCGATGCGGCGGCCGCGCTCGTGAGCGAGGTGTGTCCCGCGTACCGGTCGCGGCTCGACCGTCGCCGCGCGAGCTTTCGTCCGGCCGAGATTGCCGGACGCACGACCACGTGGCGCAAGGACGACACGCGGCTGCACGTCGACAGCTTTCCGGCCACGCCCTCGGGCGGGAAACGGATTCTGCGCGTGTTCACCAACGTGAATCCCGAGGGGCGCGCCCGGTCGTGGCGCATCGGTGGCGAGTTCGAAGCGGTGGCGGCGCGCTTCGTGTCGAAGCTGCGCATCCCGGCTCCAGGCAGCAGTCAATTGCTGCGCCTGCTGCGCGTCACGAAGACGACGCGGTCACCCTACGATGCGCTGATGCTGCAGCTGCACGATCTGATGAAAGCGGACGACGACTTTCAGGCGCACACACCGCAGACCGCCGTCGATTTTCCGGCGGGGTCGACATGGATGGCGTTCACCGATCAGGTGAGCCATGCCGCGATGGCGGGGCAGTATCAGCTCGAGCAGACGTTCCTGCTGCCGGTCGAGGCGATGGAGGATCCGCAGCGCTCGCCGCTGCGAATCCTCGAACGTCTGAAAGGCCGGCGGCTAACGTAGGATCGTCGCTTTGATTTCGATGGTGACCTGACGATCGCCGACCGGATCCGCCGACTGCGCCACGGTGATCGCCTTCCCGTTTTCCAGAATGACGTTGAGGTTCTCGCGAATCTGCGTTCGGCGCAGCGGCCCGGCGAGGTCGCGACTCTCCAAGCCCGGGCCGTCGGTCGATTGTTTGGCGGCGCCACCGGGCAGGTCGTACTGCAGACTGACTCCCACGCGGATCTTGCCGTCGGCGAGCAACTCCGGCGAGACGTCGACGTTCAGCGGAACATCGCCGATGTTGTTGTAGTTCGCGGTCGATCGAATGAACCCGCCCATGTTGTCCGCAGTGACCACGCTCACGGTTTTCTTCACGGGAGCCGACCCGGAGTGCTGATCGGAGATCGTCACGTCGACTTTCACGTTGACCGGTTGTCCCTGCCGTCGCGGCGGCGCCGGTGCCGGCACGGGCGCGACGGGCTGCGGCTGCTCCGCCGCGGGCCGGGGTGTCACACGCTGCGGGGCGGCGGTTGGCTGTGCCATCGCGGACGCGACGCCCGCTGCCAGACAGATGCTCAACGCGAAAACGCGGACTCTCATGGCTATCTCCTTCGTGACTCGCCTTCGTTTTCGATGTCTGGTTCGGCAAGCGGCGCGACATCGATTGGCGTGATCGTTTCCAGTGGGGCGACTCGAATCGAATTGGCTGGCGGCAGCGCCGCGAGACGAATCGACTCGACTTCAAGCGGCGGCGGCGCGAGCGCGTCCACCTCACCGCTCGACGTCGAGGCGATGGCGGCGCGCTGCGGCCGACGGCTCGCGGCTGGGTGCGCCAGTGCGTGCGTCTGACTGGCGACTATCTCGGCTGTTCGTGGCGCCGTCGGGACATCGTTCACCGGTCCGCGACCGCGTGCGGTGTCGCCGGGCCTGAAGGCCTCCGCAGGTTTGTCGCGCTGCGTCACAGTCGGTACCGACCGCGATTGGCGGTCAAATTGCCTGAACACGACGACCGCGATGATGATGAGCGCGGCGATGGCCAGCGGCGACAACATCCACGCGAGACGCCGTCCGCTGCTCGGACGATCATCATCAACGCGCGCTAGCACACGGACCTTGAACGCGGAGTCGGGCGCGCCCTCGGTCATCCGCCGCGCGACCTCGTCGATCGCCGCGTCGATCCGGCCGTCGTGCTGCTCGTCGTCAGACCACATCGCCATATCCGCGCTCACGCAACTGCTTCTTGATCGTCTTGCGCGCTTCCGACACGCGCCACTTGATCGTTCCCGTCGGCACCTTCAGCATCGCGCCGATTTCCTCGTA
>DASYQZ010000026.1:0-8267 GCA_036004865.1 Vicinamibacterales bacterium
CGACGGACACGATCTGCACATTCATGTCCCCGCCGGCGCGATTCCCAAGGACGGTCCTTCGGCCGGTGTGACGATGGCGACGGCGATCGTCTCGGCGCTGCGCAATCAAACGGTCCGACCAGACGTCGCGATGACCGGCGAGATCACGCTGAGCGGTCTCGTGCTGCCCGTCGGCGGCATCCGCGAGAAAGCGCTCGCGGCCCGGCGCCACGGGATCAAAGAGTTCATCCTCCCGGCGCTCAACGAAGCCGATCTCGCGGAGCTGCCGCCCGAAGTGAGCAAAGACATGCACTTCGTTCCCGTCGCGACGCTCGAGGATGCGCTGAAGGTGGCTCTGCCGCACGACGTGCCCGCCGCCGTAACGCAGGACGTGCCCGCCGCCGTAAAATAGTTGGCGGCAGATGCATCGATGGGCTCGTCCGGTCTTCACGCTCTTGCTCTCGCTCATTGTCGCGTCGCTGAGCGCGCAGTCGCCGGATCGCGGCGCCGTCAGCGGCCGCGTCACGCTGACGAAGCGCGTCCGCGGCACGGCACTGCCCTCCACCGCGTACCCCGTCCGCACGATCGGCCGTCACGACGCTGCGCCGATGCCCGAGATCAGCAACGTCGTGGTGTACGTCAAAGATCCGGGCTATCACGGACCGCTCCCCGTTCGACGCGTCGAGCTCCGCCAGCAGCATGAAACCTTCGTGCCTCGCATCGCCGCGGTGACGATCGGATCGACCGTCGATTTTCCGAACGACGATCCGTTCTTCCACAACGTCTTCTCGCTGTCGAGCGCCGCCACGTTCAATCTCGGCCGCTACCCGCGCGGACGGACGCGCAGCCAGACGTTCACCAAACCCGGCATCGTCAAGGTGTACTGCCAGATCCACTCGCACATGAGCGCGACGATTCTGGTCCTCGACCATCCGTTTTTCACTGTTCCCAACCAGGACGGCACGTACCGGCTGCCGCTGCTGCCGCCCGGCGAGTAGACGATCGTCGGCTGGCACGAGCGCGCCGGCGAGCGCATGGCCCGCGTCCGCGTGCAGCCAGGGCAGGCGGCGACCGTCGATTTGGCGCTGCCGGTCGAGGAGTCGCGATGACCGGCGCCCGCCGCCCTCCGCGATTGCTCGTCAAGACGCTCGCGGTGACGTTCGTGACGGTGGCGCTGCTCCTCGTGGTCGTGTTCGTCTTCGTGACGCTCAGCGTGCGCGGGCAGGTGCGTCAGTCGGTGACGGCCAACCTCGAATCGAGCCAGCGGCTGTTCGCCGCGCTCGAAACCCGCCGCCAGAAGGAAATGCAGATGCAGGCGTCGGCGCTCGCCGAGAGCCCGACGCTCAAGGCGGCGCTCGACACATATCAAACCGAATCGCGCCGATCGAGCGACGACTCGGTTCACGGGTACCTTCTCGCGACGATCGACAACGAGTTGAGGAAGGTGGCAGCGGTCGCCGAGTCGGATGCGCTCGTCCTCGTCGACACCCGCCAGAACACCATCGGTGCGGCCGGACGTTTCGCCGATCGCTGGCCGCGGGGGCGGGCAGCGAGCTTCGCCGGTGGGACGGATGGCAGCGCCTTCGACGGCATCGCCCGCGCGGCCAACGGCGTGTTCCGCGTCGTCGCCGTGCCGCTTCGCCTCGACGATGGATCGAAGATCGGGACGTTTTACGCCGCCACCAGCCTCGACCAGGCGTACGTCGACGAACTGGCGAGGCTCGCGGGCTCGCGCATCGCAATCGTCAGCGGCGGTCGCGTGCTGGCGAGCACGCTGACGCCGCAAGCGGCCCGCGAGTTCGAGTCGCACGTCGCGTCAACCACGCCGACGGAGGGCACGATGGCGCTGGACGGCGAACTGCACGCCTTCCGCCGGCTCGTCGCCGTCGGCGACACGAGCTTTTACGCGCTCGGATCGATCGACGAATTGTCGCGCAGCACGCAGCGCGCGGCCATGCGGACGATGGCGTTCATCGCGATCGGCGCGGCGGCGCTCGCGCTCATCGGCAGCTTCTGGCTGGCGCGGCTGCTCACCGAGCCGATCGATCGGCTGTCCACGTCGCTGGCGGCCATGGCGGCGTCGCACGATGTCATGACGCGACTGCCGATGACCGGCTCGAGCCGTGAGGTCGACGTCCTCACCGAAACGTTCAATGCGTTGATGGCGTCGGTGGCCGAGGCGGAAGCGCAGACCGAGGCGGCCTACACGGGGGCGATTCGCGCGCTGGCGGCGGCGCTCGACGCGCGCGACCCGTACACCGCCGGACACTCGGAGCGCGTCAGCGTGCTGTCGGTGGCCATCGGGCGCACGCTCGGCCTGCCGGCCGACGAGCTCGACGTGCTGCGGCTCGGCGCCTTGCTGCACGACATCGGCAAGATTGGCGTACCCGACCACGTGCTGCGCAAGCCGGGCGCGTTGACCAATGCCGAGTTCGCGACGATCAGGGAGCACCCGGTCCTTGGCGCGCGCATTCTGCACCTGGTCCCGTTCCTCGCGCGGCATCTGCCGATCGTCGAGCTCCATCACGAACGGCCCGATGGCCGGGGCTATCCGTACGGCCTTCAGGGCGACGACATTCCGCTCGACGCGCGCATCGTTCACGTCGCCGATGCGTACGACGCGATGACCAGCGCGCGCGCGTACCGCCGCGCGCGACCGTCGCGCGAGGCGCTGCGCGAGCTGTGGCGCTGCGCCGGCAGCGAGTTCGACGCCGAAATCGTCGGCGCGCTCGCCAACGCGCTGCCGGGCATCACGACCGATGCGGGACAGCTCGTGCTCGAGAGCGCCTGACGCGGCGCCGCATTGTCACAGCCACGAACGTGCACGAAGACCACGCCGATCGCCGAGATGACGAAGAGGTGGTTGTCCAGGACGGTCTTCGTTGGCTGCGTGCGCTTCGTGGCGCCCTCACGAGCCGTTGGGTCGCATTGCTGATCGTCTGTGGGGGTGCGCCCGTCTCGGCACAGTCGATCTCGCGCGTCAGCCTCGACAGCCAGATCGTCGTCGACCTGTTTCGCGGCGAGAACGTGAACGATCGCCCGCAAGTCATCGTCGACATTTCCGCGGCCATCCGCGTGAGCGACACCTGGCAGGTCTATGTGCGCCCGTGGCTCCGTCTGCCGAGGCCGGCAACGCCGACTGCCCGGGCGGTGCCGTGGGACAAGCAGCTGTATCAGGCGGGCGTCCGTTACGAACGCACAGGGCCGATCTCGACGCGGCTCGATGCCGGCTACATCGTGTCGCCGGTCGGGCTCGGCCTGCTCGACTCGCGTCCCGCTCTCAACCCCACGATCGCGCAGCATGTCGCCTATTTCATCCCGATGCCGCCCTTCGACCCGACGGTTCCCGCCCAGCGGCCGGTCGCGTCGACCTATCCGCTTGGCGCGCTGTTCATGATGTCGACCGATCGGTGGGACGCGCGCGGCGCGATCGTCAATTCCGCGCCGACGCGTCCCTACGTCATCGGCGCCGCGACGAGGCCGCGCCAGACGCCCGTCGTGGAGGTCGGCGGCGGTCTCACGCCGACAGCCGGCCTGCGGTTCGGCGCGGCGGTTGCGCATGGCCGGTACGCGACGCCGCGCGAAGTGAGGATTCCCGCACCCGGCGGCCGCACGATGACGATGGTCAGCGGCGAGGGCGAGTACGCATTCCGCTACACGAAGATCAACAGCGAGATTGTGCGGACGTCGTTCGAAACCCTGGCTCGGCCCGCCATCGCATACGAATGGTTCGTGCAGGGGATTCAGACGCTGACACCGCGCTGGTTCGTCGCCGCGCGCCACGAGCGCGCGTCGGCCCCGCCGCCCATCACCGGCGTGTCCGTCGGCTCGCGAGCCAGTCTCAGCACCGTTGAGACGACCGCAGGCTACCGCGTCAACCCGGACATCACGCTCCGATCGAGTTACTATGCGCGCAAGTCGTACAACGCGAGGAGGTGGGACAACCAGGTCGGCTTCTCGATCGTCTGGGCGCGGAGGTGGTGGTAGCCACCATTGCGGATTGAGGATTGCGGATTGCGGATTTATTGTTGATTGGTGATTTGCGATTGAGGATTCTCATGCTGAGCAGACGTGGCTTTCTGTTGACGACGGGTATCACCGCGGGTCTGTCGATCGTCAGGGTGTCGGCGCAGCGCGGGCGCGGGACGTCGCCACCTACAGGTCCATTGCCGCCCAGCATCGCCGCGCTGACTTCGATGCGCGACCGGGCGAAGCCCATCACCGCGCAGGAACGGCGCGCGCGGCTCGAAAAGGCGCGACGCCTGATGAGCGAGCAGAAGATCGACGCGATCATGCTCGCCGGCGGCACGTCGCTCACCTACTTCACCGGCATCCGCTGGGGATCCAGCGAACGGTTGTTCGCGGTGGTGGTGCCAAAGGCGGGCAATCCGTACATCGTGACGCCGGCGTTCGAAGAGGATCGCACGCGCGAGCAGCTCGCGGGCGGTCCGATGGAGCACACCGACGTCGCGATCTGGCAGGAGGACGAGAGTCCCTTCGCGCTCGTCGCACAGGGATTGAAGGATCGCGGGATCGCGACCGGACGCGTCGGCGTCGAGGAGACGACCAAGTTCGTGTTCGCCGACAGCATGGGCGGCGCGGCGCCCGGGCTCACGATCGTCAGCGCCACGCCGGTGACGGCCGGCTGCCGGATGATCAAAGACGGCCACGAGATCGAGCTGATGAAAGTCGCCTGCGAGGCGACGCTGAAGTGCTACGAAGCGGTCTATCGCGCGTTGAAGCCGGGCATGACGCAGAACGACGTGGGCGCGCTGCTCACGGCCGGATTCGGACGCCTCGGATTCCCCGGTGGCGCGAGCGTGCAGGTCGGCGAATACACGGCGCTCCCGCACGGATCGATCGCGCCGCAGACGATTCGCGAAGGCACGATCATCATGATGGACAACGGCTGCAGCGCGGAAGGCTACCAGTCGGACATCACCCGCACGTACGTGCTCGGCAAGGCGACCGACAAGATGAAGCAGGTGTTCGATATCGTGCTCCGGGCGCAGACCGCGGCGCTGAAGTTCGCGCGGCCCGGCGTGCCGCTCGAAGCAATCGACGCCGCCGCGCGCAAGGTAATCGTCGACGCCGGCTACGGCCCCGGCTTCAAGTACTTCACGCACCGCCTCGGCCACGGCATGGGCATGGACGGGCACGAATGGCCGTACCTGGTGAAGAACAACATGTTCGGCTGGCAACAGGCGATGACGGCGCAGCCCGGGATGGTGTTCAGCGACGAACCCGGAATCTACATTCGCGGCGAGTTCGGCGTGCGGCTCGAGGACGACATGTTCATCACCGCGAACGGCGCGGAACTCATGACGCCGCAGAGTCCGTCGATTGAAGATCCCTTCGGAACTTAGAACTCAGAACTTAGAACTCAGAACTCGGACCATCGTGGTTCTGAGTTCCAAGTTCCGACTTCCAAGTTCTAAGTTCTAAGTTCTAAGTTCTAAGTTCGATCAGTCTTTGGTGCAGGTCACCAACGACCAGATTCGCGGGACGTTCACCTTTTCAATCGACAGCGGTTTCAATCGGGCCTGCGCGACGAACGCGGGCAGGTCGAGATCCGATTTGAAGCCGATGTGCACGGTGAACGGCGAGATGATGCGCTCGAACCACGCCATGAGCGGATTCTTGCTGCGGAAGTGATTGAGGATGACGATGCGCCCGCCGGGACGGCAGACGCGGCGCATCTCGAGCGCGACGGCAACCGGATCGGGGACGACGCTGATGACATACGGCGCGTAGACGATGTCGAACGTGTCGTCGGCGAACTTGAGGTTCGCGGCGTCCATCTGGAGCAGCCGCACGTTCCTGACGCCTTTGCGCGCGACGCGATCGCGCGCCTTCTCGAGCATCGAGCTCGACAGATCGATGCCGGTCACCGAACAATCGCGCGGATAGAGCGCCGCGTTGATGCCGGTGCCCACGCCCACCTCGAGCACGCGATCGCCGGGCCTGATGCCCATCCGCCGGATCGCGTCGACGCGCCCTGGATGCAGCGCGGGACCAAAGGCGACGTCGTAGACCCAGGCGATGTTCTCGTAGACGCGCGCGACGAAATCGTTTTCAACAACGGTTACGGAGAGAGCCCGGGTCGCGGCGTCGGATCCACCAATTTCTTCATCTTCGCTCGAACGCGGCTCAAATAAGGCCATCAGTTGCCTCAGCGCGGCCTGAACGGCTCTACGGCGGCGCGAACTGGCTCAACGGACAGGCGACTATACAACCGGATTGTCAGCGAAGTCCATCGAGGACTGCCACCGCCTGGTCGAAGTCACCCGAGGCGGTCGAGATTTGGAACCCCTGGACAAGACTGCGCAGACTCGCCGCGGTTTCACGTGCAATGGCGATACCCTCGCGAGCGGCGGCGCCCGCGCCGTCCGCGCGCCGCATCCGCTCGAGGAGCGCGTCCGGCACGCGCACGCCCGGCACCTCGTTGGCCATGAACTCGGCGTTCCTCGCGCTCTCGAACGGGACCAGCCCGGCGACGACAGGCAGCTTCGCGAACTCGACGCGCTTCAGGAAGCGCTCGAACGCGGCGACGTCGAAGATCGGCCGCGTGACGACGAACTCGGCGCCGGCCTCGACCTTGTACGCGAAGCGGCGGAGCTCCTCATCGAGGTTCGACGCCGCCGGATTGACCGACACGCCGATATGGAAGCCGGTCGGCGCCCCGATCGTCTGCCCGCCGACGTCGCACCCGCGGTTCAACCGGCTGACCACGTTCGTGAGCCCGATCGAATCGACGTCGAACACCGCCGTCGCATCGGGATAGTCGCCGACACGGCCGGGATCGCCGGTGATGAGCATCACGTTGCGCAGCCCCATCGCGTGCGCGCCGAGCAGATCGGACTGGATGCCGAGCAGGTTCCGGTCGCGGCAGGAGTAGTGCAGCAGCGTCTCGATGCCGGCCTGTTGCTCGACGAGGACTGCGATCGACAGCGCGCTGACGCGTGCGCCGGCCCGCAGACTGTCGGGAATGTTGACGGCGTCGACGCCGCGAATCTTCAATTGCCGCGCGCGCTCGATCACCTCGTCGGCGCGATACCCGCGCGGCGGTAGCAGCTCCACGGCGACGACGAAATGGCCGCGCGCCATCTCGTGCGCGAGGCGCGATTTCTGTTCGCGCGCGACGGGCGGCGAGGTGATCGGCGGCACAACGGTCGCCCGGCCGAGGCCCGCCGGCTTCGCTCCAACCGGTTGTGCGGCCGCGTCTTTGGCGCCGGGGGCGCCGGCGCCGCGCACGACGGAGCTCGCCAGGCCGCGGACCGCCGTCTTGATCTGCCGGATGTGATCGGGGGTCGTGCCGCAGCATCCCCCGACCACACGGACGTTGTGCAGAATGAACCGCCGCGCGTACGACGCCATGTACTCGGGCGAGCAGAGATAGATGTTGCGCCCCTCGACGTCGCGCGGCTTGCCGGCGTTGGGCTGCGCCGACAGCTTGAGCGGCGTGACCGCCGCGATGCGCTCGATCGTGTCGAGCATCGGCGCCGGACCGACCGCGCAGTTCACGCCGACGATCGTCGCGCCGCGCTTCTCGAGCTCGGGCGCGAAGCGTTCCGGCGGCGTGCCGTCCAGCGTGTTGCCGTCTTCCTCCGTCGTCATCTGCGCGACGATCGGCCGATCGGAAATGCTGCGCACGGCGTCGATCGCCGCGCCAATCTCGTTCAGGTCGCGGAACGTTTCGAGGATGAAGAGGTCGACGCCGCCGTCGATGAGCGCCTGCGCCTGCTCGCGAAAATACTCGCGCGCGTCGTCGACGCCGGTCTTGCCCCACGGCTCGATGCGGATGCCGAGCGGGCCGATCGAGCCGGCGACCCAGGCGCGGTCACCGCCGGCGCGCCGCGCGATCTGCACGCCGGCGATGTTGATCTCGGCGAGCTTGCCGGCCAGGCCGAACGAGCCGAGCTTGATGCGGTTGGCGCCGAAGGTGTTCGTCTCGACAATGTCGGCGCCGGCACGGATGTACTCGTCGTGAACCGCCTCGACCAGATCCGCCTGCGTGAGGTTCATCGCGTCGAAGCTCTTGTTGATGAACACCCCGCGCGAGTACAGCATCGTGCCCATCGCGCCGTCGCAGACGAGCACGCGGTCTTCAATCGCTTCGAGGAAAGGACGCAGCATTCGCGGTGATTATCCTCTCGTTTCGACCTTCTCGACGTCGAACGTCGCCGTATCGACGAGCACGTACGACCGCGAGACGAGATCCAGCCCAACCGAGCGCACGCCGTGCCGGACTGCGGTCGTGAATTGATGATGATGACCGAAGCAGTGCA
>DASYQZ010000027.1:0-4537 GCA_036004865.1 Vicinamibacterales bacterium
GACGCACGCAAGCTCCACGATTTCGGCATCGGCACCTACATCCGGAACCTGCTGCGGCAGCTCGCGCGGCTCGACCGCGACAGCGAGTTCGTCGTGTTGTGCCGCCCCGAGGATCGCGAGGCGCTGGCGTCGCTCGGCGAAAACTTCCGGGCGGTGCCCGAGCGCTCCCCCAATTACTCGGTCGCCGAGCAGGTCGCGATCCCGCTCGCGCTGCAGCGCGAGCACGTCACGCTGTTCCACGCGCCGCACTACGTCCTGCCGCCGCTCGTGCGCTGCCGATCCGTCGTCACCATCCACGACTGCATCCATCTGATGTTCCCGCAGTATCTGCCGAGCCGGCTCGCGCTGCGGTACGCGCGGACATCGATCGCGCTCGCCGCGCGCCGCGCGGCACGGGTGATGACGGTGTCGGAGAGCTCGAAGCGCGACATCCTTCGCTTCGTCGACGCGGCGCCCGACAAAATCGACGTCATCTACAACGCGTACGACGAGCGGTTCACGGTCGAGCCGCGCGAGGAAGACGTCGTCCGGGTCCGCGAGCGCTATCAACTTCACGACGAGTTCGTGTTCTACGCGGGCAACGTCAAGCCGCACAAGAATCTCCAGCGGCTCATCGAAGCGTTCGATCTCGTACGCAAGCGGGGCCTCGATCATCTGAAACTCGTGATCATCGGCGACGAGATCTCGAAATACTCGGCGCTGCGCCGCGCGGTGCACCAGCATCAGCTCCACAAATATGTGCGCTTCCTCGGCTACATGCCGGAGG
The DNA here is from genome assembly GCA_036004865.1 of Vicinamibacterales bacterium. Taxonomy (GTDB): domain Bacteria; phylum Acidobacteriota; class Vicinamibacteria; order Vicinamibacterales; family CAVVIG01; genus QHWF01. The sequence continues at coordinate 767 of DASYQZ010000027.1, forward strand.
AAACGCTGGCGGTGATGTACCGGCTCGCCGGCGTCTTCGTCTTCCCGTCGCTGTACGAAGGCTTCGGGCTGCCGCCGCTCGAAGCGATGGCGAGCGGCACGCCGGTCGTCACGTCGAACGTGTCGTCGCTGCCCGAGGTCGCGGGCGATGCGGCCGTCCTCGTCGATCCGTACGACGCACACGCGATTGCCGACGGCATCCATCGTGTGCTCACCGACGAGACGCTGCGCCGCGATCTCCGGAAGAAAGGGGTCGCGCGCGCCGGGCAATTCTCGTGGGAAGCCTCGGTCCGGCGCGTCCACAAGATCTATCGACAGGTTGCGAACGATGGCGGCTAAGGTCGCCATCGTCCATGACTGGCTGACCGGAATGCGCGGCGGCGAGCGCGTGCTCGAGGTGCTCTGCGAACGGTATCCGGACGCCGAGCTGTTCACGCTGCTCCACGTGCGTGGATCGGTCACGCCGGCGATCGAGCAGCGGCGTATTCACACGTCGGCGCTGCAGCACGTGCCCGGCGTCCGCCATTACTACCGCGAGTGCCTGCTGCTCTTCCCGATGCTCGTGGAGCAGTTCGATCTCGAGCGCTTCGACCTCGTCATCAGCAGCAGCCACTGCGTCGCGAAATCGGTGCTGACGCGTGCCGATGCCACGCACATCTGCTATTGCCACACACCGATGCGCTACGCGTGGGATCAGTTCAACGCGTACTTCGGCCGCGATCGCATCGGCGTGGTTGCGAGCCGCCTGATGCGGTCGGTGATGGCGCGGCTGGCGCGATGGGATCGCGCCACGGCGCATCGAGTCGACCGCTATGTCACGAACTCACAGCATGTTGCCGGCAGGATCCGGACGTACTATAATCGCGACGCGACCGTGATTTATCCGCCCGTCGACACCGAGTTCTTTCATCCGAACTCTGCCGTGCCCGAGCGATATGCGTTGGTGGTGTCGGCGCTCGTCCCCTACAAGCGAGTCGACGTGGCGATTGACGCGTGCCGTCGCGCGCGGCTGCCGCTGAAAATTGTCGGCAAGGGACCCGATCGCGCGCGGCTCGAGCGGATCGCGAGCTCAGGAAATCATCAAAGCGCCGCCGTCGAGTTTCTCGGGCGCGTTCCCGATGAGCGGCTTCGCGATCTGTACCAGCGCGCGTGGCTGACGCTGATGCCCGGCGAGGAGGACTTCGGCATCGCGCCGGTCGAGTCGCAGGCGTGCGGACGGCCGGTCGTGGCGCTCGCCCGCGGCGGCGCGCTGGAAACGGTCGTTCCAGGTCAGACCGGCGTGCTCGTGAACGAGCTCACCCCCGCGGCGTTTGCCGGGGCGCTGGTCGAGGCGCTCGACACACGATTCGATGCGGAGGCGATTCGCCGCCACGCGGAACAGTTCGGCCGCCGGCGATTCTCCGACGAGCTCGCGGCGGTGATTGCCGAGACGACCGCATGCTGAACCGCCACAACCGCCTGCTCGTGGTCATCCACGTGCTGTCGGACTCGCTCCTCGCGGTGGTCGCGTTCCTCACGACATACTTCCTGCGGTTCCACACCGGCTTCATCCCGGCGCCGAAAGGCATCCCGCCGCTCCAGCAGTACATCAACCTGCTCCCGTTCATCGCGGTGCTGGTGCCGGTCGGCTTTCAGTTGCAGGGGCTGTATCGCCTGCGCCGCGGCCGCTCGCGCGTCGACGACTTCTTCGCCGTCTTCGTCGGCAGCATCCTCGCCGTGGTCTTCGGCATCGTCGCGACGTTGTACGTCGAGATTTATTTCGCCACACCCGCGGCGCGCGATCGCGGCGCGTTCGAGATTTCGCAGGCGGCGTGGGCCATCTTCCTCGTGCTGAACGTCGTGTTGACGTTCACGTCGCGCGAAGTCGTGCGCGAGGCGCTCGAGCGGCGCTGGCGCGCCGGCATCGGGCTCAAGCGGATTCTCATCGCGGGCTCGGGCGAGCTGGGACGCCTGGTCGCCGACAAGATTCTCGAGCATCGCGAGCTCGGCTATCAGATCGTCGGCTTCGTCGACGATCGCGCGTCGGGCGATCATCTCGGCTATCGCGGCCTGCCGCTTCTCGGCACGATCGACGACGCCGCCGAAATATCGGCGCGCGAGTCGGTCGACCATCTCTACGTCGCGCTGCCCCCCGAGCAGCACGTGCGCATGCTGCAGCTCATCGAGAGCACCAGCCGCGAATGCGTCGACGTCAAGGTCGTCCCCGATCTCCTCCAGGTCATCGCGCTGCGCGCGCGGCTCGAGGATCTCGACGGCATTCCCGTCATCAACATCAACGACGTCCCGCTGCAGGGCTTCAACAGCATCGTCAAGCGCACGATCGACGTGCTGATTTCGCTGGCGGCGCTCGCCGCGCTCACGATCCCGTTTGCCGTCATCGCCGCCCTCATCAGGCTCACCTCGCGCGGACCGGTCTTCTACCGCCAGGAGCGGATGGGCCTCGACGGCACCGCGTTCATGATTTACAAGTTCCGCTCGATGTACGACAACGCCGAGCGCGAGACCGGCCCGGTGTTCGCCAGCCACAACGACCCGCGCCGGACGCCGGTCGGAAGAGTGCTGCGCCGGTCGAACATCGACGAGCTGCCGCAGCTCTACAACGTGCTGCGCGGCGAGATGTCCATCGTCGGTCCGCGACCGGAGCGGCCGAACTTCGTCGCCGAGTTCAAGCACAAGATCCCGCAGTACATGCTGCGGCACAAAGTGAAGGCCGGCATCACAGGGTGGGCGCAGGTGAACGGCTGGCGCGGGAACACGTCGATCGAAAAGCGGATCGAGTACGACCTGTACTACATCGAGAACTGGTCCGTGCGCCTCGATCTGAAGATCATGTGGCTCACCGTGCTGCGGGGGTTCTTCCATAAGCATGCCTACTAAACGCCGCGTCGTCATCACGGGGGCCGCCGGTTTCATCGGATCACACCTCGCCGAGACCCTGCTGGCTCAGGATTACTCGGTCATCGGCATCGACAACCTGCTCACCGGCGACGTCGCGAACATCGCGCACCTCGCCAACCAGGATTTCTCGTTCATCAAGCACGACGTCACCAACTACATCTACATCGACGGCCCGGTGGACTTCGTCCTGCACTGGGCGAGCCCGGCGAGTCCGATCGACTATCTGGAGCTGCCGATTCCGACGCTCAAGGTCGGCGCGCTCGGCACGCACAAAGCGCTGGGGCTCGCGAAAGCGAAGAACGCGCGGTTCGTGCTCGCGTCGACCTCCGAGGTGTACGGCGATCCGCTCGAGCATCCGCAGACGGAAACCTACTGGGGCAACGTCAATCCCGTCGGTCCGCGCGGCGTGTACGACGAAGCCAAGCGCTTCGCCGAGGCGATGACGATGGCGTATCACCGGTATCACGGGTTGGATACGAAGATCGTCCGCATCTTCAACACGTACGGGCCGCGGATGCGGGTCAACGACGGCCGCGCGGTGCCGGCGTTCATGTCGCAGGCGCTCCGGAACGAAGACGTCACCGTGTTCGGCGACGGCACGCAGACCCGCAGCTTCACCTACATCACGGATCTGGTCGACGGGATCATCAAGCTGATGCTGTCGAACGAAAACGATCCGATCAACATCGGCAATCCGCGCGAGATGACCATCAAGGAGATCGCCGAGACGATCATCCGCATGACCGGGTCCAAGAGCCGGATCAGCTACAAGGAGCTGCCGGTCGACGACCCCAAGCAGCGGCGGCCCGACATCACCCGGGCGCGGACCCTGCTCGACTGGGAGCCGAAGGTCGATCTCGAGCACGGGCTCGTC
>DASYQZ010000028.1:0-28277 GCA_036004865.1 Vicinamibacterales bacterium
GCCGATCCTGCAGGGACGGAACTTCACCAGCGTCGAGACGCCGAAGTCTCCTGGTGTCGTCATCGTCAACGCCGCGATGGCGCGGAAGTTCTGGCCGAATCAGAACGCGATCGGCAAGCGCATCCGGCTGTTGAAGTACGACGGCACGGAGTACGAGGTCGTCGGCGTGTCCGCCGATTACAAAGTCAGCACGGTCGGCGAGACGTCGACGCCGTACATCCACTACGCCGTCTCGCAGCGGCCCGACAGCGGCGGGATGTTCATCGCCCGCACGCGCGGCGACGCGAGCGCGCTGCTGAACGCGATGCGCCGCGAGCTGCTCGCGCTCGAGCCGAACCTGGTCTTCCTCGACAACCAGACGATGGATACGCAGGTGGCGGCGACGCTGCTGCCGGCGAAGGCGGGCGCGATGAGCGTGAGCGCGGTCGGCGTGGTGGCGATGCTGCTGGCGTCGATCGGTCTCTACGGCGTGATCGCGTACGCCGTGGCGCGCCGCACGCGCGAAATCGGCATCCGCATGGCGCTCGGCGCGAAGCCGGGCGCCCTCGTCCGCATGGTGATGCGGCAAGGATTGAGCCTCGCGGCGGTCGGCGTCGCCGTCGGCGCGCTGCTGGCGCTCGGCGCCGCGAAGGCGATCGCCGGCGCGCTGTACGGCGTCAGCTTCGTCGATCCGATTGCGTGGACGGCCTCGATCGCCATGCTGTTCTTCGTCGCCGCGATGGCCAACCTCGTCCCCGCCCGCCGCGCGTCAGCCGTCGATCCGTCTATCGCTTTACGTTCGGAGTAGGGGCCGACCCACGTGTCGGCCCCGCAATGCGTCGCGCTTCCTGCAGTTCGGCGCGGCCGGGCTCGTCGCCCTTGACGCAAATCTTCAATAGCCGTTCGTAGTACTTCCTCGCGGCCGCGCGATTGCCGCTGGCCGCCGCGGCTTTCGCGGCGCCGGCGACGGCGCGGAAGCGGTTCGGCTCCTTCCTCAGCGTCCCTTCGAATTCCTTCAGCGCCTGCGCCGGATCGTTTGTCTGCAGCAGCATCTCGCCGAGCAGCTCGCGCGCGGGCGCCAGCGGCCCTGGCGTGACGGCACTCTTCTCGATCGCGTCCTCGCGGTCGGCCGCGGTCCGCATCCCGGCGATCGCATCGCGGTTGCGTCCTTCCACGAGCGCGAGCCATGCCTCGGCGCCGAGACGCTGAATCTCGACCTGCTCGGCCCAGTACACCTCCTTGGCGTCGGCCAGCCGATCGCGCGCCTGTTGCAGCGCCTCGATCGACGCGCGGATCGTCGCGGGATCTTTCACACGCGCCGCGCCGAGCGCACGTGCGAAATACGTCATCGCTCCGGTGTAAGGAAGCGGGCTGGGTCGCGGTTCGAGCGACGCCGCCTGCTTCCAGTCGCCCCGCTCGAGCGCGTAGCGCGCGGGGATGGCGGCGACCGCGAAGTAGCCCGCTGCGGGAGCGCCGCCGGCGCCAATCGCCGTCGGGTTGAAGCGCCCGTAGATCTCCGGCAGCGATTCGACCACGCCCCGCGCCGCGCGGTCCTGACCGGTTTGCAGATAGGCATACGTCTGGTAATCGCTCGCGTGCAGCTCCTCCGAGACGGCGCCTTCGCTCTTCGCCGATCGCGCGGCGGCGATGTTCGCGGCGATCGATTCCTGCCAGTCACCGACGCGCGTGAACGTGTGCGACGGCATGTGGAGCGCGTGCGGCGCCGACGGCGCGATTCGGGAGTAGACGCGCGCCGCTTCGAGGGCGCGATCGGCGAGCGGCGGCACGTCGTAGGAATGGATGATGTAGTGCGCGAGGCCGGGATGATCCGGCTGCTTGACGAACAGCTTCTGCAGGATGGCGCCGGACTTCAACTGGCTCGCGTACGTTTTGTCGGCGGGGTCCGCCGCGATGGCGAGCGAGAGCGCGTAGAAGATCGACGCCTCGGTGTCGTCCGGATAGCGCGCGGCGAGCCGCTCCATCGCGTCACGGTAGGCGAGCACACGCGTGCCCTGCGGCGCGTGCTCGTAATCCGCGTAGAGACGCGACGCGGCGTCGACGTACGCCTGCTCGCGGTCGCTCTTGGGCGGCGATGCCGTCGCCCGGTCGATTGCCTCGCGGCCCTGCTGCAGTTGCGCGGCCGCCTTCGCGCCGGGCGCGAACGGGTTGCCCCACCGGCTGAGCGCGATGCCCCAGTGCGCGATCGTGCACGACGCGTCGGCGGCGAGCGTGGCATCGAAGCCGGCGACCGCGCGCGCAAAATCGAAGGAGTGGAGCAGAGCGACCGCACGATTGAACGGCGGCTGCGCCCGAGCGCTGCACGACGTCGCGAAGCGTACCGTGCCGAGTTTTTCGGTGCCGGCGGCGCCATGTTCGTGCTGCTGCGCGGCCGCGATGGCCGCGCTCGCCGCGAAGAGAATCGACAGCCTGAGCATCGGGATGCCTCCTGAAAGGCAGGACGGCCGATTATACTTTTCACGCTCGCCCATGTATTCGACGGACCTCGCTTACATCCACGACGCCGGCTTCGGGGACTTCGCGAGGAAAGCGGCCCCCGAGCTGATTCGCATCCTGCGCACGCATGGCATCCGGTCGGGCCGGATCGTCGAAGTCGGTTCCGGCAGCGGCATTCTCGCGCGGCGTCTCGTCGACGCCGGGTACGACGTGATCGGCATCGATCGCTCGCCGGACATGATCACGCTGGCGCGCGCGAAAGCGCCGGAGGCAACGTTTCGCCGCGGATCGCTGACGCGGACGAATATTCCACGATGCCAGGCGGTGATCGCGATCGGCGAGGTGGTGTCGTACGTGTCCACGAGTCTGCGTCCATTCTTCACGCGCGTGTACGCGTCGCTCGAGCCGGGCGGCCTCTTCATCTTCGACTTCATGGAGTCGGCGGAACGCCGCACGCACGCCGGCAAGAGCTTCGAGGGACCGGATTGGGCAATCATTCTTCGCGCCGGTATCGAAGACGAGGGCCGGACGCTCACGCGGCGGATGACGTTGTTGCGCAACGTGGGCGGCAAGTACCGGCGCACGCATGAAACCCATCACGTGCGGCTTCGCGATTGCGGAGACGTCCGCGACGCGCTCCGGGCCGCCGGGTTTTCGGTGACGCTGCGCCGCTCGTACGGCCGCTATCGGCTCATGGCCGGAGACATCGCGGTCATCGCGCGTAAAACGTAGCGCGGGCCGTCCGCTTGATTATGATGGTGCCCATGCATCGACCGTCCATCGCAGTGGCCGCGGCGCTCGTCGCGATCTCGCTGACCATTTCGGCGCAGACGCAACGCGCTGTGACCACCACTGCGCCGCGAAAATCGTTCACGGTCGTCGAAGCGACGATCCCGGACATGCGCGCCGCGATGGAGCAGGGCCGCGTCACGTCGCGCGAGCTGGTGCGGCAGTATCTCGTGCGCATCGCGACGTACGAGGACAAGCTGCACGCGGCGATCACGGTCAACCCACGCGCGCTCGACGAAGCGGACGCGCGCGATCGCGATCGCGCGGCGGGCAGAATCATGGGTCCGCTCCACGGCATCCCCGTCGCGCTGAAGGACAACATCCACACGACCGACATGCCGACGACCGGCGGCGCGCTCGCGTTCGAGGGGCTGGTCCCGCCGTACGAAGCGACGCTGACGAAGAACCTGCGCGCGGCTGGCGCGATCATCATCGCGAAGACCGGTCTCACGGAGCTCGCCAACTGGGTCGCGGGCGGGCCGACGCCGATGCCGGGCAACTACAATGCGCTCGGAGGCTTCGGCTACAACCCGTACGATCCGCGGAAGGATCCGCGCGAGGCGACGTTCGACGGCCGTCCCGTGCTCGGCACCGGCGGATCGAGCTCCGGCATCGGCACCGCCGCGAATTTCTGGGCGGCGAACGTCGGCACCGAGACCTCGGGTTCGGTACTCAGCCCGTCGAACCAGAACATGCTTGCCGCCGTCAAGCCGACGGTCGGCCGCATCAGCCGCTACGGCGTGATTCCGATTACCGCGGATCAGGACACCGCGGGGCCGATGGCGAAGAGCGTCACCGACGTGGCCATCATGCTCGGCGTCCTCGAGAGCGCGGCGGCCGATCCGCACGATCCGGCGACCAGTACCTGCACGCCGCCGCCGGGACGCGACTACACGAGATTCCTGAGGCGCGAGGGACTGAAGGGCGCGCGCATCGGCATCCCCCGCGCGTTCTACTTCGATCGCATCACGCCGCCCGGCGAGAAGGAGCCGCGCGGCGGTCTCAACGACGGGCAGAAGAAGGCGATGGACGAGGCCATTGCCATCCTCAAGCAGCAGGGCGCGATCGTCATCGACCCGGCCGACATCCCGAGCATCGTCGACAAGGATGCGAAGAACAATTTCCTGCTGTTCAACACGTGCTCCGGCGTGGACGATGCGCGCGGGAAGGACGCGAACTGCTCGGTGGTGCTGAAGTACGGCATGAAGCGCGACTTCAACAAGTGGCTCGCGACGCTCGGGCCGGCGGCGCCGCTGAAATCGCTGACCGCGCTGCGCGAGTGGAACACCGCGCATCAGAAGGCGGGCGCGATCAAGTACGGGCAGTCGAACCTCGACATCTCGGACGAGATGGACGTCGAGCGCGACCGCGCGCGGTATGAAGCGGATCGCGCCAAGGACATCCACCTCGCCGGCGCGAACGGCATCGATCGCGTGATGAAGGCGGAGCGGCTCGACGCGATCGTCTTCCCGGCGGCGAGCGGCGCGGCGATTGCCGCGAAGCCCGGCTACCCGACGGTCATCGTGCCATTCGCGCTCGTGCCGAACATCGCGACGCCGCCGGCAGCGCCGATTCCGGCGAGCTTCAACGCGAAGCCGGGACCGTACGGCGTCAGCTTCACCGGGATGGCGTGCAGCGAGCCGAGGTTGATCGAGCTGGCGTACGCATTCGAGCAGGCGACCAAGCGTCGGGTGCCGCCTTCGCTGTTTCCGTAGTCGTAGGGATCAGGGATCAGGGATCAGGGATTAGGGATTAGGGATTAGGAGTCGACATGCTGAAACGGTTCTCGTTCTCGATCGTTGTTCTGTTGCTCCTTGCGTCTCCGGCGATCGCGCAGTCCTCGCCTGATCTTCAGTCCGCCGTTGCGTTCTTCCAGAAGGTCGCGCCGATCCCGAACCTCGTCTACCTCCGCGCCAACGGATGGGAAGGCAGGCTCGACATCTACGCGCAGCGCAGCTCGCCCGAGCGGCCGGTGTCGCCGGTCGTCGTCTTCATTCATGGCGGCGGCTGGGTGCGCGGCGCAAAGGAGACCAGCGTGATGCGGGGCGTGCTGCCTTACGTCGCGATGGGGTACTCGGTGGTGAACGTCGAGTACCGCCTCGGCAACGTCTCGCTCGCGCCGGCCGCGATCGAAGACTGCCGCTGTGCCCTGCGATGGGTTGTCGCCCACGCGAAGGAGTACAAGTTCGACATCGACCGGATCGTCATCGCCGGCGAGTCGGCGGGCGGTCACCTTGCACTGACAACCGGCATGCTGACGAGAGCCAACGGTTTCGATCGGATGTGCCAGGAGGAGAACGATCCGAAGGTGGCGGCGATCGTCAACTTCTTCGGCATCACCGATCTCGCCGACATGCTCGACGGTCCGAACAAGAAGCCGTTCCCGGAGAGCTGGCCCTACACCGTGCAGTGGATCGGCAATCAGCCGAATCGCGTCGAGATCGCGAAGGCCGCGTCGCCGCTGACGTACGTGCGCGCAGGATTGCCGCCGGTCATTTCGATCCACGGCGACGCCGATCCGCTGGTGCCGTATCAGCATTCCGTGCGCTTGAACGACGCGCTCCAGAAAGCGGGCGTCGCGCACGAGCTCGTGACGATTCCGGGCGCCGGGCACGGCAACTTCAAGCCGGAGGAGTGGCAGCGCGCGTTCGTGACCATCGAAAAGTTCCTGGCCGCGCACGTGCCCGCCGCGAAGAAAGCGCCGTCGACGGCTGACAAGCCGTAGCCGGGCCGCCGTCGCCTGTTGTCGATGGCGTTCGCGAAACGCGTCTACATCGGCGCCGGCATCTGGGGTCTGCTGATCATCTTTCCGATGTACTTCCTCGAATCGAGGATCAGCGAGCAGCAGCCGCCGGCGATCACGCATCCCGAGTACTACTACGGCTTCGTCGGCCTCGCGCTGACGTGGCAGATCCTGTACTTGATGATCGGCTTTCATCCCATCAAGTACCGGACGATCATGCTCGTGGCGATCTTCGCCAAGACCATCTACGGCCTGGCGGTGTGCATGTTGTTCGCCACCTCGCGCGTTTCATTCGTCGTCCTCGTCGTCAGCTCGCTCGATCTCGTGTGGGCGGTGCTGTTCGCGATCGCGTACGGAAAGACCCCAGAGAGGGAGACGTAAGCGAGCGCTTTCTCTGCTGAAATGCATCACGAAAAACGCAACCACGAAAACACGAGAACACGGAAAACAATGGTCGGAAGCGCCTGCGGCCACACCGGGGCCCCCAGCGCGGCAGCCGCGCTGGGGTGCCCGTGGGGCCCCGGCGCCAGTGAAAAAAAGAAGACGCGTATGCGACACACACTGATCGCTTGTTGCCTCGTCGCCGCTGCGTGCTCGCGACCGTCGGAGCAGCCATCGGCGCAATCCCGCTGGCCGAGAGGTACGCTCGTCGATCTCTCGCATGACTACAGCGACCAGACGGTCTTCTGGCCGACCGCCGAATCGTTCAAGCTCGAAAAGGTCGCTGATGGCGTGACCGAGCAGGGCTACTACTACGCCGCGAACAACTTCGCGACCTCCGAGCACGGCGGTACGCACATCGACGCGCCGGTCCACTTCGCGAAAGGCCACTGGTCGGTGGACCAGATTCCACTCGATCGTCTGGTCGGCGACGCGGTGGTCGTCGACGTCACCGCGAAATGCGCGGCGCAGCCGGACTATCGCGTCACGACCGACGACTTCACCGCGTGGGAGCGTACGAACGGCGAGATCGCCGCCGGCGCGATCGTGCTGATTCGGACCGGCTACTCGACGTTCTGGCCCGATGCCGCGAAGTACCTCGGCACGGCCGAGCGCGGCGAGGCCGCCGTGGCGAAGCTGCACTTCCCGGGACTTCATCCCGACGCGGCAACGTGGCTGGCCGAAACGCGAAAGGTGAAAGCGCTCGGCCTCGACACCGCGAGCATCGACTACGGGCAGTCGAAGATGTACGAGTCGCACCGCATCCTGTACGAGCGCGATATCCCGGCGTTCGAGAACCTGACGAACCTCGATCGCCTACCGGCTCGCGGCGCGGTCATCGTCGCGCTGCCGATGAAGATCAAAGGCGGCAGCGGCGCCCCGCTGCGCGCGATCGCCATCCTGCCTTAGCGAATCGGATAATCGGGGAATCTGGTAATCGGGTAATCGGTCGGGCAATCGGGCATCCGATTACCCGATTACCCAATCACTCGATTACCCGATGCTATTCGCTCCTGAGCGCGACGAGCGGATCGATGCGCGTCGCCCGGAGCGCGGGGAGATAGGACGCGGCCGCGCAGACGGTTGCGAGCACGACGGTCACCGTCACGAACGTCGCAGGGTCGTTCGGATTCACGCCGTACAGCGTGCCGGCCAGCACGACACTGAGCGCGCGCGCCAGCGCGGCGCCGGAGACGATCCCGATCGCGACGGCCCGAGAATGTTCACCGTCGGACGGCCGAATCCCACGCCCGGTCGATCGGCTTGCATTTGCGCCGCCGACGATGGCATCGTCGTCGTCGTCAATGATCGATTACTGGAGGCTTGCGATGGTGCCCGGTCCCGGATTGATGACCGTTGACGAATACTTCGCGTACACCCCCTACACGCTGAAGCCCATGGAGCTGATCCACGGAGCCGTGCGCGTCGCGGACGCGCCGAAGGCGCGGCATCAATCGGCGGTCGCGGAGTTGTTTCGAGCGCTCGACGCGCACGTGAGGTCGCGAGGATTGGGCAAGATGTGGCTGTCGCCGCTCGATGTCGTCCTCAGCGAGCGCGACAGATTGGTCGTACAGCCGGATTTGTTTTTCATTTCGAAGGCGCGTGCGTGGATTGTCGACGAGCGCGTTCGTGCCGCGCCCGACATCGTCATCGAAGTGTTGTCGCCCAATCCGCGGATCGGCCAGACGGGGGAGCGGGTCAGATGGTTCGGGAAATACGGCGCGCGCGAATGCTGGCTCGTGCACGAGGATCATCGCACCATCACGGTGATCGCGTTCGAGAACCATCGGCAATCCTGGCGCCGGACGTTTCAGCGCCGCGAACCGGTGTCGTCGCGCGTGCTGCCGGAATTCACGTTGTCGCTCGACGAGATTCTCGAAGAATAGGCTTCGTCGGATCGATCGCGAGCCACGCGGCGGCGCCGCCGGCGTACACGATCGCCGTCGCATAGAACGCGACGTTCCACGATCCCCATCGCTCGACGGCGTAGCCGACGACGAGCGGACCGACCATGCCGCCGAGATTTCCCAGCGTGTTCATGAAGCCGGTGATGACGCCGGCATGATCCGGCGCGATGTCGAGCGGCGCGGCCCAGCACGCCCCGAGCGCGAGATCCGCCGATGCGAGCGCGAACGCGAGCAGCACCGCTTTCGCGATCGACGGCACCGGCAACGTCGACAGGAACACGAACGCCGCGCACGTGAGGAACGCGGCGCACCCGAGATAGCAGCGGCCGGCACGCAGGCCACGCGTGCGTGCCAGCATATCGGTCAGCCAGCCGCCGACGAGATCGGCGATGCCGGCGAGCAGAAACGGCAGCGCGGCGAACAGGCCGCCGGCGAACAGCGAGAAGCCCAGGACCCTGATCAGATACGTCGGCAGCCACGTGAAGTAGAAATACAACCCGTAACCGAACGCGAAATACATCGCGCAGATCGCGTAGAGATTGCGGCTCGTCAGCAGCGCGCGCCACGGCGTCGCGGGCGTGTGTCGCGCGGGGCTCTTTTGATCGCGGCCCTCAATGGGCTGCGTTCCAGCTTGGATGGGCCGCGTTCCACCTCGATCCTGGCGAATCCACGCGAGCTCATCGCTGCTGACGTCCGGATGATCTTCCGGCTGGTCGCGATACCACGCGTACCATGCGGCCGCCCAGACGAGGCCGAGCGCGCCGAAGACGACGAAGCTGACGCGCCATCCCCAGCGCGCGACGAGCAGCAGCGCGAGCGGCGCCGACAGCATCCCGCCGATTCGCGATCCCAGGAACATCACGCCGTTCGCGCGCCCGCGCTCGCGGACCGGAAACCAGCGCGAGAAGCTGCGCGCGATGTTCGGAAACGCGCCCGCTTCGCCGGCGCCGAACAGGAACCGGATCACGACGAGCGATGTCAGGCCGCGCGCGGCGCCCGTCAGCATCGTGAACGCCGACCACCACAGCACGATGCGCGTCAGGACGCGGCGCGGACCCTTGACGTCGCCGAGCCAGCCGGAGGGAATCTCGAACAGCGAGTACGCGAGGGTGAACGCGCTGAACACCACGCCCATCTGCAGGACGCTCAGATGCAGGTCCTCCATGATGAATGGCGCGGCCGCCGAGATACAGACGCGATCGAGATACGTGACGACGGCGAGCAGGAAGGCGAAGGCCAGAACCCGTCCGCGGACGCGGGTGGATGGCGTCATGCGGCTGTTAGTTTAGAATCCTTCCGCCGCACCCGTATGTCTCCCGTGTCCACTGCGAGCTCACGGCTCATTTACGACGCGCTCAAGGCGTCGGGCATCCGGCTGCTGTCCGCGCTGCCCGAGACGTGGCTGGTGCATCTCGTGCGGATGGCCGACGAGGATCCGGACATGACGCTCGTCCGCCTCGCGAAGGAAGAAGAGGGCGTCGGGATTTCGGCGGGCGCGCACCTCGCCGGCGTGAAGTCGGCGATGCTGATGCAGAACCACGGATTCCTCGCGTCGGTGAACGGGATCGTCTCGTGCGCGCAGCTCTACCGGATTCCGCTGCTGATGCTCATCAGCTACCGCGGCGAGTTCGGCGAACGCGATCCGTGGCAGACCGAAGGCGGCGGGGTCACCGAGGATCTGCTCCGCGCGCTGCGGATTCCGTTCGCGTACCTCGATCGCGCCGACCACGTCGCGCACCGCATCGCGAACGCGCAGACGCTGGCCCTGTCTGCGAACAAACCGGTCGCGTTGTTGTTGTGCAGAGATTTGATGTGGGAGGAGGCCTAAGGAGATCTGACGAGATCTGAGCAGATCTGATCAGCAGCGCCTGCGGCCATGCCTCGCGGTCCGCCGCGAGGCATCAGCGACAGGTCGCGCCGGGGGTGGGGCCCCGGCGCCAGTGAAGAAAAGTTGACGGAAAGTCACGAGAAAGCAAAACGATGAAACGCTTGGAGGCACTGAGCGCCGTTTACGCCAAGCTTGATGACAAAGTCGTCGTCACTATCATGGGCGCCGTCGCGGCGGAGCTCCAATCGATCGGCCATCGTCCGAACTTCTTTTATCTGCAACACGCGATGGGCCTCGCCTCGTCGATGGGCCTCGGCATCGCGCTCACGCGCCCCGACTGTCAGGTCGTGGTGTTCGACGGAGACGGATCGATTCTGATGAATCTCGGCGGGCTGACCACGCTGGCGCGGTACCGCCCGCGGAATCTCGTCCACGTCGTGTTCGACAACGAGAGCCTGCTGTCGGTCGGCGGATTCCCGACCGCGACGTCGACCGGCAGCGACATCGCGGCGATCGCGGCGGCCGCCGGCATCCCGCGCACCGCCACCGTGCGCACGCTCGACGAGTTCACGCGTGCGTTCGAGGAGGCGCTCGCCGCCCGCGATCTGACGACGATCGTCGCCAAGGTCGATGCGGTCGGGCCGTCGAAATTCGTCACCGATCTGTCACTGCTCGAGAACCGATTTCAGTTTCAGAGGTACCTGACCAGTGTCCACGCTCACTCAACTCGTTGACGATCTGAACGCGGGGCGGCTGCGCGTCGTCGATCTGACGCAGCCGCTCGGACCCGAGACGCCGGTCATCGGACTGCCGCCGATCTTTGCGGCGTCGCCCGGCGTCACCATCGGAGTCATCTCGAAGTACGACACTCGAGGGCCGGCGTGGTACTGGAACGCGCTCGCGTTCGGCGAGCACACCGGCACGCACTTCGATGCGCCGGTGCACTGGGTCACCGGAAAGGATTTGCGCGACAACGCGTGCGACACGATTCCGGCGCGCCGCTTCGTCGGACCGGCGTGCGTCATCGACGTCTCGCGCGAGGTCGACACGAATCCGGATTTCCTGCTGACGCCGGCGCGGATCGAGACGTGGGAAGCAGAGCACGGCCGCATCCCGCGCGGCGCGTGGGTGCTGCTGCAGACGGGATGGAGTCAGCGGCGCGATCCGGCGCAGTTTCTGAACGTGTCGGCCGACGGTCCCCACAGTCCAGGCTTCGATGCCAGCGCGTCGAAGATGCTGGCGCACGATCGCGACATCCTCGGCGTCGGCGTCGAGACGATCGGGACCGATGCCGGCCAGGCGGCGACGTTCGATCCGCCGTTTTCGAACCACGCGATCATGCACGGCGCGGGAAAGTTCGGGCTGGCGAGCCTGTGCAACCTCGATCAGTTGCCGCCGACCGGCGCCATCGTCATCGCCGCGCCGCTGAAGATCGTCGGCGGCAGCGGCAGCCCGGTCCGCGTGATCGCGATCACGCCGTGATGTTGGGACGGCCTTGAATGTCGCGCGAACCTGTTCTTTTTCGTGTTTCGTGGTTGCATTTTCACGCTGAGGTCTACGAATCCAGCAGGCGCACCGCTTCCGGTCCGTACTTCGTCAGCAAATCTCTGAGCGTTTTTCCCGGCTCGTCGTCGAATGTCTGGTCGAGCAGCGTCGTCGCGCTCACGCGATCGAGGCGGAAGTTGCGGAAGTCGTTTCGCAGCTCGCACCAGGCCGCAAGCGTCCACTTGCGTCCCCAGAAGAACACGCCCAGCGGACGGACGGTCCGCTCCGTGCCGCCGCCGGCCGCGCCCGTGTAATTGAAGTGTAGCTTCCGACGGGCGATCAACGCTTCGCGCACGATCATCAGCGCGTCCGCCGACCGGTCGCCGCGAATGGACGAGGGGACGAACAGCCGCGTCTCGGCCAGCAGCGGCGCGAGATCCTTCGGAATCACCGCCGCGACTTTGCTCAGGATCGCGTCGCTCGCGCGCGCGAGCGCGGGATCGCCGAACTGCCGGACGATCCGCGCGCCGAGCACGAGCGCCTGGATTTCGTCACGATCGAACATGAGCGGCGGCAGGTCGTAGCCTGGACGGATGCGGTAGCCGACCCCTGCTTCGCCGTCGATCGGCGTGCCGGCCAGCACGAGATCGCGGATGTCGCGATACACCGTGCGCTCCGACACGCCGAGCCGCCCGGCGATATCGCTCGCCGTCGTTGCCGTGCGACGGCGCCGAAGCAGCTGGACGATTTGAAACAGGCGATCGGCGCGGCGCATTGACCGCGATTCTGCCACGACACACAACGATCAACGCAGAAGCCGCAGAGCTCGCAGACGAGTGTTCTGCGGGTTCGGCGTGTTCTGCGTTGGCGGTTGTCGTGTCTAGGCCGCTTTCGCCTCGACGAGACCGATCACGTGGCCTTCGGGATCTTCGAAGACGCCGAGCGTCACGTCCGGCAGCGCGGTCCTTGGCATCACGACTTTTCCGCCGAGACCCTTCGCCTTGTCGAGCGACGCCGCGACGTCGGGCGTTTCGACGTAGAACGTCACCCACGAGCGCGTGCCGGGAAAGGTTTCCCCGACGCCGCCCGGAATGCCGCGCTTCTCGCCGGTGTCGACGAGGCCGTACTTGATGGGATTGTCCGCGGCGATCTTCCACCCGAAGAGGCCGGCGTAGAACTGCCGCAGCCTGTCGCCGTCCTGCCCGAGCACTTCGAACCACATCACGGGATGAGCCATCGCTGTTCTCCTTCTGCTGATCGCGTCAGCGGAAGGAGCATGACAGCGTGCTCCTGACAGCGTCCTGTCAGGAGCTTTACCAGAGCCGACAGGCGGGGTCGCGCCTACGCAACGGGTTGCTGCGACGGTAGACCACGATCAACGCAGAAGCCGCAGAACTCGCAGAGGTTTCTGCGGGTTCAGCGTGTTCTGCGTTGGCGGTCGTCCTGCCTATTTGACTGGCGTCGTGAAGAAGAGAGAGAGGCCGCCGCCGATCGTCGTGCCGGCGCCGTTTTCCTCGAGCGTGGCGATCGTGCGGCCGAGCGATCCGAACAGGCGAACCGAAGGCGTCAGCGCGTATGACCCGCTGCCGGAGATCTCGTTGCGATCGCGATCGCCGAGCGGCACATCAGGCACGATCGATCGGCGCCACGCGCGGCTGAATCCGCCCGACACGGCAACCTTGTCGTTGACGATGAACGCCGCGCCGGTGCCCATGAACCACGCGCCGCGCGAAAAATAGCCGGTCGCCCCGTACAACCGCGATTGCCCGCGATCCCACTGCGCGCTGACCGGAAATCCAATCTGCACGCGATGCTCGCCAGGCGCCAGCCATTCCACGACGCCGGGACTCAGCACTTCGAGCGTCGGCGACACGGCGACCTTCAAACCCCGCTTGTGATCGTCCACGACCGCGAGCTTCATGCTGAAGTACGACGTGCCGAGCCCGCCGGCGGCGCCGGCCGGATCGGCGCTGCCGACGACGCGGGGAACGCTCGCCGACAACTGGACGTGCGGCGTCAGGCCGAACGCGATGTCGACCACCGGGAAATTGACTTCGCTCATGCCGCTGCCCGTCCAGCGGATCGTGGAGATCGCGACCGAGACGCCTCCCGAATCGACAACCGTCGCGTCGTCGACCCACGCGATGGGCGACGCGGCGCCGCTGCCGACCGCCGCGCCCGACGGCGACGCGAGATCATTGCGGCTTGGCGGGGCCGAATTCTTGTGTGCCTGGCTCTTGCCCTGCGCGAACGCCGCTGTAGAGATTGTGGAAAGGAGGACGGCGAGCGCCCATACGGCGCCCGCCGTCACGACTCGACGAATCATCGGCGCCCCGTCCGCTTTGATTTGGCCGTCGCCGTGGTCGTCGTCGTCGGTGTCGTTGTTGCTGAACTGGTCGAAGTCGTCGTCGATGTCGCGGTCGTTGTCGATGGCGTCGGCGACGTCAGGTCGGCCGTCGCCTGCTGCTGCGCGGCCGTGACTTCCGCGTTGGCGTTGGCGCGCGGCTTCAGCTTCTGAATCGCCTGCCCAAGGCTCAGCGGAGTCGCCGTCGTCGTCGATGTCGAACCACCCGTAGTCGGCGTCGAGCCGCCCGTGGTCGGCGTCGAACCGCCCGTGGTCGGCGTCGAGCCGCCCGTGGTCGGCGTCGAGCCGCCGGTGGCCGGAACGGGACTCGTCGGCTTCGGGGTTCCGAGCATCGCCGCCTTGAGATCGGCGAATGGGATGTTGAGATTCTTCGACACGTGCAGCGCCGCGACGAACTGACCTTGATTCCGGAAGCCTTCAGACGCCGCGTTGAGCGTCATCCCGTTCGGCAGCATTTTCTCGAGCTTCGCTGAGAGCTGCGGCTTCGAGCTCAGCTTCTGCGCGATTGGATTCAGCGTCGTCGTTCCACCGGTTGTTCCGCCCGTGGTCGTTCCGCCGGTTGTCGTTCCACCGGTCGTCGTTCCACCGGCTGTCGTTCCACCAGATGTCGTTCCGCTGGTCGTCGTTGTACCGGTCGTCGTCGTGGTGGCCGCTTTGTGGCCTTTGGTTGACGTTTTGGCCGCCTTCGCAGAAGTCGTCGGCGCGGCGGTCGTCGTGGTCGTCTTGGTCGCCTTGCCATGCTGTGTGGCAGACGGACCATGTGTCGTCTTCGTGGAGCTCAACGTCGACTTCGATGATCCGTGCGTTTTCGTGGTCGAGGGCCCGTGCGTCTTCGTTGTCGACGGCCCGTGCGAGGTCGTCGATGGTCCGTGCGTCTTTGTCGTCGACGGCCCGTGCGAGGTCGTCGAGGGGCCGTGTGTCTTCGTTGTCGACGGCCCGTGCGAGGTCGTCGACGGTCCGTGCGTCTTTGTCGTCGAGGGCCCGTGCGAGGTGGTCGATGGTCCGTGCGTCTTCGTCGTCGAGGGCCCGTGCGAGGTCGCCGACGAACCGTGCGAAGTCGTTGACGGCCCGTGAGTCTTTGTGGACGTTGTCGTGTGCGAACTGCCGTGCGTCGAATGACCGCCGTGCCCTTGCGCGTGTACGGTCGACATCGGCAGCATCGCGATCGAAACTGCCGCGAGTGAAATCGTGAGAACTCGCATCGGTTCCCTCCGACTTCGCCTATCGCAACCGGTGTGCCGCCTGGAATTCCCTTCGATATGAAGCAGATACGGTTCGTTGGATGCCGGCGGATCGACAGAATTGGCAGTCCTGCACGATCGCTGGAAGCTACTCCTGCCTCAACGCGATCGCCGGGTCGACGCGCATCGCACGAGCGATGGGGATCCCTTGCGCGGCGAGGGTGACGAGAACGAGCAGACCGATGACGGCGGCAAACGTGACGGGGTCGGTGGGACTGATGCCGTAGAGCGATCCCTGCAGGTGCTTCGTCGCGCCGGCGGCGACGAGGACGCCGGCTGTCAACCCAACGGCGACGACAGCGAAGCCGCCGCCGACGACGAGACGCACGATGGCGCTCGGCGACGCGCCCAGCGCCGCGCGGATGCCGATTTCGCGCGTGCGCTCGCTGACGGTGTACGCGATGACTCCGTAGAGGCCGACTGCCGTCATCAGGAGCGCGACCGCGCCGAAGCATTCGAGCAGGAGCATCACGAACCGGCGCGGACCGACCGATCGCGCGACGAGATCCGCGAGCGGCGCGACGGCGTACACAGGGACGTCGCGCGCCACCGACCAGATCGATCGCCGCGCGTCGCCGGCGAGCGCGGCTGGGTCGCCGTTCGTGCGAATGACGAACGTGAGGAACGAGTCCGTCACCTGCGCCTGCGGCGTGTACATCTGCATCGTCGGCGGCGCCGCCAGCTCGTGATGCCGCACGTCGCCGACGATGCCGACGACGGTGCGCCACGGACCGCTGTCCGCAGACGCGATGCGAACGTGCTGGCCGATCGGATCCGCGTCCGGCCACAAGAGCCGTGCAGTCCGCTCGCCGACCAGCATCACCTGCTCGGCGCCGGCGCGATCGGCCTCGGTGAACAACCGGCCGCGCCGCAGCGGAATTCGCATCACCGAGAAGTACTCCGGCGTCACCGAGTAGCGCTCGACCGACGGATCGTCCGGCGTCACGACGCGGCCCTGCACGTGAAAGCCCCACCGGTCGCCGTTGCCGCCCAGCGGAATCTGTCCGGCCGCCGCGACAGAAGCGACTCCCGGCAGCGCGCGCAGCTTCGTGATCATCTCGTCGGTCTTTGCCACGACGGCTTCGTCCTTCTCGTACGCCTGCCCCACCATCGAGATCTGCATCGTCAGGACCTGATCGGGATCGAAGCCGGGATTGACGCCAATCAACCGGTCGACGCTTCTGATCATCAGTCCCGCTCCCACGAGCAGAACGACCGCGAGCGCGACGTCGGCCGCAACGAGCAGACGCCGCGCGAGCGACGTCGGCGCGTGCGCCGTCTTGCGTCCGTCGCCGTGAAGCGAATCGCGGAGATCGATGCGCGACGCCCGCAGCGCCGGCAGCAGTCCGAACACGAGCGCGGTGCCCAGCGACACCAGCGCGGAGAACGCGACGACGCGGCCGTCGACGTGCGCGCCGGCGAGCCGAGCCATGCTGGCCGGCGCGACGCGCGTGAGCAGCGGCACCGCGATGACGGCGAGCAGCACGCCGCCGGCGCCGCCAAGGCCGGCGAGGAGCGCGTTCTCGGCGAGCAACTGCCGGACGAGGCGCGCGCGGCTGGCGCCGAGCGCCGTACGGAGCGCGAGGTCGTGTTCGCGGCGCGCCATGCGCGCGAGCAGCAGGTTCGCGACGTTGGCGCACGCGATGAGGAGCACGAACGCAACGGCGCCCATCAGCACGAGCAGCGCCGGCCGGATGTCACCGGTCAGCACTTCCTGCAGCGGCACCAGCGTCATCGTCGCCTGCGGATACTCGGAGGGAAACTGTTTGCGAAGCTCGCTCTGGACCGCGTCGAGGTCGGCGCGAGCGGTTTCGAGCGGCGTCTTGACGCGGCCGATCGCCTTGAGATGCTGGCATCCGCGGCACGCGTAGTTCAGCGAGACGTCGTAGCCGACGAGCCCCCACATGTCGGCCGGCTGATAGAAGCGCTCGGAGATGAGCGGCTCGAACGTGGGCGGCATGACGCCGACGATCGTGTAGTCGCGATCGTTCATCGTCACCACGCGGCCGACCGTCGAGGGATCGGCGGCGAAGCGCCGCCGCCACAGACGATCGCTGATCAGCAGGACGCGCCAGCGATCGGGGTTGTCTTCGTCTGCGCGGAAGTCACGTCCGAGCGCGGGCCGCACGCCGAGCATGTGGAAGAAATTCCACGAGACGCGTATGGCGGAGATGCGCTCCGGCTCGCCGTTGGATGTCAGCGTCGGCTGCCACGAGCGAATGAGCGCCATCTCCTCGAAGCCGCGGCTGCGATCGCGCCAATCGAGAAACGTCGCGTAGCCGACGTTGCTGGCCGTTCCATCGGCCTCGCGCTCGCCGATCATCACGAGCCGCGCGGGATCTGCGTAGGGCAGCGGCCGCAGCAGCACGGAGCCGAGGACGCTGAAGATTGCGGCGTTCGCGCCGATGCCGAGCGCCAGCGTGACAACGGCGATCGCGGCGAAGCCGGGCGCGCGCAGCAGCACCCGGGCCGCATACCGGAGATCGCGCCAGAAATCGACGGCGAGCGACGAGCCATCGGCTGGCGGCTCCGGAACGGTGACGCGCGGGCGGTCCGCGCGCGCGATTTCGGCCGCGACACGCTGACGATCGTCGAGAGGCGCGAGCGCCATCGCGATCGCCGTGTCGTCAGTCACGCCGGACGCGACCAGCTCCGCGTGGTGCTCCGCCACGTGCTGCGCGAGCTCGGCCACGATGTCGGCTTCGCGGGCCGGATCGACGTCGAGCGGCGCCAGCCGCGCGCGAACCAGCGCGGTGAAGTCAGGCATGACGAATCCGCGCGACGCGGTTCAGCGCCGTGAACAGCGCGTTCCAGCTCCGGCGCTGACTGTCGAGCATCTTCTGGCCGTCGGCGGTGATGCGATAGAAGCGCCGCCGCCGCGTGCCGGCGCGTTCGACCCACTTGCCGTGAATGAGCCCGCGCCGCTCGAGGCGGTAGAGCGTCGGGTAGAGCGATGCCACGTGGAACTTCAGCGCGCCGTCGGAGCGCCGATCGATCAGCTTCGCGATCTCGTAGCCGTGCCGGTCGCGTTCCTCGAGCAGCGCGAGAATCAGAACTTCGGCGCTGCCCTTGCGGAGCTCACGGTCGTGGGACATGGGGAAGCACTATATGTGTGAGTGATATATATGTCAAACACGAACAGATCCGAATCTGGTAATCGGGTCATTGGGTAATCGCGTCATTGGGATGGCGCGATTGAGTCGGCGAGATCGATTGAGTTGGCCAGATCTGGACAATCAATCAGACAATCAATGACCCGATTACCCGATTATCCAATGACCCGATCGAGATAAGAGCGGAGTGCCGTCGCGTTGTTGTGCTGCGGATCGCGGGCGCCGAAGAGGAGCGTCACCCGGCCTCTGCGGATGGCGCCGAGGAGCGCGGCGACGGCCGGCGACTTCTGGCGGATGGCATCCAGCTCCTCGGCGTAGCGGCGGGTGAACTCGGACCAGCGCGACGGGTCGTGATTGAACCAGCGCCGCAGGGCGACGCTCGGCGCGAGATCCTTCAGCCACAAATCGACGGCCGCGGCGGTTTTCGTCAGCCCGCGCGGCCAGAGGCGATCGACGAGAATGCGCACACCGTCGCGCTCCGACGGCGGATCGTACGCGCGCTTCACCTGAAGCGCAGAGGTCGGCCGGTATTTGGAGGTCACGGCCGCACAATAGCGCAGCTCGCGCCGTATATAAAGCTGAGGAATTACCACTGATGCTCGCCGACCTCCGCTCCGCCATCCGCTCGCTGCTCGAGTCGCCGCAGTTCACGATCGTCGCGCTCGTCGTGCTCGCGCTCGGCATCGGCGCGAACGCCGCGATCTTCTCGGTCGTCAACGCGGTGCTCCTCCGACCGCTGCCGTTTCGCGACCCCGACGCCCTGGTCCTCCTGTCGACCCAGCGGTTCCGCGAGGCGGGCGTGACGCTGCCGTTTTCGTTTCCCGAGTACTTCGACGTTCGCGATCAGAGCGGCTCGTTCGACGAGTCCGGGGCGTGGGCGTTCGGGCGCGGCAACGTCTCGGCCGGCGAACCGGAACAGGTGCTGTTCGCGGTCACGACGGCCAACATTTTTTCGATCCTCGGCATCACGCCCGAGGTCGGACCGGGGTTCACGCCGTCCGACGATCGTCCGGGCGCGCGGCGTGTCGCGATCGTCAGCCACGGGCTGTGGCAGCGGCGGTTCGGAGCGGATCGCTCAGCGGTGGGACGTCCCCTCACGCTCGACGGCCGCACGTACGAAATCGTGGGCGTGCTGCCGCCGTCGTTCCGGTTCCTCAGCATCCAGCAGGACACCGAGGTCTGGCTGCCGATCGGATCCGATCCGTTCGTCGATCGCCGCTACGCACGCGGATTGCGCTCGGCCATCCTTCGCTCGCCTACGGCGAGCTTCGGCTTGGCGAGCCGCAGCGACAGCCAAGCGAGCCAAGATTAGCCAGCGAGTCAATGACACGCGAAGGATGCCACGCCGAAGCGGCACCGCCGCGAAGGCGGGCGGGCAAATCCTGTTCATCCGATCCTCAGAACTCAGAGCGGAAACTGCCATAGCGGCGCTGTCTTCGACATGCGGCCGCTGATCTTCATCCGTTTTTCCAACGGATCGTCTGTTGCAGAAACGTTTTTCATGCCCGAACTGAAGTTCGTTTATGTACTGCGGAGCGTGGCCCAGCCTGGACGCCACTATGTTGGCTTGGCGTGTGATGTGGCGTCTACTGTTTCACGGCGAGCGCGCTCGTCGTCGGAAATCGCGCCGTCGGTGATGCTCCTGGTGGGCGCCGGGCTGGCGCTGCGGACGTTCGGCGAGCTGCGCCGCGTCGATCTCGGCTTCAATCCGGACCACGTCCTGCGCTTCGACGTCAGCCTGTCGCCGGCCAAGTACTCGTCGCTCGTGCGCACGCAGGCCTTCTTCGATGCGCTCGTGGAGCGCCTGCGCGCGCGCCCCGGCGCGGCGGCGGTGGGCGCGGCCGAGTATCTGCCGCTCGCCGGCGCCGATTCCGCGACGGCCTTCTACGTCGACGGCCGCCCGCAGCCCGCGCCGGGCGCATCGGTGCAGGCGCACTATCGCAGCGTGACGCCGGGCTACTTCTCCGCGATCGGCATCACACTCGCGGCGGGACGCACGCTCGGCGATCGCGACGGCGGCGAGGCGCCGCGCGTGGCCGTCATCAACGAGACGATGGCGCGCCGGCACTTTCCGAATCAGAATCCGATCGGCCAGCGCCTCGCGATCACGGTCGAAGCGCTGCGCTTCCGCCCCGACGGTCCGCCGGCGCTGGATCTCGCCTCCGCGATGCGCGAGATCGTCGGCATCGTTTCCGACGTCAAGCATTCGAGCGTGCAGAGTGAATCGCTGGCGGAGGTGTACATCCCGTTCGCGCAGCGGCCGGTGCGCGCGATGAGCCTCGTCGTTCGCACGACCGGCGACCCGCTGGCGCTGGCCGCCGACGCGCGCCGCGCCGTCGCGTCGCTCGACCCCGAGCAGCCGATTGCGAACGTGAGCGCGGTGTCGGATCTCGTGGCGGCGTCGATCGCGCAGCCGCGGTTCAACGTCGTGCTGTTGTCGGCGTTCGCGGCGGTCGCGCTCGTGCTGGCGCTCGCCGGCGTGTACGGGGTGATGTCCTATTCGGTGGCGCTGCGGACGCACGAGATCGGCGTCCGCCTCGCCCTCGGCGGCCGGTCGCGCGACATCGCCGCGCTCGTCGTCCGCTACGGCATGAGCCTCGCCGCCGCCGGCCTCGCGATTGGCCTCGGCGGCGCGCTGGCGATCGGCCGGCTGATGTCGGGGCTGCTGTTCGGCGTGACGCCAACCGATCCAATCGCCATCGCCGGCGCCGCAGCCCTCGTCATCGTCGTCGCGTTCGCGGCCTGCTTTGTCCCTGCGAGGCGAGCGATGCGCGTCGATCCGATCGTGGCGCTGCGGCGCGACTCCTGATTGTCCCGGGCGCGTCGCCTATTTCTTCTTCTTCTCCACGCGGCGCGCCAGCACCGTGCCATCCGACTGCCTGGCGCCCTTGACCTCGACCTGATCGCCGACGGCGAGCGCGGCGCACGTCGTGTCGCGGAACGCGGTCGCGCTGTTCGTCGAGACTTTCTGCGATCCCACGTTGAACGAGATGGACGGACACGCGCCGCTCTTCGCCGCGAGCGATCCCTTCAGCTCGACCTCGCCCTTGTTTTCGTTCTCGTTCTCTTCGGCCTCCACGCGTGTGGCGAGGACCGACCCGTCGGCCTGTCTGGTGCCTTTCACTTCGACCTGATTGCCGTTGGCGAGCGCCGCGCACGTCGTGTCGCGGAACTCGGTCGCGCTGTTCGTCATGACTTTCGTCGTTCCCACGTTGAACGAGATGGACGGACAGCTCGTCGTCTTGGCCGCAACCACTCCCTTCAGCTCGACTTCCTGCGCTTGTTGCTTCTCGGCCTCTACGCGCGTGGCCAGGACCGACCCGTCGGCCTGCCTGGTCCCCTTGACTTCGACCACAACTCCCGCCGCGATCTGCGCGCAGGTGGTGTCGTCGAACCTCGTCGATCCGTTGGTGGCGACGAGCGTGCTGCCCACCATGAACTTGATCGAAGGACATGCGCCGGTCGGAGCGGCCGCGACCGCGCCCTTCACCTCGGCTTCTTCGGGCTCCTTGCCTGGCCCGTTGCCCGTTTGAACCTGGATCTCCGTCGCCGTGACGCCCGTCGCCGTCCTCGTGCCCTTCACGTGCACGCGATCGCCGACGTGGATGTCAGACAGCTGCATCGGTGTGCCGCCGTGCCGAATCACGGTGCCGGCCGGAACCGAGATGTTCTTGTCACCGACCATCAGTCCGGTGGCGCTGACGCTTGTGACGCGCCCTTCGACCTCGGCGCGCTGGTCGGGCTTTTCCCGCTCGTTCAGCTCGACTTCCACTGTCGCGCCGCTGACGCGAACCTCGATGCGAATTTCCTCGCGGTCGGCGACATCGTCGAGATCGAGACGCGCGTTTGCGCCGGTGGCGGTGAACTGCAACTGGACGCGGCCGGGCGGCACGCTCCGCAGCGTGAAGCGGCCTGCGCCGTCCACCGTCGCCGTGATCGAGGTGCCAACCACGGACACGACCATGGAAACGGCATTCGTCCTGATGCTGGCGGCGCCTATCGCGCCGACGACCGTTCCGGCGATCGTCGCGCCCGACGTCGAACCGGACGGGGGTGGCGCGCCGGCGACGGGTGCCGTGGGCGCCGCGGGCGACGCGTCGTGTCCGCCGCACGCAACGACGATGAGCGCCGATACCGCGATGGCGATGGTGATCGACAGACGGCGAACGACTGTTCTCATCTCGAACCTCCAGCTCCTCGTCGAAGGGCAAGGGCAATGCCATGGCTCAACGCCGCGTCGAAGAATCCGTCCTACCTGTTGCACCTCTTGGACCTTGCGCCCTTTCGCCGCGGTAGGACTGTGACCGCTGCCATTCGTTGCGACGTGCAGTCATGTAAATTCTGCGCGCCGAATTGGACGAGCGGTTACCAGCCTGCACGCCCGCGCTCGTAAAAGACCCATGTGGTTGACAACGACATCGCGCGAGAGTATTAGAGCGCCGACGTTTTGGTTCACACCTGACAGGAGTTGGCGATGCGACTACTCGCGCTGCTGGTTCTGATCGCGCTGTTTCCCCCCACGAACACCGCCGCGCAATCCGACTCGGGTCAAATCTCGGGATTCGTCCGCGACAGTCAGCAGGGCGCGCTGCCCGGCGCGACCGTGACGGTGACGAGCGAACGGACCGGGACCAAGCGCACCGCCGTCACGAATTCGACCGGGTTTTACGTCATCCCGGACATGCGCGTCGGCACCTACGAGATCACGGTCGAGTTGCAGGGCTTCAAGAAATTCGCTCAAGCCGGCGTCCGTCTCACCGCCGCCAGCCAGATCGCCGTCGACGCGCAGCTGGAGATCGGCAGCCTCGAAGAAACGGTCACCGTGACCGCCGGCGCCGCCTTCGTGCAGACGACGACGGCGCAGGTTGCGCGGACGATCGAGACGCGGCAGATTCAGGAACTGACGCTGAACGGGCGCAACCCGATCTACCTCGCGTCGCTGAAGCCGGGCGTGCGCGGCGGCACCATCGGGACCTTCGATCCCGACAGCGTGTCGAACGGCAGCTTCAGCATCAACGGCGCGCGCGTCGACGAATACCTCGTGACGATCGATGGCGCGGTCGCGACGCGGACGCGCTCGTCCGGATCGATGCTCGGCGCGCAGGATGTCGACACCGTCGAGGAAGTACAGGTGCTGACGGCGAACTACCGCGCGGAGTACGGCCGCTCGTCGGCCGGTCAGATCCGGTTCGTCACCAAGAGCGGCACGCAGCAGTTCCACGGCGACGGCGTCGAGAACTACCGCAACGCGGCGCTCGACGCGAACCAGTGGCAGCGCAATCGCAGCAACGATCCACGACTGGCGAACGGTCCTGATCCGTACAGCTTCAACCAGTGGGGATTCCATCTCGGCGGGCCCGTGCTGCTGCCCGGCGGCTTCAACGCCGACCGCAGCAAGCTGTTCTTCTTCTGGGGTGAAGAGTGGATCCGGCGCCGCGACAATCCGACTTCCACGGCCACCGTCCCGACGGCGGCCATGCGGCGCGGCGATTTCAGCGAGCTGCTGAACCCGTCGAATCCGTTCTTCGGGCGCGCGCGCACGATCACCGATCCGCTGACGGGGCAGCCGTTCCCGAACAACGTGATCCCGCTCGCCCGCATCAGCCCGAACGGTCAGGCGCTGCTCAACGTCTACCCGCTGGCAACGCCGGGCTTTCAACAGGGCACGTCGAACTGGATCGGGACGCAGCCGCGGCACTCGGATCTTCGCAAGGACACCGTGAAGTTCGATTACGTGCCGAGTCAGAAGGAGCGCATCTCGGCGCGCATCGGGTACACACCGTGGACGTTCAACGACCCGTTCGTCAACGGGACCGATCGCGTGCAGTGGGCCTGGTCGCGTCCCAACAAGATCGGCTCTGCGAGCTTGAACAGCATTCTGTCCTCGACGCTGCTCAACGAGTTCATCTTCGCGTACAACTCCGACGGCACGGGGACGATCGATCTCGACCCCGCCTGCGGCGCGCGCTGCGATCGCGCGACGTACGGGCTCAACTACCCGTATTTGTTCCCGGGGACGAAGCTCGCTCCCGGCAAGATTCCGACGATCCGGATCACCGGGCTCAGCACGCTCGACGCCGACGCCTACCCGGGTGCGTGGGCGGGATTCGTGTACACGTGGTCCGACAATCTCACGAAAGTGATCGGCAACCACACGGCGAAGTTCGGCTTCGTCATCGAGCGCTCCGGTCAGGACGACAACATCCAGTTCACCACGGCAAGTCAGGGAGCGACGAACAATCAAAACGGCGAAGTGCGCTTCCTCGACGCGGGTCATCCCCAGACCACGGGGCTCGCGATGGCCAACGCGCTGTTGGGAAATTTCAACGACTACAACGAGTTCGGCGCGAAAGCCTCGACGCCGTGGGTGGCGACGGCATTCGACGTCTACGCGCAGGACAGCTGGAAGGCCGCCAACAAGGTCACGATCGAAGCGGGCGTGCGCTACTCGCTCTGGCCGCAGTGGTACAGCCGCAACGGGAACATCGCATCCTTCGACCCGCGGTTCTACGATCCGAGTCAGGCGCAGCAGATCGATCGCTCGAGCGGATTCGTCGCCGGCGGCGGCACGCCGCTGAACGGCATCGTGCTGCCCGGGGCGCCCGGTGTGAACGACGGGTTCGATCGGCTGCGGCACAGTCTGCCTGAGGGCCTCGCCCAGACGCACAAGAACATGTTCCAGCCGCGGCTCGGTCTCGCGTACGCGATCACCGACAAGATGGCGTTCCGCACGGGACTGGGCCTCTTCTACAACCGGGTCATGATCAACCGAGACACGGCGCTCGGCGGCAATCCGCCGTTCCAGATCCAGCAGACGGTCGTCAACGGATTGATGGACGCGCCCGCCGGTGCAGCGCGTCGCGAGTTCCCGCTGGTCGTGACGGCGCAGGATCCGATCTTCGACATACCGCGCGCGTGGAACTGGAATCTGACGGTCGAGCGGCAGTTGCCGTGGACCACGACCGTCGAAGTCGGATACGTCGGGCGCCGCGGCCTCGACAACCAGCGCAAGCGCAACATCAATCAACTACCGGCGGGCACGCTTCAGGCGAACCAGGGCGTCAACGCGAACGCGCTGCGCCCGTATCTCGGCTACGGCGCCATCGGTCTCGCGGAAAACAGCGGCCGATCGCAGTACCACGGCCTGCAGATCGGCGTCGAGCGCCGCGTCGCGAGCGGCCTGCACGCCGGCTTCGGGTACACGCTGTCGCGGACGAAGGACAACTCGTCGAGCCTGACCGACGTGCTGCCGAACACGTATGACGACAGCGCCTACTGGGGCATCTCCGATCTCGATCGCACGCACGTGCTGATCGCGAACTGGATCTACGAGCTGCCGTTCCTGCTGCAGCGATCAGACCTGGCGGGCCGCGTGCTCGGCCACTGGCAAATCACCGGCGTGTATCAATATCAGTCCGGCTCGCCGTTCTCGGTCCGCAGCAACGACGACTTCGCCGGCGTCGGTGCGGGCAGCGGCAATCAGTTCTGGAATCTCGTCGGCGATCCGAACATCGCGCACGGCGACTTCACCTCGTCGGCGGCGTGGTTCAATCCGGCGGCGTTCGCGAGGCCCGCGGCCGGCACGTTCGGCGTGCAGCCGCGGAACTCGCTGCGTAATCCGCCGACGTGGAACTTCGATCTGGGCGTGCGCAAGAGCATCCCGGTACGCGGGAGTCATCAGGTGCAGTTCCGCGCCGAGGCGTTCAACGTGCTGAACCATCCGAACTGGGCCAACGCCAACAACAACCCGAACAGCGGTTCGTTCGGACAGGTGACGCAAAAGGTCGACCAGCGGACGGTTCAGCTCGCGCTCAGATACAGCTTCTGACGTGACCGCGATCTCCCGGCGCGACTTCGTAGTCGTCTCGACGCTGG
Source organism: Vicinamibacterales bacterium (assembly GCA_036004865.1). Classification (GTDB taxonomy): domain Bacteria; phylum Acidobacteriota; class Vicinamibacteria; order Vicinamibacterales; family CAVVIG01; genus QHWF01. The sequence goes on from DASYQZ010000028.1 coordinate 26,221, forward strand.
CAGGCGTCGGGATCGCCCCTTCGACTCGCTTCGCTCGCTCAGGGCAAGCGCAGTCGCCAGCGGCGGCGCCGGCTGCGGCTGCGGAAGGCAACTGGTTCGATCGGCCGATGCGATGGGCGCAGCTGACGCTCGTCGAGAACGATCCCGGACGATACGACCCGGCGTTCTGGCTCGACTACTTCAAGCGCATTCACGCCGACGCCGCCTGCCTCAGTGCCGGCGGCGTCGTGGCATACTACCCGACGAACGTTCCGCTGCATCACCGCAGCGCGTGGTTGGGCGACCGCGATCCGTTCGGCGATCTCGTCGCCGGCTGTCGGAAGCTGGGCATGGTCGTCATCGCGCGGACCGATCCGCACGCCGCGCACCAGGCCGTCTACGACGCGCATCCCGACTGGATCGCGGTGCAGGCCGACGGGCAGAAGCGGCGGCACTGGGCGTCGCCCGAGCTGTGGGTCACGTGCGCGCTCGGTCCGTACAACTTCGAATTCATGACAGAGGTGCACCGCGAGATCGCATCGCGGTACGCCGTCGACGGCATCTTCGGCAACCGGTGGTCCGGATCGGGCATGTGCTACTGCGAGCACTGCCAGAAGAACTTCCGATCGGCCAGCGGACTCGCCTTGCCGCGCACGACCGACCCGCGCGATCCGGCGCGCCGCGCGTATCTCGAGTGGCACGAGCGCCGGCTGTTCGATCTCTGGCGGCTCTGGGACACGGAGATCCGCGCGATCAAGCCGCAGGCGCGATTCATCGCCAACGCCGGCGGCGGCGCGCTGAGCGCGCTCGACATGAAAACGGTCGGCGAGATCGCCGACATCCTGTTCGCCGATCGCCAGGCGCGGCAGGGCCTGATGCCGATCTGGGCCAACGGCAAGAACGCGAAGGAGTACCGCGCGGGCCTCGGGATGAAGCCGATTGGCGGCATCTTCAGCGTCGGCATCGAGGAGCCGTACCGGTGGAAGGACTCGGTCCAGAGCGACGCCGAGCTGCGTGCCTGGGTCGCCGAGGGCACCGCGAACGGCCTGCGGCCGTGGTTCACGAAGTTCTCGGGCACGCTGTACGACAAGCGGTGGCTCGCACGCGTCGAGCGGATCTACGCGTGGCATCACAAGGTCGAGCGATATCTCCGCAACGAGCGGCCGCTCGCGCGCGTCGGGCTCGTCTTCTCACAGCAGACGGCGACGTACTACGGCGGCGATCGCGCGCGCGCGCGAGTCGAAGACCACACGCTCGGCTTCTACCACGCGCTCGTCGAGTCGCGTGTCCCCTTCGAGATGGTGCACGACCGCCTGCTCGACCCCGATCGCCTGCGTGCGTTCAAGCTGCTCGTGCTTCCCAACATCGCGTGCCTCTCCGATCGCCAGTGCGACCAGCTCCGGCGCTTCGTGCAGGACGGCGGCAGCCTCGTCGCCACGCACGAGACCTCGCTGTACGACGAGCGCGGCGATCGCCGTGCCGACTTCGGTCTGGCGGATCTGTTCGGCGCGCGCTTCGGCGGCCGCGTCGAAGGTCCGATGCAGAATTCGTACTTGCGGCTCGAGCGCGATGCGGCGGGCGGACATCACCCGCTCCTCGACGGGCTCGACGAAGCGCCGCGGATCATCAACGGCGTGTGGCGCGTCGACGTCGCGCCGTCGAAACCGCTTGCAGCCGTCCCGCTCACGTTGATTCCGTCGTATCCCGATCTGCCGATGGAAATGGTGTACCCCCGCGTCGAGCGCACCGGCAAGCCGCAGGTGTTCGCGCGCGAGGCCGGCCGCGGCCGCATCGTCTATTTCCCATGGGACATCGATCGCGTGTTCTGGGAAGTGATGTCGGTCGATCACGGCCGCCTGCTCGCCAATGCGATCGAGTGGGCGGCCAACGAGGAACGCCCGGTGACGGTCATGGGACCCGGACTGCTCGACGTCACGATCTGGCGCCAGAAGCAGTCGCTGACCGTCCATCTGGTCAACCTCACCAATCCGATGATGATGAAAGGGCCGATGCGCGACCTCATCCCGTTGCCGGAGCAGCGCGTGCGCGTCAAACTGCCCGAGGGTGCGAAAGCGGTG
>DASYQZ010000029.1:0-15372 GCA_036004865.1 Vicinamibacterales bacterium
GTGCATGAACGCCGACGCGCTGATCGGCAGCGCATGAGCGGCCAGCGGGCTGAGGTATGCCGGCCACTCCGCCAGCAGGTTGAAGAATTTGTCCAGGCCCGCGAGAAACGCCGCGCCGCCGAGTCCGACGCGCAGGGCCCACCAGGCCGCGGTCAATCGATCTGTGTTCATGAGACAGCCTCCATGTCCGAACAGAGTCGGCGCGGCCGAAAAGGTGACAAGGGCCGAGGTTGCAACCAATCCTTGTCTGGCGACTCTAATAGGGTTGTGGAGACTGTGATCGCGCCGGCGAGCCTATCGGATGCAGAAGTTGTGGCACGCGTCCGCGCGGGCGACACCGCGCTGTTCGAGATTCTCATGCGTCGCCACAACCAGCGTGTCTACCGTGTCGCGCGCTCGGTGCTGAAGGATGAATCGGAAACCGAAGACGCGATGCAGCAGGCGTACGTGAACGCATTCTTTCATCTCGATCAATTCGAGGAGCGTGCGCAGTTCTCCACGTGGCTGACGCGGATTACGCTTCACGAAGCGCTGGCACGGCGGCGGCGCTCGAATGCTCGCGCTGGAATCGCGATGGCGAATGACGAGGAACCGGGAGACCCCATGGAGACGCTGGCCGCACCTCAACCGGATCCCGAGCGACAGGCCTACGCGAGCGAGCTCGGCCACGTACTCGAATCGGCCGTCGACGCGCTTCCCGACGCTTACCGGACAGTATTCATGCTTCGCGAGGTCGAAGGGCTCAGCACGAGTGAGACCGCCGCCGGTCTCGATCTCGGGGAAGAAGCGGTCAAAACGCGGCTCCATCGCGCGCGAGCGATGCTGCGACGCGCGATTACGGACCAGTTGGGAGCGGCGGCCTCCGCGGCGTTCCATTTCCACGCCGTGCGCTGCGACCGTGTCGTTTCGGCGGTCCTGTCGGAAATCCGACAGCGGATGCTCGACTCTCCCTGAAACGGGCCAGAGTCCTGCCGCATGATCCTTGCATCACGCCCCCAGTCGGGCTATTCTGACGAGGCTCTTTCCTCGGAAGTCCTTATGACACATCGAAATATCAAGATAGCAGCGACGGTCGCCGTGCTCGTGACTGCGTTTGTCGGCCTCATGTACATGACGCTGCGCGAGGGAACGGAGTACTACAAGCACGTCGACGAGGTGATGACGACGCCGCAGCAGTGGGAAGGCAAGCGGCTGCAACTCCATGGGTTCGTGGTTCCGGGCTCGATCTACATCAAACCGAGCACGCTCGAGTACAAGTTCCAGGTCCAGAACAAGGGCCACGTCGTCGACGCGACCTACAAGGGCGTCGTGCCGGACACGTTCAAGGACGATTCGGAAGTCGTGTTGAAGGGGCAGCTGACGCCGCAGGGATTCCACACCGAGTCAAACGGGATCATGGCGAAGTGCCCCTCGAAGTACGAGGCAGCCAAGAAGGTAGGCTAGATGGCCACGCTCGGCACGTTCCTCTTACTCGCGACGTTCGTCGTCTGCACTTATGCCGCCGCCGTCTCGATTGCGGGCGCGCGCCGGCGATCGCGCCGGCTGATCGAGAGCGGCATCGGCGCGTTCTATCTGGTGGCGGCGCTGATGACGGTCGCGTCGGCGGTCATCATCAACGCCTTCCTCACTGACGATTTCTCCATCCGCTACGTCGCGCACTACTCGGACAGCGTGCAGCCGCTGTTCTACAAGATCACATCGTACTGGGGCGGCCTCGACGGCTCGATCATGTTCTGGGTGTTCCTGCTGTCGCTCTTCGGATCGGCGGCCGTGTACGTCAATCGCGAGCGCCATCGCGAGCTGATTCCCTACGTCGTCGCCGTCATCTCCATCGTGCAGATGTTCTTCCTGTTCGTGATGGTGGTGCACAACAACCCGTTTGCGACGTTCATCACCACGCCACCGGCTGACGGCAACGGGTTGACCCCGGCGCTCCAGAATTACTGGATGGTCATCCATCCGCCCTCGCTGTACACCGGCTTCGTCGGGATGACCATTCCGTTCGCGTTCGGCATGGCGGCGCTCATCACCGGGTACCTCGACGACTCGTGGCTGCGCGCCGTCCGCCGCTGGACGATGTTCGCGTGGCTGTTTCTCACACTCGGTCTCATGCTCGGCATGATCTGGGCGTACGAAGAGCTCGGCTGGGGCGGCTACTGGGCGTGGGATCCGGTCGAGAACGCCGCACTGCTGCCGTGGTTCACGGCGACCGCGTTTCTGCACTCCGTGATGGTGCAGGAACGGCGGAGCATGCTGCGCGTCTGGAACGTCACGCTCGTCATCGTCACGTTCTTCCTGACGATCTTCGGCACGTTCATGACGCGGTCGGGCGTCGTGTCGTCGGTGCATGCGTTCGGCGAGGATCCGAAGCTCGCCTGGATGTTCACCATCTTCATGGTGACCATTCTCGTCGTGAGCTTCGGGTTCGTGATCTACCGCCTGCCGCTGCTCCGTGCGCGGAACACGCTCGACTCGTGGGCGTCGCGCGAGGCGGCCTTCCTGGTCAACAACTGGATCCTGCTGTTCTGCGCGTTCTTCATCCTGTTCGCGACGATGTTCCCGACGCTGAGCGAGGCCATCACGGGCGAGCGCATCACGGTCGGGCCGCCGTTCTTCAACAAGTGGATGCTTCCGATCGGGTTGACGCTCCTGTTCCTGACCGGCATCGGCCCGCTGCTCGCGTGGCGCAAATCGACGGTGCGCAACCTGGCCCAGCAGCTCCTGTGGCCGGTCGTCGCGGCCGCCGCGACGCTGGTCGCGATGGTTGCATTCGGCATTCGGCTGTGGGTGTCGGGCATCTGCTTCGCGCTGTGCGCGATGGTCGCCGCGACCGTGGCTCAGGAGTTCGTGCGTGGGGCGAACGTGCGGCGCGGCAACACCGGAACCGACATCTTCACCGCGCTCGTGGGACTCGTCGGCCGCAACAAGCGGCGCTATGGTGGGTACATCGTCCATCTCGGCGTCGTGCTCATTTTCCTCGGCTTTGCGGGCCAGAGTTTCAATCTCGAAGAGGTCGTTCCGCTGAAGCCGGGGCAGGAAGTCACCATCGGCCGCTACACGCTGCGGATGGATGCGCTGAAGGTCGCCGAAGACGACCAGAAGCAGATGGTGACGGCGTACATCACGGCGTTCGAGGACGGCAAGCAAGTCGACACGATGTATCCGGCGAAGTGGTTCTACCGCAAGCACGAATCGCAGCCGACAACGGAGACGGCGATTAGGCGCCGGCCCAACGAAGACCTGTACGTCGTGCTCGCCAAGCCCGAGATCGAGAGCCAGACGGCGTTCCTGCAAGTCAACGTCAACCCGCTCGTGAACTGGGTGTGGTTCGGGTTCGGCATCATCGCCATCGGCACCGGCATCGCGCTGCTGCCCGAGCGCGCCTTCTCGTTTGCGCTGGCGAAAGCGCCGGCCGGCGCCGCCGCGACGACCGCGGCGCTGCTGCTGGCCATGGTGCTCTTCGGCGCACCCGCGTTCGCGCAATCGCCGCGCGCGGAGAAAGTCGAGGTCACGAACCTCAAGCCGCTCGAAAAGCAGATGCAGGGAGAAATCCTCTGCATGTGCGGCGGCTGCAAGAGTCCACTCAACGACTGCCCGATGCTGTACTGCCACATGCGGGAGCCCGAGAAAGCCGCGCTCCACGATCTCGTCGAGCAGGGCAAGACGCGCGACCAGATCGTCGCCGCGTTCATCAAACAATACGGCGGCCAGGACGTGCTCGGCGCGCCGCTCGACCAGGGCTTCAACCGGCTCGCCTGGCTGTTCCCGTACCTGGTGGGCGCGGCGAGCGCCATCAGCGTCGGCCTCGTCGCGGTCCGGCTGTCGCGTCGTACTCAGGCATCGGCCGATGCCGAGGTGCGCGATCAGCCCGACGCCGGGATCGAGGAGCGGCTGGACGATGAGCTCCGAGATCTCGACTAAAGGGGCGGACACGCGGGTCCGCCCCTACGGCGATGCGGACACGCGGGTCGGCTCCTACGCCGATGCGGACACGTTAGTCCGCGCCAACTCCACGACCGATCCCAAGACGGATTCGGCGCTCCAACCCTGGCAATTCTTCGTGCTGGCGGCACTCGGGTGCGCGACCGCCGTGACGTTCATGGCACGCGGCAGCGGCATCACGGCGATCGTGCTGCTCAGCGTGATGATGGCGTGCGCGGCCCTGGTCGGGATGGCGGCGCTGCGCGCGCTGCGGCCGCTCGTTTCGCCCGAAGAGGATCGCACGGTCGTCATCGGCAAGCGGACGCGCGCGGCGCTCGAGCGAGAAAAGGTGCTCGCGCTGCGGGCGATCAAGGACCTCGAATTCGATCGCGCGATGGGGAAGGTGTCCGAGGACGACTCGAGAGAGATGTCCACGCGCCTCCGCGCCCGCGCGGCGCGCCTGATGCGCCAGCTCGAGGTCGGCGAAGGCTACCGCGCGCAGATTGAACGAGAGCTCGAGAAACGCCTCGGGGAGACAGCGAGTCCAGCGAGTGCGCGCGTGGCGCACGCGTGCGCGTCGTGCTCGACGTTGAATGATGCCGACGCGCGGTTCTGCAAAAATTGCGGCAGCAAGCTATGACGGGCGTTGATCAGACACACAGGACACAACGGACACAAAGAAAAAAACTCTCTGGGGTTTTCGTCCTTTGTGTCTTTGGTGTCCTTTGTCTTCATTCAGCGGTGGTACGGGCGCAGTTCCAGATGCCCGACCCGAAGGAGATGTCCGGCATTCCGCGGCCGGTCGACGATCTGCCGAGCGGATCGATCTCGGTCCGTCTGATTCGCGGCGCGCTGTCCAACAACATCACGAACCATGACGTGCAGTTGCACGTCGGCGACAAGGTGCTGACCGCGAAAACGGACGAAAACGGGCGCGCGCAGTTCGACAAGGTGACGCCGGGCGCGAACGTGAAGGCGACCGTGGACGTCGACGGCGAGCATCTCGAGTCGCAGTCGTTCGCCGCGCCGGCGCAGGGCGGCGTGCGCCTGATGCTCGTCGCCACCGACCCGACGAAGAAACCGAAGCCAGAGGCGGCGCCGACGTCGGGCGACGTCGTGCTCACGAACGAATCGCGGATCATCGTCGAGCCGGGCGACGAAGTCGTCACGGTGTATTACCTGCTGACGATCTCGAACAAGGCGCAGGTGCCGGTGAATCCGCCTGCGGTGTTCATGTTCGACGTGCCGAAGGCGGCGATCGGCACGACGCTGATGGAAGGATCGACGAAGCAGGCGAGCGTCCAGAATCCGCGCGTCCGCGTGTCGGGGCCGTTTGCACCCGGCGACACCTTCCTGCAGGTCGGTTTCGAGCTGCCGGCGGCCGGCGGCGAGGTCACCATCGATCAGAAATTTCCAGCCACCCTGGATCATCTCGCGGTGGTCGTGAAGAAGGTCGGCGAGGCCACACTCAGCTCGCCGCACATCACGCGGCAGCAGGAATTCCCGGTCGCCGAGGGCACGTACATCGCCGGGACTGGCGGCACGATTCCGGCCGGGCAGACGTTCACGATCGACGTGTCGGGATTGCCGCATCATAGCGCCATGCCGAGCTGGATTGCGCTCTCCCTCGCCATGGCGATCGTGGTCGGCTTCGTCTGGGCGGCGAAGCCTCCAGAAGGGGACGCGGACGCGCGCGCGACGGAGCGCAAGCGTCTTCTCGCGAAGCGCGACAAGCTCTTCAACGATCTCGTGCGGCTCGAGCACGATCGCCGCAGCGGCCGCGCCGACGATCGCCGCTACGCGACGCGACGCGAGGAGCTGGTCGCCGCGCTCGAACACGTCTACGGCGCGCTCGACGGCGACGAGCCCGGTCCCGACCCCGCCGACCGCGCCACGCTGGCCGCGTGACCGACGATTTCGAGTCCGTCCGCCTCACCGACGTCTCGCGTCATTTCGGCCGCCGCCGCGCGTTGTCGCGCCTCTCGCTGACAATCGGCGCCGGCGACATCCTCGGACTCCTCGGACCCAACGGCGCGGGCAAGTCGACGCTGCTCGGCGTGCTGGCGACGCTCGTCCGGCCGAACACGGGCGAGGTGACGTTCGGCGATCGGCCCGCGCGCCGGTGGGGCGCGCCGCTGCGGCAGCGGATCGGTCTGCTCGCGCACGAGCTGCATCTGTACGCGGAGCTCACGGCGCGGCAGAATCTCACGTTCTTCTCGGAGCTGTACGGGCTGAAGCCGGCCGACACCGTGCACGCGGCGCTCGAGCGCGCCGGGCTCAGCGACCGCGCCGACGATGAAGTGGCGGGATTCTCGCGCGGCATGCGCCAGCGCCTCGCGCTCGAGCGCGCGCTCCTGCACCGGCCGCGGCTCGTCCTGCTGGACGAGCCGTTCACAGGCCTCGACGATCGCTCCGTCGGCGCCGTCGCCGATCGCGTCCGGCAGCTCGCGTCCACCGGCGCGATCGTCGTGCTGGCGACACACGATCTCGATCTCGCCGATGGTCTCGTGACGCGCGTGGCGCTGATGCGCGACGGGCGCATGCTCCTGGACGAAGCGGCGTCCGCGGGGCTGCGCGCCCGCTATCGCGCGGTCGTGGGGAATTAGCGTGTTTTTCAGAGTGGCCCTGCTCGTCCTGCGCAAGGACTTCGCGATCGAGGCGAAGAGCCGCGAGATTCTGACGACGACGCTGCTGTTCGCCGTCTCGTGCGTGCTCGTCTTCGCCTTCGCGCTGGTGAAGGAAGGGGAGGCGCCGCCCGACGCCGCGCCCGCCATCCTGTGGATCGCGATCATGTTCTCGGGCACGCTGGCGCTCGGCCGGACCTTCGAGCGCGAGCGCTATGGCGAGACGCTGCGCGCGTTGCTTTTGGCGCCGGCCCCGCGTCCCGCGCTGTACGTCGGGAAGCTCCTGGGGATCGTGCTGCTGCTCGGCGTCGCCGAGCTCGTCCTCGTCCCGCTCGTCGCGTTTTTCTTCGGCGCGCCGTTTTTCGTCCAACCGGTGCTGATGGCGCTGCTGCTCGTCGCCGGAACGGTCGGATTTGCCGCCGTCGGGACCCTCTTCGCCGCGATGCTGATGCGCGTGCGCACTCGCGATGTCCTGCTGCCGATCCTGTTGTATCCGATCACGGTTCCGGTAATCATTGCGGGCGTGCGCGGAACGGCGGCGCTGCTGGCGTCGCCTCCTGATGAGGTGACGGCGACGATGTGGCTGGCGATCGTCGTCGCATTCGACGTCGTGTTCGTGACCTTGTCGTTGTGGACCTTTGAAGTGTTGATGACCGAGTAGAACGCGCCATGAAGAAGCTTTTTGCGCCGCTGTTGATCGTGACGGCCGTCCTGTTCGCCGCAGCTCTCATGCTGATCGCGCGTGTCCCGCCCGAATCGACCATGGGGTTGGTCCAGAAGATCTTCTACTTCCATGTCCCTGCGTGGATCGGCATGTACGCGGGAATCGCGGTGTGCGCCGTCGCGAGCATCATCTATCTGGTAACCGGGCGGCCGGCCGCGGACCGACTTGCGGCATCGGGCGCGGAGCTCACAGTGCTGTTCGGCCTCGTCGGCCTCGTCACCGGACCGCTGTGGGCGCGAAAAGCCTGGGGTGTCTGGTGGCAGTGGGACGCGCGGCTCACGATCGCGCTGCTCCTGTGGCTCATTTTCGTGGCGTATCTGGTCGTGAGAAAGTACGGAGGTCCAGGCGCCGAGAAGCTCGCGGCCGCGGTCGCGCTCTTCGGGACCGCCGTCTCGCCGTTCGTGTACATGTCGGTGAACATCTGGCGCACGGTTCATCCGCTGACGAGCGTGATGCCGCAGTTGCCGAAGAGTGCGCCCGAGATGGTGCCGCCGATGGCGGCGACCTCGTTGGCATTCCTGCTGTTGTTCTGCGTGCTGCTGATCGCGCGCATCGAGCTCGGGCGGCGCCAGGCCGCCGTCGACGAGCTGTATCTCGCGCATGAGGAGGGGGCGGCCTGAAACGCGTCTCCTGCACACACATGTTGAAAGGGTTCGTCACGTTCGTCTGGTCGATGCTGTTGGTGGCTCCCGTCCTCGCGATGCAGCCTCCATCGGGCCAGAGCGAATTCCGGCCGATGAGCGAAGTGCCGCCCAGCGAGCAGCTGCCGGCGGCGCCGCTGCTGATCACGGCGTATGTGTTTTTTCTGCTGGCGGTGCTGTTCTACGTCTGGACGATTTGGCGCCGGCTGAACAAGGTCGAAGCCGACATCCGCGCGCTGGATCAGAAGACACGGGCCGCGCGGTGACCGCAGGTCACTTCATCTTCATCCCGTCGGTGCTGCTGATTGGCATCGTGATTGGCTGGATCCTCGGGTCGCGCGCCGCTCGAGATGCTTACGCCGCAGAACTCAGACGGCGAGATGAGAAAGCGGCGCGTGGGGCGGGTAGGGCAGGTGGGTCGGGTGCGTGAACCTACCAGTCTTATTCCGACCCACGTGACCCACCAGACCTACCTGCCTACAGCCAGTCGCTGAGCCAGTACGTCGGGCAGCCCTGCCGCGATCACCTTCGCCTGCGCCTCTTCGACCGGATACTTCAACCGGAACAACTCCACGCACCGGCGCTCGACGTCGACGATGGCGTAGGCGGCGCGCGGATCGCCGTCGCGCGGCTGACCGACCGAGCCCGGGTTGATCAAATACTTCACGCCGTTCTGCATGCGCACATGCGATTCGGCGGCGCCCGACGGACCGAAGCTGTCGAATGACTCGGCCGAGAGTTGAAAGGTGACCGGGTAGTGCGTGTGGCCGAAGAGGCAGAGCGGCCGCGTGGACACCTTCAGCGCCCGTACGGCATCGAGCTCGTCGAAGATGTACGCGTCCTCGTCGAACGGCGAGCCGTGGCAGATCTCGACGAGATCGTCGACCTGGTGCGGTCCTTCGGGCAGCGCCGCGAGCCAGTCGCGGTACTCGGGCTTCATGACCTCGAACGTCCAGTGCGCCGCGCTCTTCGCGACGGCGTTGAAGCCCTCGGCCTGCTCGAGGCCGCACGCGACTTTGTCGTGATTGCCGCGGACGATGGCGAGCGGCTTCAGCGCGTGCACGCGCTCGATGACGGCGTTGGGATCGGCGCCGTAGCCGACGAGGTCGCCGAGGACGAGCGTGTCGTCGAACCGGCGTACGCGCGCATCGCTCACACAGGTATCGAGCGCTTCGAGGTTCGCGTGGATGTCGGTCAGGATCAGGTATCTCATCGTCGTCGAGGCGCCGCCTGCTGCTCCAATCAGCCTTCCAACCAGTGCACGAGTTCTTCAACCAATGCGTCGGCGCCGGCGCGCCCGGCGTCGACGCGGAGATGCGCCTGCTCGTAAGCCACGCGGCGAAGATGATACAGGCGTTCGAACCCGGCGCGATCGGCGGCCAGCGGGCGGCGGCCGTCGGCAGGGACTCGCGCAATCAGACGATCCATCGGGACGTCCAGCCACACCGACACGCCGTCGCCGTTGATGGCTGCACGGTTCTGCGGATCGGCGAACGTGCCGCCGCCGGTCGCGACGACCAGATGCCGGGGCGCGAGCTGCTCGAACAGCACCGATCGCTCGACGGCGCGGAAATACGCTTCGCCCTGTTTCGCGAAAATCTCGGCGACCGTCGAGCGCTCGCGCTGCTCGATCAGCTCGTCGATGTCGACCGCCTGCCAGTCGAGCCGCTTCGCGAGCGAGCGCGCCACCGTTGTCTTGCCGGCGGCCATGAAGCCCACGAGATAGATTTTGTCGGCTCTCACGCCTGCGCCATTCAAGAGGCTCAGGGGGCCCCGAGCTCGTCGAGCGGCGCCACCAGGCGATCCAGCGTCTCGAAGAAGTCGGGGTAGGAGATGACGACGGCGTCGGCGCCTTCGATGGTCGACGGATGCTCGGCGGCAAGAGCGGCGACGGCGAACGCCATCGCCATCCGGTGATCGCCGCGCGCGTCGGCAACGCCGCCTTGTGGAGAGGCCGTCCCGCGGATCGTGAAACCGTCGCTGCGCTCGTCGGCATCGATCCCTAACGCGCGAAAACCGGACACGAGGACCGCAATCCGGTCGCTTTCTTTCACGCGCAGTTCGGCGGCGCCGCGGACGGTCACCTCGCCGCCGCGCGCCGCCAGCGCGGCAACCGCCGGGAGTTCATCGATCAGACCGGGCACTTCTTCCGGTGCGATCGCGAGCGAGCCGGTGCGATCGCCTTCGACGATGATCGTGCCGCGCGGCTCGCCGCCCGAATCCTCGCCGGACCCCGTGCGCTCGACGGTGACGCGGGCGCCGAAGCGCTGCAGCACGTCGAGCAGCGCCGTCCGCGTCGGGTTCAGCCCGACGTCTTCGATTTCGATCCGCGATCCCGGATGAGCCGCCGCCGCCACGAGCCAGAACGCCGCCGACGAGAAATCGCCGGGGACCGAGAGCGATTGGGACACGAGCCGCTGGCCGCCCGCGACGGACACGGTCAACCCATCGACGTAGACCGCGCCGCCGAACGCGACGAGCGCGCGCTCGGTGTGATCGCGCGTTGCCGCCGGCTCGATGACGGCCGTCGTCCCCTCGGCGTGGAGCCCCGCGAGCAGGACCGCGCTTTTCACCTGTGCGCTCGGCACCTCGGGGCGATGCGCAATGCCGTGCAGTGCTGTGCCGTGGACGGTCAACGGCGGACGGCCGCCGTGCGACTCGACACGCGCGCCCATCTGCTCGAGCGGCTCGATCACGCGCCGCATCGGCCGTCGCGAAAGCGAGGCGTCGCCCGTCAGCGTGGCGGAGAACGGCTGACCTGCGAGGATGCCGGCCAGCAATCGCATCGTGGTGCCGGAGTTGCCAGCGTCGAGAGGCGCGGACGGCGAACTGAGTTGATGCAAACCTCGTCCCACTAGGGTGATTCTGCCGGCAGGTTCCTCCCTGATGTCGACGCCCAGCCGGCGAAGACACGCGAGCGTCGACCGGCAATCCGCACCAGGGGCAAAGTGGCTCAGCGTCGACGATCCTTCCGCCAGAGCGGCGAACAACGCGTAGCGATGAGAAATCGATTTATCGCCCGGGACGCGCAGACGGCCGCGCACGCGGCGCGCCGGCGTAATCGTGGCGGCAGTCAAGGGGGGCATGCTCGGGCTATCTATGATATTAAAGGGGGCGCGTGACGGCTAACGGCGACCAGATCGTCAGGCTCGAGTTCACCAGCGCGTTCGAGATGCTCGATTTCGTGCAAGTGGTCAGCGACCACATTGCGCGCGGCATCGGCCTCGACGAAGATTCGTCCCACTGGGTCGGCGTGGCCATCCGCGAGTCGGTCATCAACGCGATCAAGCACGGCAACCGCAACGATTCGAGCAAGCACGTCTTCGTCGAGTTCGAGACGGCCACCACCGACGAGCCCAAGCTGACCATTCGCGTCCGCGACCAGGGCGACGGCTTCGACCCCGAGACGGTCGCCGACCCGCTCGCGCCCGAAAACCTCCTCAAGTCGAGCGGCCGCGGCATCTTCCTCATCCGCAATTTCATGGACGACGTGCAACTGCACCGTGCGCCGCAGGGCGGAATGGAAATCCGCATGGTGAAGCGCGTGCAGCCCGCCGTCGAAGGTTGACGCTGCCCTCCGATCCACTCTTTCTCACGACGGCGATCGAGGCGGTCGTACGCGCCGGCGATCTGCAGATGGCGCACTTCGGAGGCGACCTCCGGGTCGAAATGAAGGGCACGATCGATCTCGTCACGGAGGTCGACCTCGCCGTCGAGCGCATGTTTCGCGACCTCATCGCGCAGCGATTCCCCGATCATCAGGTACTGGCCGAAGAGCTGGGCGGCAGCGCAACCGTGCCGCCCGGCGCGTGCTGGGTGTTCGATCCGATCGACGGGACGACGAACTTCGCGCACGGCTTGCCGATTTTCTGCGCGTCGCTTGCGCTGGAGATCGACGGCGTTCCCGAAGTGGCAGCCGTCTACGATCCGAATCGGAAGGAGCTGTTCACGGCCGAGCGGGGAGGCGGCGCGTTTCTGAACGGCGTCCCGCTGCGCGTCTCGTCGGCGGCGCGGCTCGTCGACGCGATGCTCGTCACCGGATTCCCGTACGACGTGCACGCGCGCGTCGACGAGATCGTCGGGCTCTTCGGGGCGTTCGTCGGTCAGGCGCGTGCAGTGCGGCGGCTGGGATCGGCGGCGATCGACCTCTGCTGGGTCGCGGCCGGACGGATGGATGGATTCTGGGAGAGCGATCTGAAGGCCTGGGACATCGCCGGCGGCGCGCTCATCGTGGCGGAAGCCGGAGGACGCGTCACCGCCACGACCGGCGCGCCGTTCGCGTCGCGCGGCGGTCAGGTGGTGGCGTCGAACGGCCGTATTCACGACGCGATGCTCGATGTGATCCGGAAGTTCAAACTTAGAACTCAGAACTGAGAACTTAGAACTGAAAACCCGGGCAGTTCCGCGTTTAGTTCTCAGTTCTGAGTTCTGAGTTCTGAGTTCGTGAAACGTGCTCCGCAGCGGACGGATTGATATCCGCGAGAGACAGTTCGCGTGTGCCGATGAAATTTCCGCCGCATTCCGCGAGTTTTTCTGGCATCTCTCCTGCTATTCGACCTCAGCAAGGAGCGCACCTCATGCGACGATTCGTTCTGGCAGGCCTCAAGGCCTCCGCGACCTGCACCGTCATGGCCTTCATCGTCGGCTTCATCGCGACGCCGCCTGCGTCCGCGCAGCAATCGTTCAACCTGCTCATCGGCGGGTTCACGCCGCGCGCGGAAGATGCGCGCACGCCGAATGACGTGCTCGTGAACGATCTGTCCGTCCCGCCGCAGTTGCTGTTCAACATCGGCGACTTCAACTCGCCGGTGTTCGGCGCCGAGTATCTCGCCGGTCTCGGCGACAAATTCGAAGCCGGGCTCGGCATCGGCTTCCAGCAGCGCTCGGTGCCCAGCCTCTACGCCAAGTTGGTCGATAGCGACGGGACGGAGATCGAGCAGACGCTCAAGCTCCGCGACATCCCGTTCAGCGCGACTGTGCGATTCCTGCCGCTCGGCCATCAGGGCGGCGTGCAGCCGTACTTCGGTGCGGGCGTCGGGGTGCATGCGTGGCGGTACAGCGAGTCGGGAGAATTCGTCGACGTCAACAACGCGATCTTCCGCAAGACCTATGTCGCCAGCGGGACGGCGACGGGCCCGGTGATTCTCGGCGGCCTGCGCGGCATGATCGGCTCGTGGGGCGTCGGCGGCGAACTGCGCTGGCAGTCGGCGATCGGCGATCTGCCGCAGGACAGCGGGTTCGTCACCGACCAAGCAATCGACAATCAGCCGAAGATCGATCTCGGCGGCTTCACCTATCTGTTCTCGGTGAACTTCCGCTTCTGACGTATAACGCGAGTCCTGCGCCTTCACACCCGCGCGAGTAGCCTTCCAGGAATCTCGGCTGCTCGCGCACGCGCCTGGCGAGCATATCGCCGCCTTCGGCCTTTTCCTCGATCAGAATCCATTCGGCGTACGGGAACGGATCCTCGAGCGCCGCGAGCCAGAGATCGCCGTTCCCTTCGTGCAGAAAATCGCGGATGGCGAAGCCGGCGCGCGACGCCTCCTGCATGTAGTGGCCGAGCGATCCCATGCTCGCCATGATCTTCTGTCCGGATCCCGGCTGGCCCAAACAAGCCGTCACCTGAGCTCGCACAGGGTCGTTCGGGCGATCCCATTGCGCCTCGACCACCATCGGCGCTGCGAGGTCGAGCGGTCGCAGCTCATACGCCGCGACTGCGAGGAGCAACACCGAGACCGGCAGCGCGGCTCGCTTGATCAGTCCCGCGAGCGCGCCGGCCCCAATCGCCTGGACCACGATCAGCGGCACCATGTAGCGAATTCTGAACGGATGACCTCTGAAGAACGCGACCCAGGGAATGACCGCCGTCGCGACGAGTGACGTCGCGATGAGCGCATCGGCGCGCCGCCGATTGAAGAGCCCGATGCCGATGAGACCTGCGAGGCCAACCGCGGCGATGACGGCGAGCAGGCCGCCGCTCATGGCGCGCACGCCCCACCAGATCTCGGCGGCGGCCATCGTGGGATCGTTCAGCGCCTTGTTCTCAGGGACGAAGAAGTCGCGCGACAAAAACCAATCGCCGATCACCACGCGGCTGAAGATGGCGAAGCCGATGATCGCGACGACAGGGTAGCGCGCGATGACAGCCGCCTGGTGAAGAGCCGTCGCGAATGGCTCGCCTCGCCGCCAGCGGGCCCACACGGCGGCCGCCAGCGCGCATGCCGTCACGGGCCATGCCTCGTAACGCGTCAGGCACGCGAGAGCAAGGACGAGACCGGTTGACATGGTCGTAGGGGCCGACCCATGTGTCGGCCCGGGGCGGACACGCGGGTCCGCCCCTACAGTGTCAACAGGCGTTCGACAACACGCCATCAGCATCATCACGCCGCGCGTCGTCAGCGCGACGAGCAGCGGCTCGGTCATCGGCGTCGATTGCAGATAGAGAACGTTCGGGTTGAGCGCGAACACGGCCGCGGCGGCGAGCGCCGCGGTGGACGATTTGGTCAGCGTCGACACGATGGTCGCAATGGAGCCCGTCGCGATCGCGAACGCCGCGATCGAGATCGCGACCGCCGATGCGCCGCTGCGATAGAAGAGATCGACTTGAACGGGAATCGCGTTGACCAGATGCGGCAGCGGCAGCCACACGCCGCCAATCTGCTGCCAGCCCGGCGTGAGGCTGTCGAAGATCCGCCGGGCAACGACGAGGTGGCCGCGCGCGTCGTAGTGCGTGAGCGTGAGACCGAGGCGATGATAGCGCCACGCGACGATCGCACCGCCGATCGCCGCGGCCAGCGCACACGCGAGCGGAAGCCACACAACCGCCGACGACGCAGACGAGGCAGCGAGATCTTCTTCTCGCCGATCTCTGCGCACGCGGCGGTTCAGTATAATCACGCGTTTATTCTATGGGCAGAATCGCCGGCCGACTCCGCGCGCTCGCGCTGGCCCTGGGCGCGCCTGGTCTCTTCCTCATCGCGTTCCTCGATTCCTCGTTTCTGTCGCTGCCGGAAATCGCCGACCTGCTCGTCGTCTACATGGTCACGCATCACAAGTCGCGCGTCCTGTTGTACGCCGTCAGCGCGACACTCGGATCGATCGCCGGGTGCCTTGTCATGTACTACATCGGCAAGAAAGGCGGCGATGCGCTGATGCGCAGGCGTTTCACCGGCGACAAGGTGGACCGGGCGATGAGGTTGTTTCAGCGCCACGGCGTGATCGCCGTCCTGGTGCCGTCGCTGCTGCCGCCGCCGGCGCCGTTCAAGATCTTCGTCATCCTCGCCGGCATGGCCGGCATCCCCGTCGGCTCGTTCACGATCGCGGTCGTGGTCGGCCGTGGCCTGCGGTACCTCATCGAGGCCCTGCTGGCGTACCACTACGGTCAGCAGGCCATCGCGTACATCAACGACAACATGGGCCGGATTTCGCTGTGGATGGCCGTGGTGGCCACCGTCCTCGGCGT
>DASYQZ010000030.1:0-9498 GCA_036004865.1 Vicinamibacterales bacterium
CGTCGGACTCGTGAAGCGCGTCGTGCCCTCGAACCCCGGCACCTGATAGAACGGGTTCGGCACACGCTCGTTGCAGTAGTTCACATTGCCGCCCGCCGTGACGTCACACAGATTCCGGAACGCCAGGCTCGGGTCGTTGAAGCCGCCCCAGCTGCTGGTGTCCTGGTACGTCCGGCTGCCGACGTAACTGATTTCGGCCGTCGTGCGCCACGGAAGCTGCCGCTCGACGCCGAGCGAAAACTGGTAGACGTACGGGACCTGGTAGTTCGGATTGGCGAAGTCGGGACCGGTGCCGAGCGCGGTCGTCAGTCCCGTGACGCTGCCGGCCGGCTGCCGGACGCCGTCGGGAAACGGATTCGACAGGTTCACGAGCGGCGTCCGGCCGCCGTCGAGCGAGGCGATGACGGGCGTCTGAAGACTGAAGCCTTCGTTGTAGCCGATGCTGGTCGGATTCATGAAGTAGCGGCCGACGCCGCCTTTGACGACCGTGCGTTCGGCGATCGTGTACGCAAAGCCGGCGCGCGGCTGGACGTTGTTCGTGTCGAACGCATACGGCGTGTCCGGTTGACCGTCGACGCCGGCGAAGCGCAGGCCGCCCCGGACCTGGAATCCGGGAAACGCCTGCCGATCGATGAGCGCCGAGACCGGATTGATCGTCGTCGTGTCGAAGTCGGTGTTCACGCGATTCTGGGCCTCGCGGACCGGGCTGTTGACATCCCAGCGCAACCCCAGATTGACGGTCAGGCGATCGCCGATCTTCCAGTCGTCCTGCACCCACGGCGCGACGTAGTTCCACGTGTACTGCGGAAAAATGTTGACGTCGACCAGACTCGATGAATCGACCGCGCCCAGCAGGAACGACGCGAACGCGCTGCCCGACAACGCGTCGGCCTGCTGGAAGTCGCGTTGCGTCGCGCCGCGTCTGAAGTTCAGCCGCGTCGACGCGTTGCCGCTGTTCGCACGCTCGTAGATCGTGTGGCGCACCTCGAGGCCGGCGCGCAACGTGTGCCGCCCCTGCAGCCAGGTCACGTTCGGCTGCAGCCCGACCACCGTCGTCGGCTCCTCGCTGAAGTCGCCGCGCCCGAGCCGCGTGTAATCGCTGATGTCGACGTAGGGGAACATCTTGACCTTGAACTGATCGACCAGCGACGCAGGAAACCCCAGCGTCGCCGGGTCGAACCCCAGGCCGTCGTCGGTTCGATTCAACTCGTTGTAGCGATTCGCCGAGCCGCGCACGTTCAGCAGCAGCGACGGCGTGACGCTCCGCACGTAATCGACCACGCCCGTGTAGTTGATTCGCTCGAGCGGCAGCGGACCCGACTGGGCCGGTCCGGTCTCGATCCCGTTCGTGTTGCGATGCTCCTGACGCCGGTTCCACGCGTAGCGCACGAACATCTTCGACTTCGAGCTGAAGTTGTGATCGACCTTCGCGACCCAGTTGAAGAAATCGTCGCGCGCGATGTTCGGGGCTTGAAGCAGATTGTTCCGCCAGGGATCGCTGTCGGGCGTCTGCGTGTTCGGCAGCGGGAAGTAGGTCAGCAGCTTCGCGGCGATCGGATGGATGCGGTTCGCCGGAATGACGTTGTTCGGAAATGGATCGCGCACCCACTGGCTGCCGACCTGCCTCCCCGTGGCGGGATCGTAGACGACGATCAGGTTGCCGTTGCGATCGCGGAGCTGGCTGAAGTCGCCGCGCCGCTGGCGCTCGTCGGGCACCGTCCGCGTCGCCGGATTCGGCGTCCCTTCGCGATAGCCCTCGAACGTGAACATGAAGAAGGTTTTGTTTCGTGCGTCGACGAGGCCGGGAATCCGGATCGGACCGTCGACCTGGAAGCCGTACTGATCGAGAAAGTGCCCGAGCTTCCTGCCGTCGACGACGCTGTAGCGCGACTGACCCTGCGCCTGCTGCAGCGCCGTGTTGGCGTCGAGCCACCAGCGGCGGGCGAACTCCCACGCGCTGCCGTGAACGCGGCTGCTGCCCGACTTCAGAGACACGTTGATGATGCCGCCCGCCGTGCGCCCGTACTGTGCGTCGTACGTGCTCGTCATGATCTTGAATTCCTGCACGGCGTCCACCGGCGGCACGTACGCGATGTTGTTGCCGCCCTGAATGGAATTGTTCGGCGCGCCGTCGAGCAGGAACTCGTTGTTCCGATTCTTGCCGCCGTTGACCGACCAGTCGGCGATCGCGCCGTTGTCGAACGGCCGCCAGTAGATCGGGTTGCCGTTGAACTGCACGCCCGCCGAGAGCGTGGACAACATGAACGGGTTGCGCGCGTTCAACGGCAGCTCGGTCACCCGCGTGTTATCCATCACCATTCCGCGGTCCGCCTTGGACGAGTCGGTCACTTCGGCGAGCACCATCACCGTTTCCGCGACGTCGCCAATCTCGAGCTTGACGTTCAGCGTCGCGGTCTGCCCGACCGAGAGCTCGATCGGAGACGAGGTGTAGCTCTTGAACCCGGGCATTTCCACCGCGATGACATACCGGCCGGGACTGAGGAAGGGAATCGTGTACAAGCCGGCGCCGGTGGTGACGCTGGTGGCGGTCTCATTGGTCTGAACGTTCAGCGCGGTCGCCGCGGCGCCGGGAAGCACGAGCCCCGACGGATCGGTCACGGTGCCCGCAATGGTGGCGCGGAATTCCTGGCTCGCGGCGGGCGATGGCAGGCCAATGGTCAGCGCCGCTAGCGCGATCCAGATTTTCACCGCTGCACCTTCTCGCCGTCGAACTCCACGACGACAACGGTCGCCATCGGATCGAAAATCGGACGCTCGAGGTTCAGCACCGCGCGGCCGTTCTCCATCTTCATATCGACCGGCGCCTTGTCGGCCAGCCGGTACGCGCGCTTCACGGTGTTTCTGATCGCCGGCAGCGCGAACGGCGCGCGCGGCTCGTCGAAGAACATGACGAACAGTTTCCCGGGCTTCGTCGTCACGCGCCACTGAATCTGCTGATAGGTGAGCGTGTCGCCGCGCACGTCCTTCGCGCCGCGTGCGCTCGGCTCGCCGAGCTCTTCGCCAAACGGCGTCACGCCGGCGCCGTACACGGCTTCGCCATTCGCCTGCAGCCAGCGGCCGACCGTCCGCAGGATGTCCTGACTGACCTGCGGGATCGTGCCGTCGGCCATCGGTCCGACGTTCAACAGGTAGTTGCCGCCTTTGCTGACGATGTCGACGAGCTTGAAGGCGATTTGGCCCGGCGACTTCCAGTCGGTGTCGTCCTTCCGGTAGCCCCACGTGTGATTGATCGTCGCCGGCACTTCCCACGCCTCGCCCTGCACGTTGGGCGGAATGACGTTGTCGCCGGTGCTGATGTAGTCGCCTTCGGCGCCGAGCCGGCCGTCGATGAGCGTGTTCGGCTGCAGCTCGCGGACGATCCTGGTGAACCGGTGCGGGCGATCGCCGGTCATCATGCGCGGCGTATCGAACCAGATGAGCGCGACCGGTCCGTACCCGGTCAGCAGCTCGCGCACCTGCGGCTCCGCCTTGCCGCGCAGGTATTGGTCGTAGTCTTTTTTCTCGTCAGGCCCGAAGTCCCAGGTATTGCCGGCGCCGTGCGGTTCGTGCCAGTCCTGCGACTGCGAGTAGTAGAAGCCGAGCCGCATCCCCTGACGCGCACAGGCATCGGCAAGCTGCTTGAGGATGTCGCGCTTGTACGGCGTCGCGTCGACGGCGTTGTACGGGCTGGCGGCCGATTTGAAGAGCGCGAAGCCGTCGTGATGCTTCGACGTGATCACGATGTACTTCATGCCCGCGTCCTTCGCGAGCTTCACCCACTCGTCGGGGTTGTACTTGACCGGATTGAACTGCGACGCGAGCTTCTCGTACTCGCGGACCGGTACCGGCGCGCGAAACATGATCCACTCGCCGAGGCCGAGCGTCCGCTTCCCCCGCCACTCGCCGGCGGGGATCGCGTAGAGGCCCCAGTGGATGAACAAGCCGTACTTCGCATCGCGAAACCATTCGAGCCGCTTCTCTCTGGCCGGATCCACAGGACGTTGTCCCCCGGTGATTTCGCGACGCGCGCCGAGGGCTGAGGGCATGAGGACGGCGAGAGCCAGGAAGAGAAGAACGATGTTCCGCATCATCGTCATCATGGGCGTGTGATACTATCCTCCACCGCGAAAGTCAAGGCACTTTAGCGATAAAGGTAAGGGAAAAACGGCGGATCCAGGCAGAGACGCGATGCATCAGACGACGATGAAACGGATCGCGGGGGAGCTCGGCGTCTCGATCACCACCGTCTCCAAAGTGCTGAACAACCACGCCGATATCAGCGAAGCCACGCGGTCGCGCGTGCTGGCCAAGGTGGAAGAGCTTGGGTATCAGCGCAACGCTGTCGCCCGGAGCCTCACCCTCCGCCGCACCCACACCCTCGGCATCGTCATCCCCGATCTGATGCATTCGTTTTTCGTCGAGATCATCGCCGGCATCGAGCCCGTCGCCAGCGTGCGCGGCTACGGCCTGCTCCTCTGCAGCTCGGGCGAGGATCCGGGCAAGGAGCGATCGGAGCTCGAGCTGCTGCGCGGACGGCAGGTCGACGGCGTGGTGCTCGCCTCGGCGTCGGCGGCCGGCAACACCGACATGCTGCTCCAGTTGACGCGGCTCGGCACGAGCCTCGTGATGATCGACCGCGACGATCATCCGAGCGTCAAGTGTCACCGCGTGCTGACCGACGACGAGCGCGTCGGTCACCTGGCGACGTCGCATCTGCTGGATGCCGGACGGCGCGCGATCGCGCACATCGGCGGCCCGAACATCCAGCATGCGAAACGCCGCGAGAAGGGGTGGCGCGAGGCGCTGAAGGCGCGAGGCATCAAGGCGCCCGACGAGTGGATCGTCCGCAGCGGGTTCATGGAAGCCGACGGCTATCGATCGATGAAGCGGCTGCTGACGGTGCGGCCGCGCATCGATGCCGTGTTCGCGGCGAACGACCCGGCCGCGATCGGCGCGATGAAGGCGATCTGGGAAGCGGGCATGCGCGTCCCGCAGGACATCGCCGTCGTCGGGGCCGGCGACATCGCGCTCGGCGATCTGCTGCGCGTGCCGCTGACCACGGTCGGCTGGTCGCGCAAGGATCAAGGACGTCACGCGGCCGAGCTGTTGCTGAGCGGTCTGGAGAACGGACCGGGCAATCAGGCCGCGCCCAAACGCGTGATTATTCCGCCGCGCCTGATCGTGCGCGAGTCCTCGGCCGCGGGGCACAAATGAGGCTCGCTGCGCTCGCCGTGAAATTGCAGATTGCAGATTGCAGATTGCAGATTGGGTTGCTGATTGGATTGTTGATTGGACTGCAGATTGGATTGTTGATTGCCGCCCACGGACCCAATGACCCCAATGACCCCAATGACCCCAATCAATCTGCAATCAGCAATCTGCAATCTGCAATTCAGGAAACGGAGCGTCCGCGCGTCATCACGGCTGCCGATCGCTATCTGAAGAATCTACCCGAGACGATCACGTCGTTCCGTGCGGCGCGCAGCGCCGGCGGTCTCCACGATTACTTTTCCGAAGGCGACTACTGGTGGCCCGATCCCGCGAAGCCCGATGGCCCGTACATCCGCCGCGACGGGATGTCGAACCCGGACACCTTCGTCGAGCACCGGCGCGCGCTGCGCCGGCTGAGCATCGAAGTGCCGGCGCTGACCGCCGCGTGGCTGCTGACGAACGATGAGCGGTACGCCGCGCACGCGCGGCGCCATCTCCGCGCCTGGTTCGTCGACGCGGACACGCGTATGAATCCGAATGTGCAGTACTCGCAGGCGGTTCATGGCCACGTCACCGGCCGCGGTCCCGGCGTGATCGACACCATCCATCTCGTCGAGGTCGCGCGCGCTGCGGAGCTGCTCCACGATCGGCAGACGATTCCCGATGCCGAGTTCCGCGAGATCGCGAGCTGGTTCACCGAGTACGTGCGATGGCTGACGACACATCCGCACGGAATCGAGGCGCGGGACGCGAAGAACAACCTCGGCACCTGCTGGGTGATGCAGGTGGCCTCGTTTGCGTCGCTCGTTGCTTCCAGCGCGACGAACGCGGGGCGATCCGAGGCGGCCGACCATCTCGAGATGTGTCGTACGCGGTTCAAGTCGGTGCTGGTGCCGACGCAGATGGCGGCCGACGGGAGTTTCCCGCTGGAGCTCGAACGCACGAAGCCGTACGCCTACTCGCTGTTCAACCTCGACGCGATGAGCACGATCTGCCACATGGTGTCGACGCCGTCAGACAACCTGTGGACGGTTGAATTGTCCGACGGTCGCGGGTTGGGCCGCGCGCTGGCGTTCATGGCGCGTTACATCAAGGACAAGCGCGACTGGCCGCACGCCCGTGATGTCCAGCACTTCGATGAGTGGCCCATGCGGCACCCGGCGTTGCTGTTCGGCGGCCTCGCCCTGGATCGACCGGACTACGTGGCGCTATGGAAGACGCTGCCGGCCGACTCGGAGGTGGACGAGGTCGTCCGCAACTTCTTCATCCGCCAGCCGCTGTTGTGGCTCTCGCGCTGAGAGTTGAGAGTTGAGAGTTGAGTTGAGAGTTGAGTTGAGAGTTGAGAGTTGAGAGTTGAGAGTTGAGTTGAGAGTTGAGAGTTGAGAGTTGAGAGTTGAGAAGCCCGTTGATCCCGACGATCTCGCACGCGAGTTCGAGCGCGTCTTCGCTCGATCGCCGCGTATCTATCGCGCGCCCGGCCGCGTCAATCTGATCGGCGAGCACACCGATTACAACGACGGCTTCGTGTTGCCGATGGCGCTCGATCGATCGACGTGGGTCGCCGCCGCGCCGCGAGACGATCGTACGATCGTCGTCCGTTCGCGCGAGTACGGGGAAACGAGACGCACCAACGTCGATCGTGGAGGGTGGAGCGAGTACGTGCGAGGTGTCGCGAGCGTTCTCGATTCGCCCGGCGCCGACATGTTGATTGCGAGCGACGTTCCGATTGGCGCGGGGTTGAGCTCCTCGGCCGCGCTCGAAGTCGCATGCGGGTACGCGTTGCTGGATCTCGCCGGCGCGCCGGTCCGGGGGGTAGGGGCCTCCGGAGGAAACAAAGACCTCGTCAATCTAGCGCGCGCCTGCCAGCGTGCCGAGCATGAATACGCCGGCACGCGCTGCGGCGTGATGGACCAGATGATCGCGTGCTTCGGCCGGGAAGGCCACGCGCTGATGCTCGACACGCGGAGCCTCGAACGCCGATGGTTGCCGCTGCCAGCGACGGTTCGCGTGCTGGCGTGCAACACGATGGTGAAGCATCAGCTCGCGGGCGGCGAATACAACGCGCGGCGAGCCGACTGCGAAGCGGGCGTCGCCGTGCTCGCCCGGCGGGATCCGGAGATTCGCGCGCTGCGCGACGCGACGCTCGGTCAGCTCGATGCCGCCAAGGGCGAGATGCCGGATCGCGTGTACCGGCGCTGCCGCCACGTAATCGCGGAGAATGCGCGCGTGCAACACGCGGCGCGTGCGCTTGGTGCAGGCGATGTCGACGCCTTCGGCCGGCTGATGGTCGATTCGCATGCCAGCCTGCGCGACGACTACGAGGTCAGCTGCGCCGAGCTGGACACGATCGTCGCCATCGCCCGCGAGTGCGACGGCGTCTACGGCGCACGCATGACGGGCGGCGGGTTCGGCGGATGCGCCATCGCGTTGGCCGACGAAGCGGCGGCATCCGACGTCCAGCGCGAGGTCGCGGCGCGCTACGAGCGCGAAACCGGACTGCGTCCTGATGTCTGGATTTGCGCGGCGGGCGCTGGTGTTGGCGAGGTGCACGACAGGCTTCGCGAAAAGTCCGGAGTCACCCGATGATTTCTCGCCGCCGGTTCCTTGCAATCAGCGGAGCGCTGGCCGGAACTTCACCCCTGGTGGCTCGTGGTCCATTCGCCGATCCGCGCGCTTCATACCAGGATGCAGCGCGCCGCCTTCGCGCCGACTTGTCCGCCGCAGCGCAGAGCGCGGAGGCGGAAGGCGCTTCGGCGAGCCTCGCCGAAGCTCGACTGCAAACCCAGCGAGCGGAGGCGGGAGGCTTCAGCCGAGCGGAGATCATAGAAGCGCCGGGGCGCGTCATCGGCGCCGACGGCACGTCTGCGCCTGACTCGGTCGAGCTCGTGCGCCGATGGGATGGGTCCAACTGCCGCTCACGCGTCGTCAACAACGGCACGGCGCCGGTGCGTGTGAAGGAAATCGTGCTGTTCGAGCTGACGCTCGCGCTGCCCATGACGACGGCGCTGTACGGCGAGGGATTTCAAATGTTGTCGCAGACCGGCGGCACGATCGGCGCGCCGTCGGACTTCAGTCAGTACACCGATGCGAAGCACTACAGGATGCCGGCGACGACGGGATCGCGTGCGTATTACGGGCTGCTGACGTTGACGCCGCCCGGTGAAGAGACGCGGGTGCTTGCGTTCACGTCGTGCGCGAGATTCAGTGGACGGCTGGAGGTAGCGCAGGCCTTCAGGCCTGCCGACCCGGGCAGCCCTAAAGGGCTGCGCTACGTTCTTCGCGCGGTCGTCGACGCCGAGGGTCTGGAGCTCGCGCCCAGGGAAGCGTGGACGCTCGAGGAGCTCATGTTCGCGTCCGGCGGCGATCGCGCGAAGCTGCTGTCGGACGTCGCAGCACAACTTGCCGGGAATCATCCACCACTGCGCACGAGCCAGGCGCCGACCGGATGGTGCTCGTGGTACTGCTTCGGTCCGCGCGTCACCGCGCAGCAGGTGCTCGACAACCTCGACGTCATCGCGAAGCGCATCCCGTCACTGAAGTACATCCAGATCGACGATGGATATCAGAGCGCGATGGGGGATTGGCTCGACACGGGCGCCGCGTTTGGAGGCGATGTGCGCACGGTCCTCGATCAGATCCGCAAGCGCGGATTCGAACCGGCCATCTGGGTCGCGCCGTTCGTCGCGGAGGAAGGATCGAGAGTCTTTCAACAGCATCGCGACTGGTTCATCAAGGATGAAGAGGGCGCGCCGCTCAGGTCCGATCGCGTGACGTTTGGCGGATGGCGCCGCGGTCCGTGGTACGCGCTCGACGGCACGCATCCGGAGGCGCAGCAGCATCTCGAGCGGGTCTTCCGCACGATGCGCGACGAGTGGGGCTGCACCTACTTCAAGCTGGACGCGAACTTCTGGGGCGCGATGCACGGCGGACGGTTCTACGACGCGAAGGCGACGCGCATCGAGGCCTATCGGCGCGGGATGCAGGCGATTCTTCGCGGCGCCGGCAACGCGTTCATCCTCGGCTGCAACCATCCGATCTGGCCGTCGATTGGCGTCGTCCACGGATCGCGCAGCTCGAACGACATCAAGCGGACGTGGGATCGTATTGCGACGACCGCACGGCAGAACCTGAGCCGCAACTGGCAGAACGGACGGTTCTGGTGGAACGATCCCGACGCCGTGTGCCTCGCCAGCGATCTGACCGACGCCGAGTGCCAGTTCCACGCAACCGCCATCTACGCGAGCGGCGGCATGGTGTTGTCGGGCGACGATCTCACCGTGCTCCCAC
>DASYQZ010000031.1:0-7948 GCA_036004865.1 Vicinamibacterales bacterium
GGCCTCGACCTGGCCGAGCGCGCGGAGCGGCTGGTGCGCCGCGCCGGTGTCGACCAGGTGCAGATCGTCGACGACGAATATCCGTTCGCGGACGTGCCGGTCGTCGACCTCCTGCTGGTGCTGCCGGAGCGCGTGATCGTCGAGCGCAGCGTCATCACCGGCCTGCTGCGACGCGACATCCACTTGCCCGAGGACGCCGCCGAGGTGGTCGACGCGGCTGGACAGAGCACAGGCCTCATGCTGCTGTCGTTGCGCGCGACCGAACGGATTCGGGCGGTGCCGCGCGTGCGCTCCGCCCTGCGGCGGCTCACGTCCGAAGCGAACGTTCGCGGCGTTCGCGTCGCGCCGCGATTCGTTGCGCGCATCAAGGACGCCCGCGACGTCGCGCCCATCGAGACCGCGTATCTGCGACACACCAACGGCGGCGACGGCGAAGGCTTCTTCACCAGGAATATCCGCGTCTTCTCGATTCCCCTGAGCCGGTTCCTGCTCCGCTCGTCGATCGGCGCGAACGAGGTGACGCTCGCCGGTTTCGGGTTCGCCGTGCTCGCGGGTCTGTGGTTCTCGGTCGGGACGTACTGGGCCGGCATTGCCGGCGCGCTCTTCTACTGGGCGAGCATGGTGCTCGACTGCAGCGACGGCGAGGTCGCGCGCGGAAAGCTCGCCGACTCGAAGTTCGGCGCGTGGCTCGAGACGGTGACCGACTACCTCTCCTACTTCGTCGTGCTCGGCGGCATCATCTGGGGCGACTACCGGCTGGAAGGCTTCGATCATCACACGCTCGCGACGATCGTCGCGGCGCCGGCGACGTTTCTCATCATCTCGCTCGTCGGCTACCTGCGCGCGCGCGTGGCGAGCGTCAACCCGGGCGCGTTCGACGATGCGCTCGCGGCGGAGCTCAAGCAGGGCACGGCCACGCAGCGGTTCGCGGTGTGGGGGCGGCAGCTGATCAAGCGATCGTTCGTCGCGCATCTCATCCTGTTTCAGGCTCTCATCGGGTTCATTCCGGCGCTGACCGAAATCTGGGCGTATGGCGCCCTCGGCGCGCTCGTCATCGTCGCTGCCGTGCAGACGCACATCATCCGCAGTGTGCGCGTCCCGCCGCTCCGGCCGGCCGTCACGCTGTAATTCATGAGCGGAGCTGACCATGTTTCCCAAACGCGCCGTCATCCTCGCCGCTGGCAACGGCACACGCATGGGGCGGCTCACCGCCGATCGGCCGAAGGCGATGCTCGACGTCGACGGCGTGCCGCTCATCGATCGTCATCTCGACGCGCTCGCGGCGTGCGGCATCTACGACGTCACGATCGTCGTCGGCTATCAGCAGCAGCGCCTGCGGGATCACCTCGGCGATCGCGTGCGCTTCGTCGACAACCCACGCTATCGCGAGACCAACAGTCTGTATTCGCTCTGGCTCGGACGCGAGCAACTGCTGGACGCTACTCACGGGGCCGTGGTCATGAATTCGGATCTGCTGGTCTCGCGCCCGTTGCTCGCGCGGCTCGTCGGCGCGCCGATCGACGACGCGGTGCTGGTCGATTCGTCGAGCATGCTGGATGAAGAAGAAATGAAGGTGAAGATCTGGCAGGGCTTCGCGATCGACTTCAGCAAGGAGCTGGCGCCGTGGGACGCGGATGCCGAGAACGTCGGCATCCTCAAGTTCGGGGCGCGCGGCGGGCGGCGCGTCGTCGCGCACATCGACGCGCTCGTGCGGGCGGGCGACCTCAACGCGTGGGCGCCGAAGGCATTCCGCGCGTTCGCGCAGGAATGGCCGCTGCACGCGATCGAGACCGGCGGGCTGTCCTGGACGGAGATCGACTTTCCCGGGGACCTCGATCGCGCACAGCAGATCGTTGCACCTGCCGCCTTCGCCAAGGCTACGGCGAGCCTCGACGAAGCGAAGCGGAGTCGGGTCAGGCGAGCGGCATGAAGCGCTGGTACCTGCCACTCGCCGCCGCCGCGGGCGTCGCGTTGTTCGCGTGGACGATCTGGTCGGTCGGACCCCACGAGCTGCTCGCGCAGCTCCGCGCGCTGACGCCGGTCCTGCCGCTCATCTTGATACTCGCCGGCGTTCGATTCGTCCTGCAGGCAGCGGGATGGCGGCTGGCGATGCCGGAGTCGCAGCGTCCCCGGTGGCACGAGGCGTTCGCCGCGGTCGTCGCGGGCGAAGCCGCCGGCTATTTCGCATGGGGACCGGTCTCGCGCGAGCCGATGAAGGCGCTGCTCGTCGAGCACCGGCTGCCGCAGCGAACGGCGCTGGCCGCCGCGGTGGTCGAGCGATTCGCCTACAGTCTCGCGGCCGCCGCGCTCGTCATCATCGGGATCGCGATCGCCGCCGTGCGGTTTCACTTCGCCGGATGGCTGATGATTGGATTGTCGATCGCCGCCGCCGTGCTGTTCGCTGCGAACCGATCGTGGCGCCGGCGGTTCGGAAACATGCGGCGCGATCGATCGACGTGGGTCGTGATCGGCACGTTCGCGGCGGCACAGGAAATCAGCAATCTCGTCGAAGCGTATTTCGTGCTGGCGTGGCTCGGCGCGTCGCCGGCGCTCGCGCCCGTGATCGTGCTCGAAGGCCTCAGCCGGCTGCTGAACAGCGCCGGCCAGTTCATCCCCGGAAAACTTGGCGTCACCGAAGCGGCGACGACCGCTCTGGCGGAAGGGCTGCGGCTCGGCGGCGCGCACGGCCTGAGCCTGGCGCTCGCGCGCCGCGTGCGCTCGCTCGCGTGGGGCGCGCTCGGTATTGCCTTCGTAGCCTTCCGTGCAGTCAACTGGCAGGTACTCATCAATGATGCGATCCGCTACATTCGCACTCGTGGCACTTTTGGCGGTGTTCCGGTTCGCGGGGTACTTCACTGAGCCGCGGCTGACCGACGCGCAAATCCACGCGATTGACGGCGAGCCCGCCCGCGTGACGTCGGTGCCCATCGACCAGCGGGACATCAAGGTCGTCACCTGGAACATCGAGCGCGGCGTCCAGTTCCAGAAGATTGCGTCGACACTCGGCGCGCTGGCGCCGGACGTGGTGCTGCTGCAGGAGGTGGATCGCTATTGCCGCCGCAGCGCCAACCACGACGTGGCCCGCGAGCTCGCGCGCGTGCTCGGGATGAACTGGGTCGCGGCCGGCGAGTTCCAGGAGATTGGCGAGGCGAGCGGCGCGGCGGCGGCGACCACTGGCCAGGCGATCCTGAGCCGCGCCACGATTACCGACCCGGGCACGATCGTCTTCTCGGATCAGTCGTCGCTCCGCTGGCGTCTGAACCCGCTGCAGCCGCGGCGCGGCGGCCGCATCGCGTTGCGCGCGCGGACGGCGGGAATGCTCGTCTACAGCGTCCATCTCGAAAGCGGAGGCGACGACGAGCAGCGCACCAGCCAATTGAACGAGGTCATCGCCGACGAGGCCCGCCATCCGGCGGAGCACGCGGTGATCGCCGGCGACTTCAACAACGAGGTCGCGTTTCAGTCGTTCATGTTCGCTGATCTCGCGCCCGCCGGTTTCGCCGACGCGCTCGGCAACACACAGGACGACGCCAGGCGTACCTCAATCAATCATCGTCATCCGATCGACTGGATGTTCGTCAAAGGCGCCGTGGGCACGACCGGTCGAGTCGAACGCGTCGACGACGCGTCCGATCACTATCCAGTCGTCGCGACCGTCTCTCTTCGCCGTTGACGCGGGCGGAAATTTCCGTTCGGCCACACTGTCAGTTCGACGCACAGTTCTGCAACAATTCGGATTTCCGTTCGCGCGGCGCCGCTGACCTCAGCCGATAATCTCGTCATCCCCAAAGCGCCTCGGCGCTGAATCTTTTTTTCATGGACTCCGGGAGGAGTAATGCAAGTCTGCGTGCGTTCGCGTGCGTACCGGTTCTGGATTGCCCTCGCGCTGATCATTCTCGCCATCGTTGTTCGATTCGATACACGAGTCGCCGCACAAGGCCGCGGCGTGCGGTGGGACGGGCTGATCGAAGACATCACGGCGAGCAACAGCTACTGGCCGCCAGTGCCTCCGCCGTCGGATGGACCCAGCCGCATGTCGCGGCACGCGATCAGCGCCGACGGGCGGTACGTGCTCTTCATGTCGGACGCGACGAACCTCGCGTATTTCTCCGGTCCCGCTCTCTACCTGCGTGATCGCCAGACGTATCAGACTCGACTCCTCCTGGCCGGTCCGGCGCTCGAAGCGGTGATCAGCGGTGACGGCAACCACATCGCATTTCAGATCTGCGATCCGTTCGGGCACCCCGAGGGACCGCGCGATTTCTGCGACGTGTACGCCCTGGATCTGCGTGTCTGGAGCTGGGTGAACATGAGCGCGCTGCCGGACGGAACGCTGAGCGACGGCGACAGCTCGGAGCCGGTGTTGAGCACCACGGGACGCTTCGTCGCGTTCAGGACCAGGGCCGCCAACCTGGTCCCGCCAGGCGCGCCATCGGGCACGTATCAGGTCGTCGTTCGCGATCGCGATGCCGACGGCAACGGCATCTTCGACGAGCCCGGCACCGCGACGCTCGAGACGATCAGCGTCTCGCCGCTCGGGAACGCCGGCGATGGCGTGAGCGAGAGCGCCGAGGTCAGCGACGATGGACGGTTCGTCGCGTTTCGATCGCGCGCGACGAACCTCGTGTCCACCGACACCAACGGCGGCTGGGATGTCTTCGTGCGCGATCGATCCTCCGGTCAGACCAGACGCCTGAACGTGAGGCCCGATGGATCGGAATCGCCGTGGTCGATCGATGCGCCGGAACTCTCGATGACGCCGTCGGGCTCGCTCGTCGCGTTCGCATCGGCCGACGGGCTGCTGGCGGCGGGGACTCACGACGACACGAACGACACGCTCGACGTGTTCGTTGCGGCGACCGATTCGGGTTCGCTCAGGCGTGTCGATCTCGGATGGGGTCCGCCGATCGCCGGCGGTCTGGTGCCGGGCAACGGGCCGACCTGGTCGCCGATGCTGAGCGTCGAAGGCCGCTCGATCGTCGTCCAGTCGAAAGCCACGAACACACAAGTACCTGGACCGGCCGGCTCCACGCAGGTGTACGCCGTGGATCTTTCCTTCGACGTCGTCTCCCGCATCAGCATCAACCCCGACGGCAGCAACCCGGACCGCGACTGCGTCCAGCCGCAGATTTCGGCGAACGAAGCGGTCGTGCTGTTCATCTCGCCGGCGATGAATCTTCGCGGCGACGTCGCGTCGGAAATCGATCGGATTTACGCCGCGGTTCACTTCGACGTGACGCCGGTCGAGGCGATCGTCGCCGGCGGCGGCGGCCAGGCGGAGTTCACGGTGACGGCCGAGGCGCATACGAACTGGTGGGCGATGTGGGACTGGAGCAGCTACTGGTTCGCGCCGCTCGCGCCGCCGATGGGAGTCGGCGACGGAACGTTGGTGTTCTCCGCGCGCGAGTTCAATCCGGCTTCGACGCCGCGCACGATGGCCGTCCAGGTGATGTCGAAGAGTCTCGCGTTCACGCAGGCCGCCGGGCTATCGCTGACGAGCGTCGCTCCCTCGTCGGGACCGGAAACCGGCGGCACGCGCGTGACGCTGACCGGAACCGGATTCGAGCCTGACATGCGCGTCGTTTTCGGCGGCGTCGACGCCGCGACCGAGTTCGTCAGCTCGACGACGCTCGTTGCGACAACGCCGCCGCAGGCGCCGTCCACGGTGTGGGTCGCCGTGTTCGCGGCCGACGGTTCCCGCTCAGGGTGGATCCCGGATGCGTTCCGGTATACAGACTCGACGCCGCCGGATCTGATCGCGCCGTTCTTCTTCGGAGAGCCAGGATCGAATGGCTGGTACACGGGTCCCGTCACCGTGAACTGGGCGGTGGGCGATTCGCAGTCGCCGATTACGTCCTCGATTGGATGCGGTTCGACGACGGTGACGGAAGACACCGCCGGCACGACATTCACGTGCACCGCGACGAGCGAGGGCGGAACGGCTTCGGCATCGACGACCGTCAAGGTCGACATGACGCGGCCCTCGGTCGCGATTGCGTCGCCCGCGCCGACCGTATACACGCTGAACAGCGTCGTCGCCACGAGCTTCACGTGCAGCGACGCGGTGTCGGGCGTCGCGCAGTGCGGACTTGCGGCACCGAGCGGAGCGCCGTTCGATACCTCATCGCCCGGATGGCAGGTGTTCAAGACCGGCGCGCTCGACGCCGCTGGCAACTCGGGCGGCGCCGCAGTCGAGTACGCCGTGAGCAGCGGCGCGTGCCTGCCGGTGACGCCCGGTGTCCGTCTGTGGTTTTCGTTCGACGGCAACACACGCGAAAACATCCACGGCAGTCCTTTCGCAGCGGAGAAACCGAGCGCGCCGGCGACATACGTCGCGGGAACAGTCGGTCAGGCGTTCGCGCTGCCCGGGTGGCAGTTCGTCGAGTTCTCGCACCAGCTCGCCGACGTCCGTTTCGCCGGGACGATGACGTTCGCGGCCTGGCAGAGGGCCGACGGTCAGGACGGTGAAGCCGGAACGATCGTCAGCAAGGAGGATCAATTCCGCATCGCGCGTTTCCCGGACGGCACCGTACGTTGGGCGTTCGCCAACACGAATCCGGGATTTGTGTGGGTGAACACCGGCGTCATCATTCCGGCCGGTGTCTGGACGCACGTCGTGGTCACCTACGACCACGGCGTCGTGAAAACTTACGTGAACGGACGGCTCGTGCACACGTTCGACGGCGCCGGCGACATGCAGACGATTGCCGGGCTTCCGTACTGGGGCCGTGACGTGTCGTTCGGCAATCGCGAAGATGCGGCGCACAAGTCTTTCCTGATTGGCGCGATCGACGAAGTGCAGATGCTCGACGTTGTATGGGACGCGGCCACGATCGAGTCGGCGTTCTTCGCCGGCGCGCACGGCATGTGCCCGTTGACGCGAACCGTCGTGCTCGTCGCGAACGCCACGGCGACCTACGGCGACGCGACGTTCGTGGGGAGGGCGCAGCTCGGGCGTGCGCAGGATCAACAGCCGATCGCCGGCAAACCGGTTCGGCTCGTGTCGCGTGTGAAACGCGACGGCTCGGTGGCCGGCACGACGACGGCGGTCAGCGACGCGAACGGATTCGTGGAAGGAAACGTGCCTATCGCGCCTGACGCGGCGGCGGCCACGTACGCGTTCGGGCTGGAAGCGTACTTCGACGCCGACCTGGAGTACGGGGGATCGACCGGGCTCGGCGGCGAGGTCACTCTCCGTGCGGGCACGCCTGTCGTCACGTGGCCGGCGCCCGCGCCGATCGTGTACGGCACGGCGATCGGCCTGTCGCAACTGAACGCGACCGCCAACGTGCCGGGCGTCTTCTGGTACTCGCACACATCCGGCACCGTGCTCAATGCCGGCAGCCACACGCTGTCGGTGATGTTCGATCCGGACAGCTCGAACTACGCCAACGCGACGAGCTCCGTGACGCTCGACGTGCTCAAAGCGACGCCGGTGATTTCGGTGTCGGCCGGCACGTTTGCGTACAACGGCAGCGCGCGTGCGGCGACCGCGAGCGCGCAGGGGGTCAACGGCGTCGCGCTCACGCCCGTCGTCGTCACCTACGATGGATCGGCGACGCCACCGGTCAACGCGGGATCGTACACCGTGGTCGCGCGCTACGACGGCTCCGCAAACTACAACGCGGCATCGGCGAGCGCGACGCTCACGATTGCGAAAGCCGCGCCGGCTGTGATGTGGCCGTCGCCGTCAGCGATCTCGTACGGCACCGCGCTCGGCGCCGCGCAGCTCAATGCCACGGCGAATGTGCCCGGCTCGTTCAGCTACGTTCCCGCGGCCGGCGCGATTCTCGATGCAGGCGCACGCACGCTGACCGCGACGTTCACGCCGGCCGACACAACCAACTACAGCGGCGCGACAGTGTCGACGACAATCAACATCTCCAAAGTCACGCCGTCGGTCAGCGTGAACGGCGGCGCGTTCACGTACGACGGCGCGCCCCATCCA
>DASYQZ010000032.1:0-11894 GCA_036004865.1 Vicinamibacterales bacterium
GTCGCCGGCAGCGACGGCGCGATCGTCGCCAGCAAAGAGGCGTCGAGCGCCTGCGGACGGGCGATGGCCGTCCGCGCGGCCAGTCCGAAGTCGAGCAGCTTGACGTCGGGTGAGCTCGACGGTCCGCCTCGACCGACCAGCATCACGTTGCCCGGCTTCAGATCGCGATGGACGATGCCGGCGCGGTGCGCGCGGTCGAGCGCGTCGCCGATCTGGATGGCAATCGCGAGGGCAGCATCGACGGGAAGTCGCGGCGATCGGCGCAACCGGTCCGCAAGCGTCTCGCCTTCGAGATACTCGAGAACCAGGTAGTCGAGATCTCCATGTCGGCCGACGTCGTGGATGGTGCAGATGTGGGGATCGTTCAGCGCAGCGATCACGCGCGCCTCGTGCTCGAAGCGCTGGCGCGATTCCGAATCGGCCGCGAGCGCGCCGGTGAGCACTTTGACGGCGACCGTGCGATCGAGCCGGGTGTCGCGCGCGCGGTAGACCTCGCCCATGCCGCCCGCGCCAAGCGGCGCGATGATTTCGTACGGCCCAAGACGCGTGCCTGCGTCGAACGGCATATCGAAGGCTGCTATGCCGGCAGCGGTTTCCCTTTCGTCTCTTCTCCGAATGGCAGCAGCGCCAGTCCAATCAGAAATGCGATCGAGGTGAGCGCGACCGGCGTGCCGATGGTGTGGAAGTAGCTGACGCCGGCGCCGACGAGGAACGTGATGCCGGCGCCCGCGAAGCGGCCCACCGACGTCGCGAACGCGAACGCGCTGGCGCGGCACTCCGTCGAGTACTGCTCCGGCAGCCACAGCGTGTACATCGCGAAGTTCGCGCCGCCCAAGCCCAGGAAGAACAGCACGACGAAGAACCACGTCAGCGCGTTCGACGGCAGATAGAAGATGTAGCCGAACCCGATCGCGATGCTGAAGAACATCACCAGGAAGTACACGCCCAGCGTCAGGCGGCGGCCCAGCGATTCGGCGAGCGGCGGCAGGACGAGGCAGCCGAGAATCGTGCCGGCGGACAACACCATCGTGCCGTACGAGGCGAGGCGGGCGGCATCGACCGGCGAGTAGCCGTCGCGGCCCGCGAGCTGGATGACCGACGTCGGCACGTACACCGATCCCGCCCACAGCCCGATGATCGAGACGAGCAGGTACGCCGAGTTGAGGATCGTCCGGCGGGCGTACGTCGCCGAGAACAGCTTCGCGAACGCCTCGCGCATCGTCGGGCGGTGTCTTGCGGCGACGCGCTCGCGCCACGCTTTCGACTCGTGCACGCCGTAGCGGATGAACGTGACGAGCAGCGCCGGCGTGCCGCCGAGGACGAACATCCATCGCCAGCCGTACGTCGCGCCGATGTAGTAATTGGCGATCGCGGCGAGGAAGAAGCCGAAGTAGTAGCCGGTGTGCATGTAGCCCGCGC
This sequence comes from Vicinamibacterales bacterium, assembly GCA_036004865.1. Taxonomy (GTDB): domain Bacteria; phylum Acidobacteriota; class Vicinamibacteria; order Vicinamibacterales; family CAVVIG01; genus QHWF01. The sequence continues at coordinate 1,420 of DASYQZ010000032.1, forward strand.
CCATCTTCCGGCGATGCTCGGGCCATTCCTCGGCGACGAACGTGCCGCCCATCGACCATTCGCCGCCGATACCGACACCCGCGAGCAGACGGCATGCCGCGAGCTGCCAGATGTTGGTGACGAGTCCCGAGAGGAACGTGAACAGCGAGTAACAGAGAATCGTGAGCATCAGCGTGCGCACGCGCCCGAAGCGATCGGCGAGCGGACCCCAGACCATCGACAGGCCCCAGCCGATCAGGAACAGCGCGAACATCACGCTGCCGTAGTAGCCGACGTGCTCCGCCGTGCCCGGGATGCCCGAGCGCGGCAGCAGCTCGCGCAGCGCCGGCGCCAGCACGAGCGCGTAGATGAACGAGTCCATGCCGTCGAGCGCCCAACCGCCCCATGCGGCCCAGAACCCGCGGATCTGATTGGTCGTCAGCGGCGCGCGCGACACCGTGCTGGTTACCATAGGCGGCGAATTATATATGCGCGTTCTGCTGGCTCCTCACGGCACGCGCGGCGACGTCCAGCCGCTCCTCGCGCTGGCGCTCGGCCTGCGCGGCCGTGGCCACGACGTGTCGTTCCTCGTTCCGGACAACTTCGTGCCGTGGATTCGCGGGTATGGCTTCGCGTGCGAGCCGAACGGTGTCGACGTCGAAGCATTATTTCGAGCGGGCGCCGATCTCGCGTCGCTCCGCTGGCAACTGCACCATTTCAAGACCGTGCTGGTCGCCGCGCTGTTCGAGTCGTTCCTGCGCATCACCGTCGACGCCGACATCATCGTCGGCGCGGGCGTCCAGTTGGCGGCTTCGTCTGTCGCCGAGCTGCACGAGATTGCGTATGCGAGCGCCGTGTTCTGTCCTTGTGTCGTTCCCAACGGCGACGCGCCGCCGCCGGGCGTTCGCACGCACTCGCTGCCGCGCTGGGCGAACCGGCTTCTCTGGGAGCTTGGAATGCCGATCGGAGGTCTCGCGCTTCGCGGCGTGGTCAACAAGGGGCGCGCGCGGCTGGGTCTCGAGCCGGTCTCGAATCCGCTCGCGCTGATTGGCGGCGAACCGGTCATCGTCGCGGCCGATCGCGAGCTGGCGCCGCTCGCCGGCGACGCGCCCGAGAAAGTGACAGCGACCGATGCGTGGGTGCTCGACGAGCCGGCGCCGTACGTCGATCCTCGAGTCGAGGAGTTTCTCGAGAAGGGTCCGCCGCCGATCTACGTCGGCTTCGGCAGCATGGTCTCGAAGAAAGGCGCCGAGCTCGCGGCGCATGCCATCGACGCGGCCCGCGCGCTTGGCTGCCGGCTGCTGCTCGCGGGCGGCTGGGCGGCGCTCGATCGTCACGTCCCGCACGGAGAGGTTGACGCGGAGGATGTGCTCGCCGTCGCAGGCGTGCCGCATCGCGCCGTGTTCCCGCGCGTCGCCGCCGTCGTTCATCACGGCGGCGCCGGCACGACGACGGCCGCGGCGGCGGCCGGTGTGCCGCAGGTGATCCTGCCGCATCTGCTCGATCAGTACTACTGGGCCCATCGCGTCGAGCAGCTTGGTCTCGGTCCGCGCTCGCTGCCGGTGGAGCTCGTCACGGCGGACGTGCTCACCGATCGAATCGCGACCGCGCTCGAGGATTGGTCGATCCGCGAGCACGTGCGCGCGCTCGCCCCGGCAGTCGCCTCGCGCAACGGCGTAGCCGATGCGATCGATCATCTCGAACGAATTGCGGGAATTTCCTAATTCGATCCGCCGCGTCCTCGGCCTCGACCACCGGAGGGTGCGGGCGCCGCGTCGAGAGCAATCGAACGGCCGTCGACGAAGACGCGCGTGATCTTCGTCTTCTCGTCGAACAAATTGCCGTCGGTCACCACCAGGTTCGCGATCTTGCCTTTCTCGATCGAGCCGAGCCGGTCGGCGACGCCGGCGATCGTCGCCGCGGTCATCGTCAGTGCGCGGATCGCCGCGTCTTCCGGCAGTCCCTCTTTCACGGCCTTCGCGGCGTTCTTCACGAAGTCCTTCGGATCGGTGAGCCCGGCCGACTCGAATGCGAATGTGACGCCGGCCTTCGCGAGCTCGCCAGGCGCTTTCGGTGCCTCGGCGCGCGTGCGAAGCGTCTGCAGCGGCTCGTCCGCATCCGGCGCCAGCGCGCGCGGCCGCGTCGGGTAATTGAGGCTGTAGATGAGACGCACGTTCTGCGACTTGAGATCGGCGGCGACGTCGACCGCTTCCCGGCCGCCGGTGACGATCGGCTGCAGCTTCAGCTCCTTGGCGAACTTCAGCACGCGCAGAATCTCGCGAGCCTGACTGGCCTCGAACGCCACGGGCATCTTCCCTGTGATGGCGGGCTGCAAAGCCTCGAGCGCCGGATCTTCCATTCTTGAAGCGGCCCATTGAGGGCCGCCGGCCGTGAGTGCCTGATAATGCTGCGCGTCGAGGAACGCCTGCCGGACGAACGCGATGACGCCCATCAGCGAGTTCGGGTACGCGTTGCCGCCGGCGCGCGGCGAGTTGGGAAACGACACGTGCACCGCGACCGGCGTCTTGACGACGATCAGGCCGCGGCGCTGGTCGACGATGTTGCCGATCTGCGGGTCGTCGGGAGGCGCGGCGACGTTGACGAGCGCGCTCTGACCGGTGATGACGTCGCCGCTCGGCAGCGCCAGCACCGACGTGATGCCGGCCGACGCCAGCCGCGTCAGCTCTGCATCGTCGACACGCACGGTGTCGGCAGCGCGCGTCTGCGGTTTGAGAATCTGCAGCCGCTTCCAGCGCTCGAGCTCCGCCGTCGTGCGCATGTTCTCCGGCGTCTGCGGGATCGCCTGATCGGTGGCGCGCGTGTTGCCGAGATCGATCAATCCGGGATAAACGGTCAGGCCGGCGCCGTCGATCACCGCCGCATCCGCGGGAACCGCGACCGAGGCGCCGACCGCCTCGATCGTCCCGCGCCGGATGACGATCGTTCCGGATTCGATCGGCGCGCCGGCCGCAGTGACGATGCGGGCGCCACGGATGGCGTAGATGTTCGGCGTGTCGGCGCGAAGGCCGAGCGCCAGCGTCAGAACGGCGAGCGCGACGAGAAGGATGCGTCGCATAATCACTGTCTCTTCGAATAGCGCTCGTAGAGCGCGAGCTGACTGTTGTCGAGTGGCACGTCGCGGCCCGCGATGATGACGTGGGTGAACGGCGTCCGCACTTCGAGCGGATCGCCTTTCGTCACGATCAGGTTCGCGATTTTGCCCGGCTCGATGCTGCCGACGCGATCGGCGACGCCGAGAATCTCGGCCGAGTTGATCGTCAGCGCCTTGAGCGCTTCGTCGCGCGGCAGCCCCCAGGCGACCGACTCCGCGGCGTGGTACGGCAACTGGCGCGCGTTGGTCTCGCTGGGCACCGCGAACGCGATCTTCACGCCCGCCTTCACCAGCTCGCCCGCCGCCGCGTAGCTCGCCTGGTGCGGAAGATCCTGGCGCGTCGGCAGGCTCAGCACATCGAGGAGAATCACCGGGATGTTCTTGTCCTTCAAGAGCGCCGCGGCGACCGCCGCTTCCGCCGCCGGCGCGGCAATGACGATGCGGACCGACGCGCGATCCGCGAACGCGATGGCGTCGCGAATCTCGTGCTCATTGGCGACGCGAGTGACAAGGGGGACGCGCTTCTCGACGACCGGCACCAGCGCCTCGAGCGAAAGATCACGCTGACGGTTCGGTCCTGTGGCTTTCCCATACGCGCGCGCATCGTCGAGCAGTCGCGCGACGCGATCGAGCTGCGCGTCGCGCTCTTTCTTCAGGTCGTCGTAGCTGCGGTCCTGGTTCGCGCCGCGGCCCCGGCCGCCGCCTCGTCCACCGCCCCCGCCGATGCGCGGAAACTGGAAAGCGAGCCCGACCGATGGCGCGACCAGGCTTTCTTCCCACGTGAAGCCGTCGAGATCCATCACCGAGATTTGACCGCCGATGAGCCCGCCGCCCGGCGTCGCCGCGACGGTCGTGATGCCGTTGGCCCGCATGACGGGAATAGCTTCGCTGTCGTTGTGAAACGCGACGTGAGAACGGAGCGCCGGGTTGAAATCGAGAAGCTCGTTGGAGTCGCCGAAGCCGCCCGCGCCGGGATCGTCCAGCCCGGTTGGCGTCGAGGCGTCGATGAAACCGGGATACACCTCGGCGCCGGCCGCGTCGATCACCTGCGCGCCGGCCGGCACGCTGACGTTCGTGCCCACTGACTCGATCAGGCCGTCGCGCATCACGATCGTTCCGCGATCGATCGGCGGCTTCGCGATCGGAAAGATCTTCGCGTTGGTGATGGCGAGGACACCCCGCGTCGCCATCCTGGAACGCCGCGCGGCGGCCTGTTGCAGAGCAGCCCGCGCGATGTTGACGCTCGATCCGTTATCGTCGGCGCTGGGGCCGTTCGAGCTTCCTCGATCCTCGCGCGGGCGCGGCGCCTCGGTCGTCGAGGTCGGCGGACCGCGCCGCTCGCTGCGCTCCGCGTTCACCAGCGTCTCTTTCTCTTTCGCGAGCTCCGTCAGGCGCTTCTGATCCTCCAGACGGTCGTAGTACTTCTGCCCGTCGATGTACACGCGCTCGGTGATCGCGTACGAGCTGAGCGGATGATGATTCCAGATGACGACGTCCGCGTCCTTGCCGACTTCGAGCGACCCGACGCGATTGTCGATGCGAAGCTGCTTCGCCGGATTGATGGTGACGAGCGCGAACGCTTCGTCATCGGTCAGCCCGCCCCACTTGACCGACTTCGCCGCTTCCGTGTTGAGATGCCGCGCCAGCTCGGCGCTGTCGGAGTTGATTGATACGAGCACGCCTTTCCGCGTCATCAGCGCCGCGTTGTACGGAATCGCGTCGATCGCCTCGATCTTGTAGCCCCACCAGTCGGCGAACGTCGAGGCGCCGGCGCCGTGCGCGGCGATTTCCTTCGCGACCTTGTAGCCCTCCAGCACGTGCTGCAGCGTCGCGATCTTGAATCCGAATTCTTCCGCCACGCGCAGCAGCATCAGGATTTCGTCGGCGCGATAGGAGTGCGCGTGGACGAGCCGCTTCCCCTCGAGGATTTCCACCAGCGGTTCGAGCTGCAGGTCGCGACGCGGCGGCACGGCGTTTTCCCCGGCTTTCTTGCGGCGGTCGTAGTCCTGCCACTCCGTCTGATACGCCTTCGCGCGGTTGAACGCGTCGCGGATGACGTACTCGACGCCCATGCGCGTCGCCGGATAGCGTGCGGGGCCGGTGCCCTGCCGTCCGCCGGCCCCGCCGCCGGGCCGCTTCGGGTTTTCGCCGAGCGCGAACTTGATGCCCGGCATCGCGCCTTCGAAGGCGAGCTCCTCCGCGCGCGTCTTCCCCCACCGGAGCTTGATGACGTAGTTCTTGCCGCCGATCGGATTGGCGCTGCCGTGCAGCACGTTGGCCGTCGTGACGCCGCCCGCGAGATCGCGATAGACGTCGACATCCTCCGGATCGAACACGTCTTCGACGCCGGTCATCGAACTGACGGTCGTGCCGCCCTCGTTGATCGAGTCGGCGGCGATGTGCGAGTGGCAGTCGATGATGCCCGGCGACACGAATTTGCCGGCGGCGTCGACGATGTCCGCGCCGGCGGGGATCGCGACGTTCGCGCCGAGCGCGGCGATCTTCCCGTCGCGCAGCACGATGGTCCCGTTCGGGACCGTGCCGCGCGTGACGGTCAGGATCGTGCCGCCGCGAATCGCGACGACGGCCGGCCCGGTGCGGGTTTGTGCGAGGGGATGCGCGAACACGGCGAGCGCCAGTGCCGCGAGCACGAGGGCGAGGGAAGAAAGGCGGCGAACAAGCACGGCTGCCTCCAATACGTAGGGGCCGACCCATGTGTCGGCCCCGGGGCGGACACGTGGGTCCGCCCCTACGGTTGACTGGTCGCTCGCGGCGCGGTCTGGAACAGGTACTGATCGAACCACTCGAGGTTGTGATCCATCGTCGCGCGATGACTCTTCGGCTTCGACGGACCGTGTCCGATGCCGCCGAAGCCCTGATACACGATCAGCTTCACGGGAACCTTCTGATCCTGCAGGCCCTGATACAGCTCGAACGCGTTCGGCAGCGGCACACGCTGATCGGCGGCGCCGTGCTGGATGAGCGTCGGCGTCTTCGCCTGCTTGATGTAGGTGATCGGCGACGTCTTCGCGTAGATCTCGGGATCGTCCCACGGCGTTGCTTTCAGGTACTGCCGCGTGAACGGATGGATGTCGGTGTTGACGTAGTACGTCATCCAGTCCGAGATGCCGGCGCCCACCGAGATCGCTTTGAAGCGCGGCGCGTCGTGCGTCGCGAGGAAGGCCGAGATGTAGCCGCCCTGGCTCCATCCCATCGCCCCGACCTTTGCCGGATCGACGATGCCTTTGGCGATCAGCGAATCGATGCCGGCGATCACGTCCCACGCGTCGCCGACGCCGAGGTTCCGGACGTTCAGCGATCGGAACTTCTCGCCGTACCCGGCGCTGCCGCGGTAGTTCGGCTCGAGCACGAGCACGCCGCGCGGCACCCACACGTCAATCGGATAGATCGTGCTCGTGAACGGCACCGCACGCGACACGCCGGTCGGGCCGCCGTGGATGACGACGAGCAGCGGGTACTTGCGCGAGGCGTTGAAGTCGATCGGCTTGTGCAGGACGCCTTCGACGTTCGTGCCGTCCTGACTCTTCCACGACACAACCTCGAGCGCGCTCGTCGTCCATGTCGCGGTCTGCGCGTTGAGCGCCGTCAGCTTTCGCGGTGTTGAGAAATTCACCGGCGTGACGAACACCTCTGCCATCGACGTCGCGTCTGCGCCGAGAAACGCGACGGTCGATCCGTCCTTCGAGAAGCTGAAGCCCGAGGCGGCCGACGGCGTGTCGCCGGACGCGAGCCGCGCGATGGCTTTCGTCTCCGGATCGAGACGATACAGATACGACCAGGTCTTCTGTGACGCCGAGAAGAACAAGCCGGTCGGCTTCCACGCCACGACGTTGGGATCCTCGTCGAACGCCGAGGTCAACGTCACCGGCGATCCGCCGCTGGCGGGCACGGTCGCGATGACCGAGTTCGTGTAGAAGAAGTTCGGATTCGCCATCGCTGTGGTGAACGCGATGCGCGATCCGTCGGGCGACCACACCGGGTTGCTGTCGGGGCCGTCCTGCGTCACCAGCTTGCGGATCGAGTTGTCGTCGACCCTGACGATGGAGATGTCGGCGGAGCCGCCGTTGGCGGGATCGCTGTTGATCCGGTGATCGAACGCGATGCGAGTGCCGTCGGGCGACCACGCGAAGCTGCCGACGGTGAACGCTCCCGAAGCCAGCGGTCTCGTCTTCTTCGTCGCGACGTCGAGCACGAACAGCTGCGTCATGCGATGGTCTTGATCGACCACCTGGAACTCGCCGTACTTCTTCTCGCGATCCTTGATCGCGTCCGATTTCGGATCGGTCGCGGTGTAGGCGATGCGCGTGCCGTCGGGCGACCACGCGAACCGGCTCACGCCGTCTTCGAGGGTGGTGAGCGCTTCCGCTTCGCCGGCTTGCGGATTGATCAGATAAATCTGCGGCTTGTCCGTGCGATCGGACGTGAACGCGAGCTTCGAGCCGTCGGGCGACCAGGCGGGCGACTGACTCGATTTCTTCGCGTTGGTCAGTTGCCGCGTCGTGCCCGCGCGCGGGTCGGCCAGCCAGATTTCCGTTTCGTACGCGTTGTCGTCCCAGTTCGTCTCGCGAACGGTGTAGGCGACCAGGCGGCCGTCCGGCGAAATCTCCGGCGACCCGGCGCGCTTCAACGAGAGGATCTGGTCGACGGTGGGAGAGATTTTCGGCGTGGTTTGCGCGGCAAGCGCGGCGCCGAAGACGGCGGACGCGGCGAACAGAGCGAGAAACGGTTTTCGCATAGAGGTCCGGAAAGTATGGTATAAGCGGACGATTTTTTCAGGGTCATTTTCAGAAGGGAGACAGGCAATGCGTAGGATTCTCGCCGTGTTGGCGGCCGTGGCGTTCGTGATGGCGCTCGGCGCGCCCGCTTTTGCGAAGACCGAAACCGTCAAGGGCCAGATCGTCGATCAGGCCTGCTACAAGCTGGACAAAACGAACACCGGCGTCGATCACAAGATGCCGAAGGGCGACACGAAGGACTGCGCGATCGGCTGCGCGAAGGCGGGCCGTCCGCTGGCGATCCTCACCGCCGACGGCAAGGTGTACGAAATTGCCGGCGGTCTGGCGGCCGACAAGAACGCCAAGCTCATTCCGCACGTCGCGCACACGGTCGAAATCACCGGCGACGTGATGGATCACGACGGCAAGATGATGATCACGGCGGACTCGCTCAAGATGATCAGCAAGTAGGGGCGGACCCGCGTGTCCGCCCAGGGCCGACACATGGGTCGGCCCCTACGTTGGAATCTGTTCACTGAAAGCTGAGGGCTGACGGCGATGAACCGTCAGCCCTTTTTATTCGTCTACTTGTACTAATGAACTAGTATAATGGGTCAAGTGAACGTCGTCTCCATCGATGCCCGCGATTCGACGCCGATTCACGCGCAGATCGAGCGCGGGCTGCGCGCCGCCATTGCCGCAGGGAGGCTGCGCGCCGGCGATCAGTTGCCGACCGTCCGTCAGCTCGCTGTCGAGCTGCGCGTGAACGCGAACACCGTCGCCCGCGTCTACGCGCACCTCGAACGCGACGGCGTGCTCGAGACGCGCCGCGGCGTCGGATCGTTCATCAGCGCGACGCCGTCGCACGCGCGGCCGCCGGCCGAGCATCAGCGCCGGTTGAAGGCGTTCGTCACGCGGATGCTCGCCGACGCTGCCGCCGCCGGATTCACGCTCGACGAGGTGATTACCGAAGTCGATTCGCAGAGACCGCGTGTGTAGCGCAGGCCTTCAGGCCTGCTTTGAAAGGAAGGGACACTCGATGATGCCCGTCCACCTGATTCTTCGTCGTGGATCGGAGTCCGACGCAGGCCGGCATGGCCCGCGCACGAACGTGGTGGCGCTGCTGATCCTGTTCGGATCGATCGCTGCTGGTTTCTGGGCGACGGTCATCGTGAAGAACCCCGTGCCGGTCATCACGATGACACTCATCGGCGCCGTCCTGATGCAGGCGCCGAAGATCGCGCAGCAGTGGGAGCGCGCGATCGTCCTGCGGCTCGGGCGTTACATCGGGATGCGGGGTCCGGGCTTGTTCTGGATCGTGCCCTTCGTCGACACCGTGACCACGTGGATCGATCAGCGGACCATCACGACCAGCTTCGCCGCCGAACAGACGCTGACGTCCGACACGGTGCCGGTGAACGTCGACGCCGTGCTGTTCTGGATGGTGCACGACCCGCAGAAGGCGGCGCTCGAAGTCCAGGACTACGCGCAGGCCGTGAGCTGGGCGGCGCAGACGGCGCTGCGCGACATCATCGGCCGGACGGACCTGACGGATCTGCTGCGCGGACGCGAAAAGATCGAGCAGGAGCTGCAGACGCTCATCGATCAGCGATCGAATCCGTGGGGCGTCACCGTCAGCTCGGTCGAGATGCGCGACGTCGTCATCCCCGACGCGCTGCAGGACGCGATGTCGCGCGAGGCGCAGGCGGCGCGCGAGAAGCAGGCGCGCATCATCCTCGGCCAGGCGGAGATGGAAATCGCCCACTCCTTCGAAGTGGCGGCGCGGGCGTACCACAACAACCCGACCGCGCTGCACCTGCGCGCGATGAACATGCTCTACGAGGGTCTGAAGGAGAAGGGCGCGCTGATGCTCATTCCGAGCAGCGCGGTCGAGTCGATGGGGATGGGCGGCCTGATGGGCGCTGCCGCGCTGCAGCAGCAGCGGCTCACCGAGACCGGCGGAGACGGCACGAAGGTGGAATAGGAGGGAGCGATGGGCAAACTGTTCTTTCATCCGGTGACCATCAACTTCTCGACGCAGCGCGTGCCGGGCGATGCCGCCGGTCTGCCGCTGCTCGCGCTCGTGATCGTGATCGCGATCGTGTTGCCCGAAGCGCGCTGGCTGCTCGTCTCGGGCGTCGTCGCAGGCGCGCTGGCGGGCGGGGCGATGATCTTCATGCGGCAGCGCCGGCACATCGATCCCGGCGGCGACTCACCAACACTGCTCGATCCCCACGCGCCGATCTCGGGCCTCGAGCCGTCGCGCCGGCGATCCGATCATAGGCAGACTTCGAGTAGGATCTGCGCCGCTCCGGCATAGGGAGGGACCAATGGCGAACACGAATACGAACACGACCGACAGTCAATCGCGGCTGGTTTGGACGATCCTGGCGATCCTCGGCGCCGTCCTCGCCGTGGTCGGCTGGTGGAGGTTTGCGGGCTAACGCTTGCCCGGATTGAGCTCGAACGCAGCGACGATGAAGGTGAGCGCGAGCAGCACGGCTGCGGCGGTCACGATCACGATCGTCGACGAGAGGCCCGAAGGCGCGGCGATCGCGTGAAGCTTCGGCCATGCCCACGCCAGCAGCGCGATCGCGCCGACCAGCGCCATGACGATCTGCGCGCGCTCGCCCCACTCGAGTGGGGCC
>DASYQZ010000033.1:0-21746 GCA_036004865.1 Vicinamibacterales bacterium
CCGTCACGCAACTGCCGCCGCTCCCGGATGCGTATCCCAATCCCTCGCTGCCCGTCCACCTCACATTCAAGTACGAAAGATGAAACGGATATCCCTGATCGTCGTGCTCGCCGCGGCTATGGCGTCGACCCGCGCGCAGCAACCGCCGCAACCACCTGCGCAGCCGCCGCAACCGCAGGAAATCGAGACCACCATCACCGGCGAGCCGGGTTCCCCGCCGCGCCTGGCTGTGCCTGAATTCATCGCCGTCTCGAAAGACACCGAGAGCGTGGCGATCGCCAAGACGATCAGTCAGGTCCTCTTCGACGACCTGAACTTCGAGCGCGAGTTCGCGCTGATTCCGCGCGACGTCTACTCGACGATTCCGGCCGCAACCTCCTTCAGCGACGTGCCGTTCGACCGCTGGCGCGAGCTGAATGCCGACGGCCTCGTGGTCGGCACCGTGCAGAAGACGGCCACCGGTCTCAAGGTGGAGCTGCGGCTGTTCAACGTTCGCACGCGTCAGTCGGCGTACGGGCGCGAGTATTCCGGTTCAACGGCAAACCCGCGCCTCTACGCGCACCAGATCTCCGACGAGTTGCATCAGTCGCAGCGCGGGCTGAAAGGCGTCGCGCGGACCAAGCTCGTGTTCGATTCCGATCGCGACGGCGAGCGCATGGGCGGGACCGTCGAAAACCGCGGCGTGAAGGAGCTGTACATCGCCGATTACGACGGGGAGAATCAGCGCCGTGTCACGGTGTCCAAGACCCTGAACATCAACCCGGCGTGGTCGCCGGACGGACGATCGATCGCCTACACGTCGTATCGCCGCGGGGGGGGGCAGATCTTCGTGTCGCACATCTTTCAGGCGCTGCTAGACGAGTTGACCAAGGGAGAAAAAGTCGGCGAGAACTGGCTGCCTGCCTGGTCGCCGGACGGCACCCGGTTGTGCTTCACGTCAACGCGCGACGGCAACAGCGAAATTTACGTGATGAATCGCGATGGGTCAAACGTGCGCCGGCTGACGCGCCATCCGGGCATCGACATCTCACCGACATGGTCGCCGCCCGGCACCCAGATCGCGTTCGTCTCCGATCGCGGCGGCGATCCCCACATTTTCCTCATGGACGCCGACGGCGTCGGCCAGCCGCAGCGGCTGACGTCCGAGTATTCAGATCGGCCCACGTGGTCGCCCGCGCCATACAACGAGATCGCCTATTCGGCGCGGACGGGGCCGGGCAACGACATCAAGGTGATCGATCTGGCCAACCGTCAGGTGAGGCAACTGACATTCGGCGAAGGTACCAACGAGAGCCCGACGTGGTCGGCCAACGGCCGCCATCTGGCGTTCATGTCGACGCGCGCCGGCAAGTCGCAGATCTTCACGATCGCGCGCGACGGCAAGAACGTGCGCCAATTGACGAAGTCGGGCAGCAACCAGCAGCCGAACTGGTCGAAGTAACGAACGCATCGAGCGTGAGGCGCAGCCTCCGCGCCGGGAGATGACGATGAGACGCGCGTGGTCGATGGTCACGGTTTTGATGGTGGTGATCGTGCTGAGCGTCGCGGCGTGCGGCAAGAAGCAGGCCCCTGTCGCGCGCCCGATGCCACCGCCGGTGCCGCCGACTACGACACCGTCGCGGCCGCCCGCGCCGCCCGAGCCGGTTGCCGAACCAACCGTGGTCCCTCCCGAGCCGGTGCGTGACGATGCGATCTCGTCGGCGTCGCTCGACGACCTCAATCGGAACTCCCCGCTCAAGCCGGTGTTCTTCGACTACGACAGCAGCGATCTGACGTCCGACGCGCAGCGCGCGCTCGACGAGAACGCCGTGACACTGAAGAAATATTCCAGCTGGGCTGTCACCATCGAAGGCCACTGCGATGAACGCGGCACCGCCGAGTACAATCTGGCGTTGGGCGAACGCCGTTCGGTGGCCGCGCGCGCCTATCTCGTGTCGCTGGGCATCCCTGCCGATCGCCTCCGGACGGTGAGCTACGGCAAGGAGTTTCCATTCGATCCCGGCCACGACGAGTCGGCGTTCAAGAAGAACCGTCGCGCGCATTTCGTGATCACTGCGAAGTGAGCCTATGCGATACAGAATTCTCGGCCTGATCTTCGCCGGCGCGCTCGTCGCCGGCGCGGCGGCGCCCGCGTCGGCCGCGAACAAGGAACATCAGCAACTGATGGCGGACATCCGGATGCTGCAGGAGCAATCGCAGCTGCTCCAGAACATGCTCGCGTCGTTGATCGACATCGTGAAAGTCCTCAGCACCCATCTCGATCAGCGCTTCGACCAGCAGAACGGCACGCTGGTCAAGGGGTTCGCGGATCAGAAGCTGCTGCTCGACACGCTGTCGAACGACGCGCGCGTCATCCGCGAGCGTCTGGACGACAACAACGTGCGCATCGGCTCGCTGACGCAGGAAGTCGAAGCGCTGCGCACGGCGATGCAGCAGCGTCCGGCGACGACGTTCGAGCCCGATCCGAACGCGGCCGGAACGACCGGCGCGCCGCCCGCCGGTGGATCGCTGCCCGCTCCAGCGGTCGGCGTCTCGCCGCAGAAGATGCAGGAGGCGGCACAGGCCGACTACTCCGCCGGACAGTACGCGCTCGCGATCGACGGCTTCGAGGCGTACATCAAGAACTTCCCGAGATCCGACTGGGCGGACGATGCGCAGCTCTTCATCTGCAAGTCGTACCTGCTCGATGGCAAGAATGACAAAGCCGTCGAGGCATGCGACGCCGTCATCCGCGGTTACCCGAACAGCAACGCGCTTGCCGAGGCGTACTACCGAAAAGGACTTGCGCTGAGCAATCTCAAGGACGTCGCGGGCGCCCGCGCCGCGTGTGAGGCGGTCGTCAAGAACTACAAGGACAGCGACGTCGCGATCCTCGCGCAGCAGTGCCTCGACCGGCTGCGGCGCCCATAGCCCTCGCGGAAACTCTGGAGATAGTACTTAGAGCTCAGAAACCGGAACTCAGAACTCGAGCCGACGATGTAAAATGCGTCGGCTCAGTTCGAAGTTCTCAGTTCAGAGTTCTCAGTTCTCAGTTCTCAGTTCCCGAAGGGGATCTATGGGCTCAGTCAACAAAGTGATTCTGGTCGGCAATCTCGGACGCGACGCGGAGCTGCGCTACACGCCGGGCGGCGCCGCGGTCTCGACGATCAACATGGCGACCACCGAAGTGTGGAACGACAAGGCGGGCCAGCGGCAGGAAAAGACCGAGTGGCATCGCGTCGTGCTGTGGGGCAAGTCGGCCGAGTCGCTCACCGAATATCTCACCAAGGGCAAGCAGATCTACGTCGAGGGCCGTCTGCAGACGCGGCAGTGGGACGACAAGGACGGCAACAAGCGCTACACCACCGAAATCCGCGGCGATAAGGTCGTGCTCCTCGGCGGCGGCCGCGGGGGCGGCATGTCACGGGGCGGCGGCGTCGACGAGAGCATGGGCAGTCACGCGCCCGCACCGGAACCGGCGGCCGAACCGCTTACCGACGACGACATCCCGTTCTGATCGATCACGCACGGATCTCAGGCGGTCGACGTGCCCTTCCGGCCGTAGCGATCCTCGAGCCTGACGACGTCGTGCAGCTCGGGCGTCGACACCTCGAAGATGTCGCTGTCTTCGATCGCCGTCATGCGGTGGACGGTTTTCGGCGTGATGTGAACGCGCTCGCCGGGAAGCATTTCGCGTTTCTGCAGTCCGCCGCCCTCGTCGATCTCGAACAGCAGCTTGCCGGAATGGAGGTAGATCGTCTCGTCCTTCACGTTGTGGTACTGCAGGCTCAGCGCGTGGCCGGCGTTGACGTGAATGAGCTTGCCGACATACCGATCGGTTTGCGCCCAGTGGATCTCGTAGCCCCACGGTTTCTCGACGCGTGCGATGTCACTGCTCACGAATCGCTCCTCAAAAGAGTCAATTTGCCGAGCGCGGCGAGCAGCTCGTGCTCGATCTCGTCGATGGTCGGCAGCTTCAGAATCCGGCGCGCCATCGCGCGCAGGTCGTCGCGGCGCAGCTCGCCGAGCACCTGCTTGGCGACCGGAATGGCGCCCGGGGTCATGCTGAAATCGGTGAGGCCGAGCCCGACGAGCAGCGTCAGCAGCGCCGGATCGGACGCCATTTCGCCGCAGAGCGACACCGGGATGCGCTGACGCCCGGCGGCGCGGCGCACCATCAGAATCATCCGCAGAATCGCCGGGTGCAGCGGCTCGTACAGCCGCGACACGCGCTCGTCGGAGCGATCGACCGCCAGGCAGTATTGAATGAGATCGTTCGTGCCGATCGTGAAGAAGTCGACCTCGCGCGCGAGCAGATCCGCCGTGTACGCCGCCGCCGGAATCTCGATCATCACGCCGACGGGCACCATCGGCACGCGCTCGCCCCGCCGCGCGAGCTCCGCCACCGCTTCGGCAATCATCCGCCGCGCCTCGCGCAGCTGCTCGACGCTCGACACGAACGGAAACATGATCCGCAGATGCCCGTGGCGCGCGGCTCGCAGCAGCGCGCGGAGCTGGACCTGAAACAGCTCCGGCCGCGTCAGGCTGAGGCGCAGGCCGCGCAGTCCCTGGCGGCTTCCCCGCTCTTCACCCGCGATCCATCCGCCCGCCAGCGGCTGCTCGGCCAGCCACGACGTAATCTGATCTTCGTCGGCGTCGAAGGTGCGCACCGTCACGGTCCCCGGTGCCATTCCTTCGAGCATGCCGCGATAAATCTCGTACTGCCGTTCTTCTTCGCCCATCTGCGCAATGCCTGCGGTCAGCAGGAACTCGGAGCGGTACAAGCCGATGCCTTCCGCGCCGGCGTATCGCGCCGCCGCGAGATCGTCCGGGAACTCGATGTTGGCGTCGAGCCGGATCGGCACGCCGTCCGCGGTCGACGCGGGACGGCGGCGCTCGGCATCGCCAGCCACCGCCGGAGGATGATCGTCGGCGTGCCGCGCGGCGCGTGCGAGCTCCTCCGGCGACGGATCCACGATGAGCTGACTGCCGGAACCGTCGATGATCACGAGCTCTCCGGGCTCCACCTGGCGACTTGCGTCGTGCAGGCCGACGACGGCGGGCACGTCGAGCGATCGCGCAAAAATCGCCGTGTGATACGTACGGCTGCCCGCGTCGGTCGCGAAGCCGCGCACCTTGGTCCAGTCCACCTGCGCCGCCAGCGACGGCGTCAGCTCGTCAGCGATGAGGACCGAGGCCTCGTCCAGCTCGCGCAGCAGATCGCGCGGCGTGGAGACGCCCTGCCGCAGATTCATGCGCAGCCGCCCGACCAGATCGGCGACGTCGCCTTTGCGCTCGCGCAGATACGGATCGGCGACTTCGTCGAACACCGCGCTGAACTCCTGGAACACCTGCTGCACCGCCCACTCCGCGTTGACGCGCTGCTCGCGCACGATGTCCGCCGCGCGCGGCACGAGCATGGGATCGTCGAGCATCAAGAGTTGGGCGTCGAAGAGCAGCGCCATCTCCGGGAGACGCCGGGCGACGCGCGCGCGAATCTCGACGAGTTGCTCGTGCGATCGCGCGCGGCTCTCGTCGAGACGCCGCAGCTCGTGGTCGACGCGAGTCTTCGGGATCTGATAGCGGAGCACCTGCGCGCGCTGGATCAGGATGACCGCTCGGCCCGAGACGACGCCGGGCGACACGCCGATACCGGTCAGACGCCTCATGATTCTCCGGTGGGCGCGGCGTCGCTCGTCGCGCCCGTGGACGCGCCTTCGCCAAAGCCCGACTGCACGAGCGCGACGAGCGCGCGCACCGCGTCGTGCTCGTCGTGGCCGTCCGCACTGATCGTGATGGTCGATCCCCGCGCGGCCGCGAGCAGCAGGATGCCCATGATGCTCTTACCGTCCATCTCGCGCGCGTCGCGCGCCACGCGGACGCGCGACTGATAGCGCGTGGCGAGATGCACGAATTTGGCTGCGGCACGCGCGTGCACGCCGAGCTGGTTCACGACCGTCACCGACTGTGACGTCATGTCGGAGTCTTCTCGGCGCGCAGCAGATCGGACGCCACCCAGATGGCGTTGCGGCCGTGCTCGCGCATTTCTTGAGCGACTGCCAGGAGGTTCGACGATTCGCGCAGACCGGCGAGCTTGATGAGCATCGGCAGATTGACGCCGGTGATCACCTCGACGCGATCGGTTTCGAGAAAAGTCATCCCGAGATTCGACGGCGTGCCCCCGAACATGTCGGTCAGCAGTAGCACGCCGTCGCCGCCGCCAACGCGCTCGATCGCCTGTGCAATGTCCTCGCGTGCGTCATTCACGTCGTCGTGCCAGCCGATCGAAACGGCCGCGAAGCGCGGCAGATCGCCGACGATCATCTCGGCGGCGTTCACGAGCTCCGTTGCGAGCTGCCCGTGGGTCACGACGACCACGCCAATCACGATCGTCTATGGTAGGACAGGTGGGGCGGGCAGGTCAGGTAGGGCGCGCTTCTGCGACCTATCCGACGGACCGGCCCCACCAGACCCACCTGCCCCACTTGCCCTACCAGACCTATCCGACCGTTAGGCATGGCCGATGTCCCGATGACGCACGCGCACGCGCGCGTTGCCCACGTCGGCCAACGCCTTGCGCAGCCGTTCGGCGATCATGACCGACCGGTGACGTCCACCGGTGCAGCCGACGGCGATCGTCAGATAGCTCTTCCCTTCCGCGATGTAGAACGGCACCACATACCGCACGTATTCCGTCAACCGGTCCATGAACGCCCGCGACGACGTGTCGCGCTCCATGAACTCGGCGACCGCGCGATCGCGCCCGGTCCGCCGGCGCAGTGCCGGCACGAAGTGCGGATTCGGCAGGCAGCGCGCGTCGAACACGAGATCGGCGTCGACCGGCACGCCGTGCTTGAACCCGAAGCTCAGCAGCGTGATCACGAGGCGCGCGGCGGACCGGTCGCGCGAGAGGCCCATGAAGAACTGACGGAGCTCGTGGACGGTCATGTCCGAGGTGTCGACGATCTCGTCCGCGAGATTGCGGATGACGTTCATCCGCTCGCGTTCATCACGGATGCCCTCGGCCGGCGACCGATCCGGCGCCAGCGGATGCGGCCGCCGCGTCTCGCTGAAGCGGCGCACGAGCGTCGCGTGGCTCGCCTCGAGGAAAATCAGAATCGGGTTCAGCCGCGGCATCTTCCGCAGCTTCGCGAAGACTGTCGGGAACGACGAGAGGAATCCGCCTTCACGCACATCGACGACGATCGCGACCTTGGTGATGTCGCCGCCGGTTTGCAGCGACAGCTTGGCGAGCGTCGGGATCAGCGTCGTCGGCAGATTATCGACGCAGAAGTAGCCGAGATCCTCGAGTGCGCGAATCGCCTGCGACTTCCCGGAGCCCGAGAGCCCGGTGAGGACAATGAACGGCTGACCGGATTTCTTCTTCTTGTGCTCGCGCGGCTCGATTTCTGTCAATCGCGGCGCGACCTCGCTCGCGTCGCCGCTGCTCACTCGCGCCGGCCGACCGGCCATATCCACTTCGCCCAACCCGGTAGACCCACCAGACCCACTCAACCCGCCGGACCTGCCTGCCCTACGCGCCCTCCCCGACTTTCGCGCCCTCGCGCTCACCGCGATCCCCCGGGCTCGAGCTCTTCGTCTTCCTCATCCGGCGACGGTAGCGCGCCCTGACGAAGCGTCCGCTCCAGGCGTTCGGCGAGCGTCCGCGCCGCGTGATGTCCGCGTGCTTTGAGGAGCTGATTCCGCGCGGCGACCTCCACCAGGATCGCGATGTTGCGGCCGGGTGCGACCGGCATGCGAATCAGCGGCACGCGGAGGCCGAGGATCTCGTACGAGTCGTCGTCGAGCCCAAGCCGCTCGTATTCACGCGACGGATCCCAGCGTTCGAGCTGCACCACGAGCTCGACGCGCTTCGAGGATCGCGTCGAGGCGATGCCGAACAGCTCCTTGACGTTGATGACGCCGAGGCCGCGCAGCTCCATGTGATGGCGCGTCAGCTCGGGACAGGTGCCGATGAGGATGGTCTCCTGGCGCCGCCGCAGGTCCACCGTGTCGTCGGCGACCAGCCGATGACCGCGGACGATCAGGTCGAGCGCGCATTCGCTCTTGCCGATGCCGCTTTCTCCGGCGATCAGCACGCCGAGGCCGAGGACGTCCATCAGCACCGCATGCAGGATCGTCCGTTCGGCGAGCGAATCCTCGAGAATCGACGTCAGCTTCGCGATCGCCGTCGGCGTGGGACTCCCGGTCTTCATGAGCGGCAGGCGCGCGCGCTCGGCTTCGACGATCAGCTCGACCGGCGGCACAAAGCCGCCGGTGATCAACACGCACGGAACATCGTGCGTCAGCGCGAGGCGCATCGACGCCACACGCGCCGCGGGGTCGAGGCTTTCGAGGTAGCGGATTTCGCTCTCGCCGAAAATGAGCACGCGGCCCGGCTTCAGGTACTCGTGAAAGCCGGAGAGTGCGAGGCCGGTCTTCTGGATGTGCGGGCTCGTGATCGCGCGGTCGAGGCCCTCGGCGCCGGCGAGCAGCTCCAACGCAAGCCCGAACGCCTCGGGACGGCTGCCGAGCAGCGCGCCGACGGTGATACCGGGCTGGGGCGACATCGTTGGTCGGTTAGTCTTTGGTCGTCAGTCTTTAGTCGTTGGTCGTTGGTCTTTGATCGTTGGCGGCCAGCCGTCCTCACGCTCATTGGTCGCGCGCCGATCGATCAACGATCAACGACTAATGACCAACGACCAAGCGCTACGCTTCGGTCTCGACGAGCGTCAGTTCGCCGTTGCGCTGTCGATACAGCACACTGATCGCGGACGTTTCCACGTCCCGGAATACGACGACGCCGTCGTCGCCGGAATCGATTTCGCGCGCGGCGTCGGCGAGCGTCATCGGCCTGAGCGACTGGCGGGACTTGCGCAGAATGCGCGGCATCCGCACGCGCTCGCGCCGCGGCCGCGATCCCGGCGCCAGTCTGACATTGACCGCTTCGCGCGTATCTCCGCCGGGCTCGAGCGCGGCGACCGCGCCGGCTTTGCCGCCGCGCCGCTTGCGCTCCTGCCATTTGCCTTTGATTTTGTGCGCCTGCTGCGTGATCTTGTCGATCGCGACGCTCAACGACGTTTCCCAGCTCCCGGAGTCGCCGACGCCGTGGAGAAACTTCTCGCCGCGTGCGTGGAGCGTGATATCCGCACGGTGCCGGTGCTTTTCGCGCGTCAGCACGGCGTGCGCCGACATGGCGCTGTCGTTCAGCGCCCGTTCGAGCTTCGCAAGTTTGGTATCGACGAGGCGCCGGAGGGTGGGGGTGATGTCGACGTGCCGGCCGGTTAGCTCGAGTCGCATCTCTCAGCTTTCAGCTGTCGACTGTCAGCCGCCAGCCCACAGCCGCCGTTCTGATAGCTGAGAGCTGAGAGCTGAACGCTACAGCGTCAGTAAAGGACCTTCCGTTGGTTCGACGTCGGAATCTTCAGCTCTTCGCGGTACTTCGCGATCGTGCGGCGCGCGAGCACGAGTCCCTCGCGCTGCAGGATGCTGACGATCTTCGAATCGCTGAGCGGCTTTCGCGGATCCTCGTTCTCGATGATCTTCCGGATCCGCTGCTTGATCGTCACCGACGACACGCTCTCGCCGTACGAGCTGCTGATGCCGCTGTGGAAGAAGTACTTCATCTCGAACACGCCCTGCGGCGTGTGCATGTACTTGTTCGTCACGACGCGGCTGACCGTCGATTCGTGCATGCCGATGTCGTTCGCCACGTCGCGCAGCACCAGCGGCCGCAGGTGTTCGATGCCGTGATCCAGGAAGTCCCGCTGGAAATTGACGATGCTCTTCGCGACCTTGAAGATCGTCTTCTGCCGCTGCTCCACTGACTTGATCAGCCAGAGCGCCGATCGGAACTTGTCCTTCACGTACGCCCGCGTCTCGCCGTCGTTTTCGGTCGCGCCTTTGTCGAGCAGCCGGCGATACACGGGGCTGATCCGCATCTGCGGCAACCCGTCCTCGTTCAGCACGACGACGTATTCGTCCTCGACCTTCATGACGTACACGTCGGGGATGACGTATTGCGACTGTGTCGGGTTGTAGCGGCTCCCCGGCTTCGGATCGAGATGCCGGATGATCTCGATGTGCTCCTTGAGGTCGTCGATCGTCATCCCGAGCTTCCGCGCGATTTCCGGCACCTGATGGTTCTGGAGCAGGCGCAGATGATCGGTCACCACCTTATCGGTCGGCGTGCCTTCGAGCCCGAGATGGCGCAGCTGGAGCAGCAGGCATTCCTGCAGATCGCGCGCCGCGACGCCGGTCGGATCGAAACTCTGCACCAGTTTCAGCGCGCGCTCGACTTCGGTGACCGGCCACGGCCCCATCGCCGCCAGCTCGTCGAACGATGCGACCAGATACCCGTCGTCGTCCAGGTTCCCGATGATGGCCGACCCGATCTCACGTATCAAAGAGTCGTCGGTCTGCATCGAAAGCTGCCACATCAGGTGATCGGACAGCGAGCTCGCAGTGGAGAGCGTATTCTCGATCGGCGGCAGCTCTTTGACTTCTTGCGGCGCGCGCGGCCGGTAGCCGTCGTCCAGGTAGTCGCCGAAGAAATACTCGTAGTCCTGGTCGTCCCACGTGTCGGTTTTGTTGCTCTGCTGTTCGGGCTCGGCCTTTTCCGGCGCGGCCGCCGTTTCGGCCGGCTGCAATTCCTCGGTCGGAACCTCTTCGAGCATCGGGTTCTCGACCATCTCTTGATTCAATAGATCAGAAAGTTCCAGCGTCGACATCGGCAACAGCTTGATCGCCTGCTGCAGCGACGGCGTGAGGATCAGTTTCTGAACGAGTTTGGTGTGGAGTTTTTGCTGGATGCCCATGAAGCCGCGTCAGCTAAGTCGTTATCTCGATGCTACTTGCATGGAACAATCACGTCGACATCGTGCGAAGGCCCCGAACAAGCCGCCTCAGCTGATGCAATTCCTACGCCCATTTTAGTCCAATCGGAACTCGGTCCCCAGATAAATCCGCCGCACCTCATCGTCTGCCGTGAGGGTATCGGGCGTACCGCTCTTGAAGATCACGCCTTCGTTCACGATGTATGCACGGTCCGTGATGCGCAGCGTCTCGCGCACGTTGTGATCCGTGACCAGCACGCCGATGCCGCGATCCTTCAAATGAAAAATGATTTTCTGAATGTCCGACACCGCGATCGGATCGATGCCGGCAAAGGGTTCGTCGAGCAGGATGAATTTCGGAGAGACGACGAGCGCGCGCGTGATTTCCGCGCGCCGGCGCTCGCCGCCCGACAGCGTATGCGCGGGCGCCCGCGCGAGCGGCGTCAGGTTCAGCTCCGCGAGCAGCTCGCGCAGCCGCGCCCGGCGCGTGGCGCCGTCGAGGCCCATCGTCTCCAGGATCGCGAGGATGTTCTGCTCGACCGTCAGGCCGCGGAAGATCGACGGCTCCTGGGGCAGGTAGCCGATGCCCTTGCGCGCGCGGATGTACATCGGATCGTCGGTGATGTCGTGATCGTCCAGCTCCACGCGCCCGGAGTCGGGCGCCGTCAGACCGACGGTCATGTAGAACGTCGTGGTCTTGCCGGCGCCGTTCGGCCCGAGAAGGCCGACGATTTCGCCGGATCGGACGTCGAGGCTGACGCCGCGGACGACGGTGCGTCCGCCGTACGATTTGGTCAGGTCGTGAGTGCGGAGTGTCGCCGTCGCCATCTAGTGCGGCGTCGACGAACATTTCCCGCCGCCTTTGGTCTGCGTGCGGGTCTGTTGATTGCCGTCGACGACGATGCTGTCGGTGGCTTTCAGGAAGGTCAGCGTCTTGCCCGTCGTCTCGCGCTCGCATTCGTCGATGATCTTCACCGGCGCGCCGACGATGACGTAGCGTTCGTCGGCGGTGGTGTACGTCATGCGCGTGCCGGTGGTCTTCCGGTTCTGCTCGCGCAGCGTCACGTTCTCGTACGCTTCGGCGCGATCGAGCTCATCGCCTGAAGGCTTCAGGTACAGCTCAATCTTGGCGGCGGTCATGTCGCCTTCGGGGCTGCTCATGTGCGCCTCGCCGGTGTACGTCAATCGGCGCGGCGCGTCTTCGTACTTGAGATCCTTTGCGGTCGCCATCGAGCGAACGCGCTCCTTCTTCTTCTCTTTGTTCGTCTGCTCGAGCATCGTCGCGCTGGTGACCGCCGAGGCGGACAGGTCGCCGCTCTTGCCGTCGATCACGATCGACTCGCCTTTGATCGACGTGTCGCCCTGCCACAGCTGCGCCGCGCCGGTGTATGTCGTCTTCGAGGCCGTACCGTCGTAATCGAGACTCGCGGCCGTCACGTTCACCGGCTGATCCTGTTTCAGCATCGACGGCATTTTCGTGGAGGCGTCGGCGGGTTTTTCGCCCGCCTTCTGCGACGGCTGCAGCACGCTTTTCACTTTGTCGTTCCCGGTCGCGGCCGCCTTGACCTTCGGGCCCTCGAGCGTCACGTCGATCTTGGCGGCGTCGACGGCGATCTGGTCGTTGACGACTCGCGGCGCGGCCGCGCCGGGCTCCGATCCACTGAGCTCCAGCGTCCCGTTGTCGACGTCGTAGCGGGCGGCCGCGGCGACCGCCGCCATCTTTCCTTCTTCGAACCGCACTGCGCGGGAAAACTTCGCGTCTTCGATCGCGCTCATGCCGCGCTTGAGGCCGACGTCGAGCGTCGCGGCGCTCGCGGCCCGGTTCACGTTCTGCCCGCGCTCGCGATACTGGACGTTCCCGGAGAACACGGCGCGCGTCAGGCCGCGGCCCGCGTCTCCTTTCGCATCGAGCGTCGCGGACTGAATTGTCCGGCCGGGCACGCCGGGTTCGGGAGGCATCGTCAGCCGCACGGCGTCTCTCGCGATGAGCGCGGTCGGCGTCGATCCGTCCGGCGCCAGGGCGATGTCCATCATCCCCGCGACGATCTCGCGGCCGGGCTTCCCCGGATCGCCAGCCACTTGGACCGAGGCGTTTCCGCCGATCACGACCTGCTGAAGCGCCTGCCCGTCGGCCGCGTACTTCAGCGTGACATCGCGTCCGGTCAGCGACTGCAACGCGCCGGCCGCGGCGTTGGCGGTCGTAATTTTCGTGCCGCCGCGCAGCTCGATCAACTCGATGCGCTTCTCGTCCTCGCTGAGATGCGCGACCGCCGTCTCGGCCTCGATCGTCTGCCCTCCGCGCTGAATGCGGACGGTCTTGTCGAACTGTCGAATCCGTTCGCGGCGCGCGAACATCGCGCTGCCCGAGGTGATTTCCGTCGCGCCAGCTCCTGATTCGTCGGCGTCCATGCGGACGACCGCCTGGTCCAGGATCACGAGCACGTCGCGCTCGCGATCGAACGTCATGCCGACGCCGCGTGCGGTGGTTTTTCCCTCCGTCAACTCGACCGGCCCCGGCGCCCGGACGGTGTCGTCACTCTTCGAGAAGGTCGCGTGTTCGGTACGCGCCCGAATCTCGGACGACACGAGCTGCACGTCGCCATTCAGCAGGACCGTCGATCCGTCCGGGCCGACCTCGGCCTGCTTGCCGGTGGCGGTGAAGGTGCCCTTCCCGTCTTTTGCGTCGGCCACGATCGTGACGCCGAAGAGCTTCGTCGATCCGTCGGCATACATCAGTTGCTTTTGGAACTCGACGCTGACGTCCTGCCGCGAGGATTTGAAGCGCTCGAGCCGGCCTCCGGCCACTTCGACGGCCGCGCCGGGATCGGAGCGAGGGACGGGCGTCGCGGTCGGCGCCGGCTGACGCGGCTTCCACTGCCGGGCCAGCACGACCGCGAAGGCGACCGCGAAGGCGGCAATTATCAGCCGGGCTCTTCGTTGCCAGCGCATGGTGCAAGAGTGTAGGGATTCGGGATTTGGGATTCGGGATTTGGACTCGAATCCCTAGTCCCCAGTCCCTGCTGAGACATCAGACTTCAGACTTCGGACTTCAGACTTCCGATTGACGCAAATCGGCGAGCGACAGCTCGACGAACGTGTCTCCATTGTACTGGTTCTGATCGAGGGAGAACGCGACGTCGACCGCGGCCTTGTGCTCGGTGAGGTAGTCGTGGCGCTCGGCCGCGCGCCAGGCGATCGCGCGGAAGACGCGACCGTCCTGCTTGAGCGCCATCTTGAGGTGCCGCTCCTTCAGCATCCGCGGACCATCGATGATCTCGACGCGCCGGGCGGCGAAGACCGGGCGCGGGTTGCCGGCGCCGAAGGGCGCGAGCGACGTGACGCCGCAGACGACGTCGCCGGTGATGCCGCGGAACGTGAGGTCCCCGTCGATGCGCAGCCTGGGCATGAGGTCCTCGGGGCTCAGTGTTTCGTCCGCGACGGCGTTGACCGCCAGCCGGAGCTCCTTGATGCGCGAGGCCTCGAGGGCGAGTCCCGCCGCCTGTCTGTGGCCGCCGAATCGAATGAAGAGGGGTGCGCACCGCTCGAGCGCCCCGAGCATGTCGAACTTGGGAATGCTGCGGCACGACCCGTGCGCCACATCGTCTTCGACCGACAGCACGATCGCGGGCCGATGAAAGGTGTCGACGAGCTTGGACGCGACGATGCCGATCACGCCGCGATGCCAGCCGTCGCCGGCCACCACCAGCACGGAACGCGCGCCGATGTCCGGATCGGTCTGCACGATCTTCTTCGCGGCCGCGAGGATCTCCGCTTCCTCCTCCTGCCGCTTGAGGTTCTCGCCGTCGAGCGTCATCGCGAGCTGCCGGACTTCCTCGGCCATCGCTTCGTCGGCGGCGAGCAGGAGCCGCGTGGCGATGTCGGGCGTGCTCATGCGGCCGGCCGCGTTGACGCGCGGCGCCAGCATGAACGAGATGTGGTAGCTGTCGATCGTCTTCCCCGTCAACCCTGAGATGTCGAGCAGCGATCGCAATCCAATCTTGTGCGGCCCGCGCGAGAGCAAGTCGAGGCCGACTTTCGCGATCACCCGGTTCTCGCCGACCAGCGGCACGACGTCGGCGAGCGTCCCAATCGCGGCGACTTTGATGAAGCCGGGCATCCAGCCGTCGCGGTCCGCGCGCCGGCAGAGCGCCTGCACCAGCTTCAACGCGACGCCGACGCCGGCGAGGTACTTGTCCGGATAGTTGCAGTCGTGGCGCTTCGGATTGATGACCGCCAGCGCCGGCGGCAACTCGGCGTCCGGCTCGTGATGGTCCGTGATGATCAAATCGATCCCGAGCTCGCGCGCGCGCCGCGCTGCATCGGCGCCGCGAATGCCGCAGTCGACCGACACGACGAGGGCGACGCCGTCGGCATGGAGCCGATCCATCGCCGCCGGCTGCAACCCGTAGCCGTCCTTCAAGCGCTCGGGGATGAAATGCACCACGTCGGCGCCGAGCAGCTCCAACGCGCGTCGCAGGATGACCGTCGAGGTGATGCCGTCGACGTCGTAGTCACCGTGGATCGCAATCCGCTCCCGTCGCGCGATCGCCGCCATGATGCGATCCACGGCCTCACGCATGCCGGCCAGCATCATCGGATCGTGGAGGTGATCGAGAGACGGGTTCAGGAACCGCCGCGCGACGTCCGGGTCTCCGAGCCCGCGCTGACAGAGCAGGCGCGCGACGATCGGCGCGATCCGCAGCGCCTCGGCCAACCGATTCGCCGCGGGATCGTCGCAGCCAAGCGATTCCCAGCGCGGGGTGATCATGTGTGCTTCCTAGACTGGCGCTCAGGTTGCTTGCTTGAAACCTCCACCACAGAGGACACGGAGGACACGGAGGTAGGTACCTTATGCTGCAGGAAGACATCACATATCGAATCCTCGGCGCCGCGATGAAAGTACACAGCGCACTCGGGGCGGGGTTGCTCGAGAGCACTTACAACGCGTGTCTGTGTCATGAGTTCATGTCGAGAGGTCTGCAGTTTCAGCACCAAGTTCGACTACCTGTCGTTTACGACGGAATCACCCTTGATGTCGGATACCGAATCGACTTCCTGGTCGAAACCCGTGTGATCGTCGAGCTCAAAGCCGTTGAAAAACTACTCCCCCTTCACACAGCGCAGCTGATTGCCTATCTAAAGTTGAGTGGGCGGTCAGTTGGCCTTCTGATCAACTCAACGTCCCGCACCTTCGGCAGGGGATCAAACACGTCGTCAACGGGTATGAAGTCCCAGTCGAGAAGGATCTACCCTCCGTGTCCTCCGTGTCCTCCGTGGTGGAGAGTTCCTCGAAAAAGTTGAAGGACACAAATGCTCCCTAGCCACCCTCGTCCACGAAATCAATCCCGACCCGACCCATGTTTCGAAACTTCTCGTACCGCAACGCCAGCCTGGTCTCG
Organism: Vicinamibacterales bacterium; assembly: GCA_036004865.1. GTDB lineage: Bacteria > Acidobacteriota > Vicinamibacteria > Vicinamibacterales > CAVVIG01 > QHWF01. Next base: position 16,214 of record DASYQZ010000033.1, read on the forward strand.
CTGTCCAGGGCGGTGACGTCGCTCAACACCCTGGCAAGCACGTCGTCGACCAACTTGGCGGCGCCCGCGGGATCGGTGTGTGCGCCGCCGATCGGCTCGCCGATGATCTCGTCGATGATGCCGGCCTTCAGCAGATCCGGCGCGGTGAGCTTGAGCGCGTCCGCCGCTTCGACCTTCTTCGCGGCGTCGCGCCAGAGGATGGCGGCGCAGCCCTCCGGCGGGATGACGCTGTAGATCGCGAACTCCTGCATCAGCACGCGATCGCCGATCGCGATGCCGAGCGCACCGCCGCTGCCGCCCTCGCCGCTGATGATGACGACGATCGTCGTGTCGAGCATCATCATGTCGCGCAGGTTGACCGCAATCGCCTCGGCGACGCCCCGCTCCTCCGACTCGATCCCGGGATACGCCGCCGGCGTGTCGACGAAGACGATGACCGGACGGCGGAATTTCTCAGCGAGGCGCATCGCCCGCAGTGCCTTGCGGTACCCCTCCGGCCGCGCGTAACCGAAGTTCCTGTAGATCTTTTCCTTGGTGTCGCTGCCTTTCACGTGCCCGACGAGCAGCACCCGCTGTCCTTTGTACTCGGCGAAGCCGGTCATGATCGCGTGGTCGTCGGCGAATCGGCGATCGCCGTGGATCTCGACAAAGTTCGTGAACAGCTGCTGGACGAAATCCTCGAGGTCAGGACGGTTCGGATGCCGGGACACGAGCACGCGCTGCCACGGCGTCAGCGATCGATAGAGCTCCGCGCGGACCGTCTCGACGCGGCGGCGCAACGACTCGATCTCCCGATCGTGCGCGTCGGTGCGCGGCAGGAGCGTCAGCGCTTCGATCTCCTTCAGGAGAACGGCAATCGGCTCCTCGAATTCGAGGGTCTCGACAGGCATCGACTACGTGTATCGCGACTCGGCTTGATGGTTCGTCATCGCAGCTCCACCGAACCCGCACCGACCAGCTGCTCCACTTCGGCAATCAGGGTCGGCGACGGCCGCACGCGAATCTGCGAGCTGACGTCCAGCTTCACGCGCAGCCGGTTCGGCTCGCCGGTTTCGACCTCGAACGATACCTTCCGGTCGCCGCGGTGCCGCGAAAAAATCGCCCCGAGCGTCTCGAGCGTCTGGCGGTCGGCCGGCTTGCGGAGGTGAATCGCCACCTCACGTGCGACGCGCTCCCGGATGCTCTCGATCGGCGCGATCTCCGACGCCACGATCCGGACCGTCTCGTCGTCGCGCTCCAGCTTGCCGCGGACGAGCACCATGGTGCCGGTCTCAATCAGCGCCGCGCTCCGCTGATACGTCTCGGGGAACGCGATGACTTCGACGCCACCCTGCGCGTCCTCGAGCGTGAAGACCGCCATGCGATCGCCCTTGCGCGTCTTCAGTTGACGGCACGCGGCGACGATGCCGCCGATGCTCGTGTCGGGTTCGATCGGTTTCGGCCCACCGGGACCCCACCCGCCGTTGACGTTGTCGCGCGCAGCGCTCGGCTGCACCTCCGCCAGTTCGCCGATGGACTTCGCGCCGAACTCCCTCAGCGCGGGCGCGAAGCGATCCACGGGATGCCCGCTCCAGTACAACCCGAGCGTCTCCTTCTCGAACGCCAGTTGTTCGGCCTCGGTCCACGCCTTTGCCTCCGGCAACGTGACGGCCTGAAGGCCGTCACCTGCCGACGCGGCCGCGCTCTCGTCAAGGCCGCCGAACAACTGCGCCTGGCCCTGATCGCGATCGCGCTGGATGCGCGCGCCGTATTCGCACGCGCCGTCGACTGCGGCGAGCAACCGGGGACGAAGCGCCGTGGACGGCAGCGTCTCGTGCGAGGTCCCCCTGGCCAGCGAATCGAATGCGCCGGCCTTGGCCAGGCTCTCGAACACGCGCTTGTTGACCAGGCGCAGATCGAGATCCTCGCAGAGTGAGACGAGCGATGAGATGCGCCCCTGCTTCTTGCGGACGTCGAGCAACGACTGAATCGCGCCCTCGCCGACGTTCTTGATGGCGAACAAGCCGAAGCGCACGCCCGTGTCCGGTTCCACGGTGAATCGAAGCTGACTCTCGTTGATGTCCGGCGCCAGGACCGGGATGCCACGGTCGCGGCACTCGCCGAGATACAGCGCCAGCTTGTCGGTGTTCTGCGCCTCGATGGTGAGCAGCGCGGCGGCAAAGTGCCACGGGTAGTTGGCCTTCAAGTACGCCGTCTGGTAGGCGAGGAACGCATACGCCGTGGAATGCGCCTTCGGAAAGCCATAGCCGGCGAAGTGCTCCATCAGGTCGAAGATCGGCCCCGCCTTTCGTTCGGGAATCCCGTTCTTCTTCGCGCCGTCGATGAATTTCCCGCGCTGCTTCGCCATCACCTCGGGATTCTTCTTCCCCATCGCCTTGCGCAGGATGTCCGCCTCGCCCAGCGTGAAGCCGGCGAGCTCGCGAGCGATCCGCATGACCTGCTCCTGATACGCGATGACGCCGTAGGTCTCGCGGAGGATCGGCTCGAGCTGCGAAAGCTCGTATCTGATCTCGACCTTTCCGCCCTTGCGCGCGATGAAGTCGTCGACCATGCCGCTGCGCAGCGGACCGGGCCGGTACAGCGCGTTCAACGCGATCAGGTCGTCGAGCCGCTGCGGCTTCGCCTTCCGCAAGATGTCGCGCATGCCGCTCGACTCGAACTGGAAGATGCCGTAGGTCTGGCCATCCTGGAAGATCTGATACGTCTTCGGATCGTCGAACGGGACGCTGCCGATGTCGAGCGTCTCGCCCGTCGTGCGCGCGATTTCCTTCACGCAGTCGTCGATGAGCGTCAGCGTGCTGAGACCGAGGAAGTCCATCTTGAGCAGGCCGACCCGCTCGATGTCCTTCATCGACCACTGCGTCACGATTTCATCGTGCGCGCCGCGGTACAGCGGTGCGTATTCCGTGATCGCGTTCGGTGCGATGACGACGCCCGCGGCGTGAACAGAGGCGTGACGCGTCATCCCTTCGAGCCGCTTCGCGACGTTGAGCAGTTCCTTGACCTTCGGGTCGTTCTGCTCCATCTGCCGCAGCGGCTCGCTCTCTTCGAGCGCCCTGTCGAGCGTCATGTCGAGCGCCGCCGGAATCTGCTTGGCGACCTTGTCGACGTCCGCGAACGGCATCTCGAGCACGCGGCCGACGTCCCGCACCACCGCCTTGGCCTTCATCGTCCCGAAGGTGATGATCTGCGCGACGTTCTCACGGCCGTACTTGCGCGTGACGTATTCGATCACCTCACCGCGTCGGCGTTCGCAGAAGTCGATGTCGATGTCGGGCATCGACACGCGCTCGGGGTTCAGAAACCGCTCGAAAATGAGGTCGAAGTCCAGCGGATCGACGTCGGTGATGCGAAGACAGTAGGCCACCAGGCTGCCGGCGGCGGATCCGCGGCCCGGCCCGACCGGAATGCCGCGCTCGCGCGCGTAGCGGATGAAGTCCCAGACGATCAGGAAGTATCCCGGATACTTCATCTTCTTGATCATCTCGACTTCGTACGAGAGCCGGCGCTCGTACTCGTCGACGGTGTGGCGCAGCGCACCTGACGCCGACAGCTGTTGCAGCCGTGGAAGCCGATGCGTGAATCCTTCGCGGACAACATGCTCGAAGTAATCGTCGAGTGTGAATCCGGCCGGCACGTCGAAGTTCGGCAGGTAGTTCTCGCCTTCGCCGATCGTCACGTTGCAGCGGTCGGCGATGCGGACCGTGTTGGCGACCGCGTCCGGGAAATCCTTGAAGACGTCCGCCATCTCCTCTGATGTTTTCAGGAAGAATTGCCGCGCCTCGTAGCGCAACCGCTTCGGATCGCTGAAGGCTTTGCCCGTGCCGATGCACAGCAGGATGTCGTGCGGATGCGCGTCGCTGTCGCGCAGGTAGTGGACGTCGTTTGTGCAGACGAGGCCCAGGCCGAGATCCTTCGCAATCGCCGGGATGCCGCTGTTGACGACGCGCTGCTCCTCGATGCCGTGCCACTGCATCTCGAGAAAAAAGTTCTCGGGGCCGAGGATGTCCTTGTACGCGGCCGCCGCGTCGCGCGCTTTCCTCTCCTGCTGATGCGAGAGGCCCTCGGCGACCTCGCCTTTCAAGCAGCTGCTGAGACCGATGAGACCCTTGGCATGCTGCGCCAGCAGCTCCTTGTCGATGCGAGGCTTGTAGTAGAAGCCTTCGGTGTACCCGGCCGACACGAGCTTGATCAGATTGTGGTAGCCCTCGCTGGTCTCGGCGAGCAGCACGAGATGATTCGCCGTCTCCCCCGGATTCCCGCTCTTGTGACGGCGATCGCCCGGCGCGACGTACACCTCACACCCGAGAATCGGCTTCACGCCCTTCTTGCGGGCCTGATCGTGGAACATCACCGACGAAAAGAGGTTCCCGTGCTCGGTGACCGCAATCGCCGGCATCTTCAGCTTCGCTGCGTGGTCCAGCAGCTCGTCGATGCGGCACGCGCCGTCGAGCAGCGAGAACTCGGTGTGGAGATGCAGATGAACGAATTCCATTTCCCTAGGCTCGCGGGGCCCCAACCTCGCTCGGGCCGCAGGCGCTCAAGCTCATTCCCACTCGATCGTCGACGGCGGCTTCGAGCTGATGTCGTACACGACGCGGTTGATGCCCTTGACCTCGTTGACGATGCGCGACGAGATGCGTGCGAGCAGGTCGTGCGGCAGGCGCGCCCAGTCAGCCGTCATGCCGTCCTTGCTCTCGACCGCGCGAATCGCGGCGGTGTATTCGTAGGTCCGCTCGTCACCCATCACACCGACGCTCTGCACTGGCAGCAGCACCGCGAAGCTTTGCCACAGACGCGCGTACCAGCCCTCGCGCCGCACTTCCTCCGCGACGATCGCGTCGGCCCGCCGCAACAGGGCGAGGCGATCCGGTGTCACCGCGCCGAGAATCCTGACGGCCAATCCAGGCCCGGGAAATGGCTGGCGGACGACGAATTCCTCTTCCAGTCCGAGCTGACGGCCGACGACCCGGACTTCGTCCTTGAAGAGCTCGCGCAGCGGCTCGACGAGCGTCATGCGCATGCGATCGGGCAGGCCGCCGACGTTGTGGTGACTCTTGATGACCGACGATTGTCCGACAATCGCGACCGATTCGATGACGTCCGGATACAGCGTCCCTTGAGCGAGAAAATCGACGCGACCGAGGTTCGTCGCCTGCTCCTCGAACACGTCGATGAACGTCGCACCGATGATTTTGCGCTTCTGTTCGGGATCGACGACGCCGGCGAGTCGATTGAGAAACAGCTGCGATGCATCGACGAACACGAGTGGAAGCTGCAGTCGCTCGAAGCGCTTCCGTACCTGACTCGCTTCGTCGAGTCGCAGGACGCCGTTGTCGACGAAGACGCACGTCAGCTGATCGCCGACGGCGCGACGAATGAGCAACGCCGCGACCGTCGAGTCGACGCCGCCGCTCAGCGCGCAGACGACGCGTCCGCTGCCTACTTGCTTTCTGATCCGCGTCGTCGCCTCGTCGACAAACGACGCCATCGTCCAGTCGCCGGTGCAGCCGCAGACGCCGAACGCGAAGTT
>DASYQZ010000034.1:0-10109 GCA_036004865.1 Vicinamibacterales bacterium
ATCTGGTAATCGGATTGCCCAATTGCCCGATCAATTACCCGATTACCAGATTCCCCAATTACCCGATTCGTTTCTCCAGCCTCACCTCGTCCCGCACCGGAATTCCCGCGAAGCCTGCGACCGCCTGTCCCGTCTGCGCGATGATGCTGTTCGGCACGAGATCCGTCAGGAGATAGCCGCGCCGCTGATAGAAGTACAACGCCGGCAGATTATCGTTCGTCGTCGAAACGAGCAGGCGCTTCAGCCCGAGACGGCGCGCGAGGAGCTCGGCCTCGGCGACCAGATGTCCGCCGACGCCCGATCGCTGCCACATCGGATCGGTGGCGAGCGCGACGATGTGCAGCGCGTCGCCGAGCAGGCGGTAGGCCAGCGCGCCGGACGGATCGGTGTGCATGATCGCGACGAGCGCCGGCATCTGATCGATGTCCATCACTTCGCCGAATGCGACGATGTGCGTGCGGCCGAAGTCGCGCGCGAACAGCTCGCGCGCGGCCGCGCGATCGCTGTCGGTCGCTTCGCGTACCAGCACCGGCGGCAGATTGATGTGCGGCCGGCACGAACAGATGACTTGCACCTGCGCTTCGTCCCAGTCGACGAACTTGCCGCAGCGGGAGCAGCGGAGTACGGTCGGCTTCGCGCCGAATTGATCGAACGCCATCATTAATTTCTTAGAGCGCGTTGCGGAATCAAGCTCTCCACCACGGAGGACGCGGAGGAAAAATCCTGTTTTGTAAAGGTTTGAACCTCCTGTCCTCCGTGTCCTCCGTGGTGGCGATTTTAATTCGGCAATGCTCTGTTAGTTTGCCAGCGTCACGGCGTATGTGCCTCGGCCGGCACGGCCGCGCCGCCGCGGCGGATCACCCACCAGATCACCGCGCCGAACGCCATCGCCACCGCGACGAACGTCGCGCCGAACAGCCACAGCGTGCGATAGAGAATCGACTGCGGATCCATCCGCGCCTCGATGTCCACCCGCGCGCCGCGCAGCCGATCGGTCAGCGGCTGCTCCCACGCGAGAATGTTGCCGCGTCCGATATCGTGCCCGGAATTGTCCCAGCGGATCTTGCTCGGCAGATGCAGGCGGAACGCCGTCAGCTCGCGGCCGGTCCACCCGATGTCCTTCCCAGGCCCGACGTCCTTCCCCGCCGCAGGCCCCACGCTCTGTCGATAGACGAAGAGCTCGCCGTCGCGGCTGAAGCGATAGGTCGACCACGCAAGCGGCGCCACCTCGCCGAGCCGCCTGATGTCGTCGACCTCGAGGCGCACGTGCACGAAGCGCCGCCCGCTCCGGCGCGACGAGCTGACGCGCGTGACCCGCGTGACCGGCGTCGCGAAATACTGTCGGAAGGGTTCGCGATCGAACCGCGCGGAAGGATTCGCGTTGAACCCCGTGCCGCGCAGCGCATTCAGCGCCGCGATGGAGCCGTGCACGTAGACGGTCGCGGTTCCGTCGAGCGACAGATACACCTCCTCCTCGTACTCGTACTGGCGGAACACGCTCGCCGTCCGGCCGCACGAGCCGAGAAGAACGCAGAGACCGCAAAGCACGCAGAGCACACCTCGCGCGCCCTCACCGATCCGCATAACGCTCAATGATATAGTAAAAATTTTGCCGCTCTCACGCGGACGCGGTTTTTGCGCGTGAGAGCGGCGAAATTTTTACCATGGCCGCCAAACCGATCGTCTATCTCATCGACGGCAGCTCGCAGATGTACCGCGCGTATCACGCGCCGGTCCGCACCGCCGACGGCGGTCTGCTGCGCAACGCAAAGGGCCAGCCGACCAACGCCGTCTACATTTTCGTGACGATGCTGCGCAAGCTGCTCAACGAGCACGCGCCGCAGTACATCGCCGCGTCGTTCGATCTGCCGGGACGCACCTTCCGCGACGACCTCGTCTCGGACTACAAAGCGAACCGGACGCCGATGCCGGACGAGCTCGCGCAGCAAATCACGATGGTGCACGCCGCGTGCGAAGCGCTCGGCGTCCCGATTCTCACCTCGGAGCGCTACGAAGCCGACGACGTGATCGGCACGCTCGCGGTCAAGGCCTCGGCCGCAGGCTTCGACGTCGCCATCGTCACGCTGGACAAGGATTTCTTTCAGCTCGTCGGCGGCGGCATCCGCGTCTTCAATCCGCGCGACGAAGGAACGTGGTACGACATCGCCGGCGTGAAGGAAAAGCTTGGCGTCACGCCGGAACAGGTCGTCGACGTGATGGCGCTGATGGGCGACACGATCGACAACATCAAGGGTGTGCCCGGCATCGGCGACAAAGGCGCGCGCGAGCTGATCGCCACGTACGGCACGATGGAGAATCTCCTCGTGCACGCCGCCGAAATCAAGAACAAGCGGTACCGCGAGGGACTCCTCGGGCACGCAGAGGATGCGCGGCAGAGTCAGGTGCTGGCGCGGATCCGCACCGACGTGCCGGTGGAGTTCGATCCCGAAGCCGTGCGATATCGCGGCGGCTCGCGCGAGCGATCCTTCGTGATTTTCAACGAGCTCGGGTTCCGCAGCCTCGCCAAGGAATACGCGCCGACGGCCGACACGACGGCGAAGACCTACCGCACGGTCAACACGCCCGAGGATCTGCGAGCGCTCGCCGATCGGCTGAGAGCCGCCGGATCATTTGCGCTGCGCGTGCTGCCCGATCAACCCGGCGCCACGCGCGCCGCCATCGTCGGTCTCGCCTTTTCGACAGCGCCGCGCGAGGCGGACTACGTGCCGACCGGCCATCGCGCGCTGGGCGCGACCGAGTCGGTGCCGATTCACGTCGCCCTCGATGCGCTGCGCAGTGTGCTGGAGGACCCGTCGATCGCCAAGGTCGGCCACGATCTGAAATTCGACGCCATCATGCTGGCGCGCCATGGCGTGACGCTCCGCGGTCTCGATCTCGACACGATGATCGCCAGCTATCTCATCGACGCCACGCGGTCCGAGCACAAGTTCGACGAGCTGGCGCTCGAGTACACGAGCTACAAGACGATCGGGGAAGAAGACATCTGCGGCCGCGGCGCAAAGGCGATGTCGCTGGCGGAGGTGCCGGCGGAGGCAGTCGTCGACTACGCCGGCGAGCGCGCGGATCTCACGGGTCAACTCGTGCCGATCCTGCGCAAGCAGCTCGAGACAGATCAATTGATGAACGTGTACGAGACGCTCGAGCTGCCGCTGATTCCGGTGCTGATGGCCGTCGAGCGCGCCGGCATCCGCGTCGACGGCCCGCTGCTGGCGGCGCAGTCGCAGAAGCTGGAGCAGGAGCTCGCGCAGCGCACCGCGCAGATTTACGGCCTGGCCGGCGGCGAATTCAACATCGGCTCGCCCAAGCAGCTGTCGGAGATCCTCTTCGACAAGATGCAGCTGCCGGTGCTGAAGCGGACCGGCACGTCGCGCGCGCCGTCGACGGCGGTGGAAGTGCTCGAGGAGCTCGCGCTCGCCCACGACCTCCCGCGGCACATTCTCGAATGGCGTGCGCTCATGAAGCTGAAAGGCACGTACATCGACGCGCTGCCCCAGCTCGTGAATCCCGACACCGGACGCGTCCACACCTGTTTCAATCAGGCGGTCGCCGCGACCGGCCGGTTGAGCAGCAGCGATCCGAACCTGCAGAACATCCCGATCAAAACGGCGCTCGGCCGCGAGATCCGCCGCGCGTTCATCGCCGAGCCGGGCAACGTCCTGATCTCGGCCGACTACTCGCAGATCGAATTCCGCGTCCTCGCACACATGTCACAGGATCCCGTGCTCGTCGACGCGTTTCGGGAAGGGGCCGACTTTCACGAGCGGACGGCGCTGAAGATCTTCGGCGCCGACAGCGGACGAGACCCGCATCAGCTGCGCAGCGTCGCCAAGATGGTCAACTACGCGCTGCTGTACGGGAAGAGCGCGTTCACGCTGTCGAAGGACATCGGCGTCACGCCCGACGCGGCGCAGGAGTTCATCGACGGATACTTCGCGGGTTTCCCGCGCGTTCGCGCGTTCATCGATCGCACGCTCGAAGAAGGACGCGCCACCGGCATCGTCAAGACGCTGTACGGACGGCGCCGGCTCGTGCCCGAACTGAACAGCCGGAATTTTCAGATTCGCTCGGCGGCCGAACGGATGGCGGTGAACATGCCGATTCAGGGGACGGCGGCCGACATCATGAAGCGCGCGATGATCGACGTGCACGCCGCGCTCGCCGCGCATCCCGACGCGCGGATGATTCTCACCGTGCACGACGAGCTGCTGTTCGAGGTCCCGCAGACGCGCGCCGACGAGCTCGCGGCGATCGTGCAGGAGAAGATGCAGTCGGCCGCCAGGCTCGAAGTGCCGCTCACCGTGGATGTCGGTATCGGCGGGAACTGGAAAGACGCGAAGTCCTAATCCTACTTGAGAGGAAGCGCAGGCAACCGCTTCAGCGTCCGCGTCGCCGGATCGATTGAGATGCCGACCGATTCGAGAGCCGTCACCCCCAGGATCGGTTCAACATCATCAGGCCCGAAGATGACGCGACCTGCCGTGATCTCACCCATGAATTCGATCTGAGCCAAACCAAACCGATACTCGTGCAAACTGCCATCCGCGCGCTCGTGACTCGTGCGTCCAACGGGTTGGATGCCGGCCTTCAGGAGCTCGTTGCCCGGCGCCATCGAATCGATCGCGCCGGTGTCGACAAGAAACAGGGCTTCGTAGCCGCCGTTCGAAGAGGCTGGAACTTTCACCATGACCGTCACATGGATGAGGCCCATTTGATCGCCAATCCTACCGCTTCCACCGCTCTTTGAACCGCTCCCACTCCTGCTGCAGCGACTGCACCGATTGCCCGGGCGACGACATTGTTTTCGCGCGCTCTGGAATGATGGCGCGCTGTACCAGGCGATCGACGTCGGCGCGCAGGGCGACGCCCTTGTCGGCGGCGAGCGGCGCGCGCACCCATGCCGCCTGCGCGGCGTCCCACGCGCCCTGAAGATCGCCGTGTCCGCGCGCCGCGGCCGCCAGCCAGTACGCGGCGGTGCCGCTGGAGGGATGCAGCGCGAGCTCTCCGTCCATCCGATCGCGGATCCGCTGATACACGCCGCGGCGGTCCATCTCGGGCCGCGGCCGCACGTCGCGCTCGAGCGCGTCGGCCCACCAGTCGAGCACGCGCTCGCGCGCGCTCGCCGCGAGCAGCTCGCCGCTCTGCAGCACCGATTCGAAGACCGCCGCCGCCGCGCCGAACGATTGATCGAAATACAGCGTCTCGCCGAGGCCGACCATGTACTCGACGCGCTCGCGCGGGAGGAACCGCTGCGGATCGAGACGGCGCAGGCGCTCGCGCGCATTGGTGAGGTCGTCGGACGCCGCGCTCTCGCGATAGCGCTCGAGGTACGCGCGCGCGGCGACGAGATCGGCGCTGTCGGCGCGCGCCGGAATCCGGCGCGCCTGCTCGGCCGCGGCGACCGCTTCCTGAAACTGCCGCTGGTTGTAGAGGAGACGGGCGCGCGCCAGGGGATCGTCAGCCGCTCCGACGCGCGCTGCCGATGCCGCCATGACCGCGATCACACACATCACACGACGCATGAGGTGATGGTACCACAGCGGAATCGCGTGCTAACTGACTCGCGGTCAATGGCTTAGGTAGCTCAGTTGGCCTCTCGGGTACAATGCCCTCCGATGGGTGAGCCGAAGATCGTTCCGCGCGAGCAGCACACGATCTCGCGCCGTGACATCGATCCCGACGCGCTCAAAGTCCTCTACCGTCTGCGACAGTTCGATCACATCGCGTATCTCGTCGGCGGCAGCGTTCGCGACTTGATCCTCGGCCGGCATCCGAAGGACTTCGACATCGGGACGTCGGCGCATCCGTATCAGGTCAAGAAGCTGTTCCGGAATTGCTGGATCATCGGCCGGCGCTTCCGGCTCGCGCACGTCAAGTTCGGCCAGAAGGTCATCGAGGTCGCGACGTTCCGGCGGCAGGTCGCGCCGGGCGAAGAGGTCGTGGCGGACGGCGTGCCGGCGCCGGATCCGACCACGCCGGAAGGCGAACATCTGATCCATCGCGACAACACATTCGGGACGCCGGAAGAAGACGCGTTCCGCCGCGACTTCACCATCAACGCGATGTTTTATGACATCGCCACCTTCTCGGTCATCGATTACGTCGACGGCCTCGCTGATTTGCGCGCCGGCGTCGTGCGATCGATCGGCGATCCGGACGTGCGGCTGCGCGAGGATCCGGTACGCATGATTCGCGCGATCGCGCTGGCCGCGCGGCTCGACTTCACCATCGAGCCGACGCTCGTCGACGCCATCCGCACGCACCGCCGCGAGATTGCCAAGAGCTCGCAGCCGCGGCTGCTCGAGGAGTACTACAAGATTCTGCGGGCCGGATCAGCCGAGCGCGCGTTCCGCGGCCTGGCCGACGTCGGTCTGCTCGAGCCAATCTCGGCCGAGCTGCACAGGGGCGCGACCGAAGGGTTGTGGCGTTCGCTCGCGTCGCTCGATGCGTATCGCCGCCGCTTCGACACGACGCCTGACACGCTGACCAATTCGATCCTGCTCGGCAGCATGCTCGTGCCGCTTGGCATCTCGCTGCAGGAGGTCCGCTCCCAACACTCTCAACACTCTCAACACTCTCCCCAGGGACGCTCCGAAGACCGTCCCCGGCCGGAACCGCGCGAACACCGCGCGTCGGGTCCGCGGCTCGGAGACCTTCCGCTGGCGCGGCGCGACATCGAGCGGCTGCGGCAGATTCTCGGATTGCAGCGCCGCCTGCGCGAAGTGTCGGCAAGCTCGCGCGCGAAGCACGCACTCGCCCACCGTCACATCTTTCGCGAAGCGCTCACGTGGCTCGAGATGCACGGCGGCTCGCCGGAGCTCGTCGAGCACTGGAACGCGTTGATCGCGGAAAGCCCTCAGGCGGCGGCGGCCGGCGCCGGAGAAGATCTGGGCGAGCATCCGCCATTCCGCCGCAGGCGCAGACGGCGCAGACGCCGCGGCCGATTCAGCACGACGCCCGGACAGAATTAAGCGGCGATTTCAGCGATGGTCTTGTACGGCTTGGCGAGCTTCAGCGCGATGAGGAGCTTGATGACCGGCCATGCGGGATCGAATTCACTGGCGCGCCAGCTGAACTTCGGGCTGCGCGGGTATTCGTGGTGGTTGTTGTGCAACCCTTCGCCGCCGGTGAGCAGCGCAATGAAGCGGATGTTCGTCGCGGTGTTCTTGAAGTTCCTGTAGCCGACGTGATGGCAGAGCCCGTTGATCGAGGAGGAGAGCACGAAGACGTAGATGACCGCGTGAATGCCCGCCGCCAGCAGACCCCAACCGATGCCCATGAGGGCACAGAGCGCGATCGTCCCGAGCGTCAGACCGACCCATCCGTGCCTGAACACGTGCTCGTCCCACCATCCCTCTTTGATGTCGCGGGCGTAGCGCTCGACGACGTCGGTCTTCTTCACTTCGCGCATGTAGTAGTAAACGTTGCCGAGCTGCACCTTCCAGAAGCCTTCGAGCTTCGGGCTATGCGGGTCCCCTTCTTCGTCGGTGAATGCATGGTGCTTCCGGTGCACCGCCACCCACTCTTTCGTCGCCAGGCCTGTGACAACCCAGAGCACGAATCTGAACGTCCACTCGAGCGCCGGATGAATGACGAGCGCTTTGTGCGTCGCGGTACGGTGGAGATAGATCGTCGTGCTGAATACGGCTGTCTGGATGAGGATGGTGGCAACGATGAGCGTGATGGCGAGCGAAAACAGCACTACTCTACCCTCCCAAAAGCGACGCGCTGAGCTGACCCGGGGAACGTCGGCTGGGGTGACGGCGAACACGTGATGGTATCACGGATCGCACGACGTGTGGCCCGAAAACGTATTGAAACGCTGCGCTTGCCTCAACTCTAGCCGCGCGTTCTTTCGAACTCCTTCATGAACTGCACGAGCGCCTCGACGCCGTCTTCCGGAAACGCGTTGTAGATCGACGCGCGCATGCCGCCCACCGAGCGGTGTCCTTTCAATCCGTCGAGCCCGGCCGCGGTCGCCTCCTTCACGAACTGTTTCTCGAGATCTTCAGAGCTCAACCGGAACGTGACGTTCATCAGCGACCGGCTGTCCTTCTGAGCAGTGCCGCGATAGAAGCCGGTGCGATCGATCTCAGCGTAGAGCTTCGCCGCCTTCCGTTGATTCACTCTCTCTATCGCCGGGAGACCGCCTTGCTGGATCAACCACTTCATCACGAGACCGAGCGCGTACACGGCGAACGCCGGCGGCGTGTTGTACAGCGACTTGTTCTCGGCATGCACCGCGTAGCTGAGCATGGTCGGCAATGACGACTTCTTTTCCAGGGATCGCTGCAGAAGATCCTGCCGGATGATGACGACCGTCACGCCGGCCGGTCCCATGTTCTTCTGCGCGCCGGCGTAAATGAGCGCGTGACGCGAGACGTCGATCGGGCGGCTGAACATGTCGGACGAGGTATCGCTGACGAGCGGGACATCGTTTCGAGGTCCGACCTCAGGCAGCTGCTTGAACTCGGTGCCTTCGATCGTGTTGTTCGAGGTCATGTGCACGTATGCGGCGCCCGGCGTCAGCTTCAACTCCGATGAAGCCGGCACGCGCGAGTAGTTGTCGGACTTGGTCGTCGCCGCGACGTTCGCGTTGCCGACCTTCTTCGCTTCCTTGTAGGCCTTGTCGGCCCACGATCCGCTGTCGATATAGTCGGCCGTCTGTCCCGCACTCAGCAGGTTCATCGGCACCATCGAAAACTGCAGGCTCGCGCCGCCCTGCAGGAACAGCACCTTGTAGTTCGCCGGGATGTTCGCGAGCGATCGGATATCCGCTTCGGCGCGATCGAGGATCGACTCGAACGTCGTCGATCGATGGCTGATTTCGAGAATCGACATGCCGGCGCCGGGCAGCGCGACGAGGTCGCGCTGGATTTCTTCGAGGACCGACACGGGGAGTACGGCCGGCCCCGCCGAAAAATTGTGGATGCGCTGAACCGTCGTCATATGGTCACCAGGTGAAGATCGAGGATATCGGCGTTGCCGTCCTGAATTGTTTTGAGAAGCGCGTCGGGCGGCGCGCCGTCGAGGTTGATGCGCGCGACCGCAGCCTGCGCGCCTTCGAAGATGACGTTCTCGGTTTCCTGCACGTTGATGTCGCCGCTGCGCAGATGATCGAACACGTGGGCGAGAACGCCGGGCCGATCGCGGTGGCGGACGACGAGCATGTGCGTCGCCGGCGTCTTCTTCGCCAGGTTGACGACGTTCGGCACTTTGCCCGTGTCCTTGTAGCTCGCGACGATCCGGACGGTCTCGGCGGCGATGGCCTCCTGCGCCTGATCGGTCGACGCGCCGATGTGATGCGTGCCGTAGACATTCGGCAGCGACGCAAACGCGCTCTTGAACTCGCCGGTGGCTCCTGCCGGCTCGCCCGCGAACACGTCGAGGCCGACGCGGACGTTGCGCTCGCGCACGGCCTTCTCGAGCGCCGCCTGGTCGACGACTTCGGCGCGCGCGGTGTTGATGAAGTACGACCCCGGCTTCAGCTTGTCGAGCACCGACGCGCTGACGAGGCCGCGCGTGTCGGGGGCGAGCGCGAGGTGAACGCTCAGGACGTCGGCGCGTTCGGCCACTTCTTCGGGCGACTTTGCCAAGGTCATCGGTACGGGTGCGTCTGAAATCTTTTCTTTCCCGCTCGCGAACCGCCGGCTCCACACGACGATGGGCATGCCGAACGCGTGCGCGCGCTTCGCCATCTCCTGACCGATGTTGCCGTAGCCAAGCAGTCCCAGCGTGCGGCCGAACAGACCCTTCGCTTTCGAGTACTCCTTCTTGTTCCACGTCCCGGCGCGCAGCTCGGCGACGTTGTCGGGCACGCGCCGATCGAGCGCGAGCATCAGCGCGAATGCGAGCTCCGCGACCGCAATGGCGTTCTTGCCGGGACAGTTCGACACGTAGATGCCGCGGTTGGACGCCGTGGCGACGTCGATCGTGTTGTAGCCGGCGCCGGCGCGGACGACGAGCGACAAGGCGCCGGCTTCGAGCATCGCCGCGGTGACGGTGGTGCTGCGAACGACGAGGACATCGGCGCCGCTGCTCTTGATGGCCTCGGTCAGCGCGTCATCTTTGAGATCCGGCTCGTAGACGAC